>CAMNAQ010000076.1 GCA_946531495.1 uncultured Lachnospiraceae bacterium | reverse complement strand
TTTGTTAGGCATCCAGAAATCCCTGACCATATGGGACTGGCCGGGGTAATACTCTTCAAAGATCTCCCTGTAGAGAAGCGATTCCTTGGTAAACGGTCTTGCATGATCGTACTTTTTCGCGCGTTTTGCAAATTCATCAGCGGTATATTTCTCTTCCGCATATTCCTTGAGATGATCCACCATCGAATGACCCACAGCGTCAGAGAATGCAGCCTTCTCACGCATGAGTATCTCCTCCGGAAGGTAATCAAGACCCTCAAAGGCATGCCGGAGAAGATATTTGCCCTTGTTATAACGGTTCATCTTCATCTCCGGGTCTATCTCCATGCAGTACCTGACAAAATCAAGATCTCCGAAGGGAACTCTTGCCTCAAGGGAGTTGACGGAGATACATCTGTCGGCGCGGAGCACATCGTACATGTGAAGCTCTCTGACTCTCTTCTCGGCCTCTGCCTGGAATGCCTCCGCGCTTGGAGCAAAGTCCGTATATTTATATCCGAAGATCTCATCACTGACTTCACCGGTGAGCAGAACGCGGATATCCGTCTGCTCATGAATGGCCTTGCACAGGAGATACATTCCCATGCTGGCTCTTATGGTGGTGATGTCATAGGTTCCGAGAAGGTGGATGACATCGGGAAGTGCATTTATGACATCGTCCCTTGTTATGATCACTTCGGTATGATCTGCTCCGAGATAATCCGCTGTCTGTTTGGCATACTTAAGATCGATGGCATCCTCGTTCATTCCGATGGCGAAGGTGCGGATGGGAGTACTGCTCCTTCGCTGTGCGATGCTGCAGACCAGGGAAGAATCAAGTCCTCCGGAAAGGAGAAATCCTACCTTGGCATCTGCTATAAGCCTCTTTTCAACACCGGCGATCAGCTTCTCGCGGATAGTGGCGCACACAGTCTCAAGATCATCCTTTACAGTTTTTACAGGCTTTGATATGTCGTTGTAGCAGACGAACTGTCCATCCTTATAGTAATGACCGGGAGGAAAGGGATAGATCTTCTCATAAGAAAGCACTGTAAGATTCTTGGGCTCGCTTGCAAATATCATGCTTCCGCCCTTATCGAATGTATAATAAAGAGGTCTGATACCGATGGGATCTCTTGCAGCGATCCACTCATCCCTGTCACCGTCATAGATCACACAGGCGAATTCCGCATCGAACTTCTTGAAGCACTCTGCTCCGTATTCCTTATACATCGGGAGGATGATCTCGCAGTCACTGTCACTCCTGAATGTATATCCCTTGCTTTTAAGTTCATCCCTGAGAGAAGAAAATCCGTATATCTCTCCGTTACACACCACGGCGGAATTATTCAGCTCAAAAGGCTGCATTCCCTCCGGGGTAAGTCCCATGATGGAAAGCCGCCTGAATCCAAGCAGTCCGCCCTTTGTCTTAATAATCCGTGCATCATCGGGGCCTCTTGATGTCGTCTTATCCAAAGCCTTTGCAAAGGCTTCTTCATCGGTGCCCCTTCCGCACCACGCCATGATAGAACACATTTATTCATCCTCCGTATATGGTTCACTTAATCCATGTTAAAAAGGATATGGGCCGGGAAGGCAGTAACGGCTTCCCGGCCGCATATTATGAAGAAAACTGTCACATTACCTTACACTGAAGAGCATGTCGCCGTATGAAGGATAAGGCCAGTACTCTGATGAAACCAGTGTCTCTGCCTCATCTGCCGCTGCTCTGAGTTCACCCATCTTGGGAAGGAGTGTATCTCTTATTGCTGCACTCTCTGCGATGATATCCTCTGCACTTCCGAGAGCGATGATTGCCTTTTCAAGTTCACCGCTTCTTGTATAGATCTGATCTGCAAGAACAGAAAGCTTGGAGATGACATCGGTCTCATATGAACATGCAAGCGATGCATTGACTGACTTCTTGGAGGATACTGTCTCGGAAAGCTTATCCGAATATCCTGCAATGGCGGGAAGGATCTGACGGAGTGCCATATCCATCATGGTATTGGCTTCGATGCGGACCTGTTTGCAATAGTTCTCGAGCATGATCTCACAGCGGGATTCAATCTCCTTCTCAGTAAATACCTTGTGTCCGGTGAGAAGCTTAACGTTCTTCTCATCCAGGATATGAGGCATGCAGTCGGGAGTGGTCCTGTAATTGCACAGGCCTCTGACCTCGGTAGCTTCCTTAACCCACGCATCATCGTAGCCGTTACCGTTGAAGAGGATCCTCTTGTGGTCCTTGATCGTCTTCTTTATCATCTCGTGAAGAGTCTTTTCAAAGTCCTCGGCTCCTTCAAGTCTGTCCGCGTAGATCTTGAGAGATTCCGCAACGACCGAGTTGAGCATGATGTTCGCACATGCGATGGAGTTGGATGATCCGAGGCTTCTGAACTCGAACTTGTTGCCGGTGAAGGCGAAGGGCGAGGTTCTGTTTCTGTCGGTGGTATCTCTGGGAAATGCGGGAAGGATATCCACACCCAGCTTCATTATCTTCTTCTCGGTTCCTGCATAAGGAGTGTCATTTTCAATGGCATCAAGTATTGCAGAAAGTTCATCGCCAAGGAATACGGAAATGATTGCAGGAGGTGCCTCGTTAGCTCCGAGTCTGTGATCGTTACCTGCAGTTGCAACAGAAAGTCTGAGAAGATCCTGATAATCATCAACAGCCTTGATCACTGCGCAGAGGAAGAGCAGGAACTGTGCATTTTCATAGGGTGTCTCACCGGGTGAAAGAAGGTTGATACCGGTGTCCGTCGCCATGGACCAGTTATTGTGCTTTCCGCTGCCGTTGACGCCTGCGAAGGGCTTTTCATGAAGCAGACATACAAGTCCGTGCTTTGCAGCTACCTTCTGCATGATCTCCATCATCAGCTGGTTCTGATCGGTAGCGATGTTGGTTGTTGAATAGATGGGTGCCAGTTCGTGCTGAGCGGGTGCAACCTCGTTATGCTCTGTTTTAGCAAGGATTCCGAGTTTCCAGAGTTCCTGGTTCAGATCATTCATGAACTCCTGTACGCGGGGCTTGATAACTCCGAAGTAATGGTCATCCATCTCCTGTCCCTTGGGAGGTCTGGATCCGAAAAGAGTTCTTCCTGTGTATCTGAGGTCGGGACGAAGATCATACATCTCCTTGGTGATAAGGAAATATTCCTGCTCGGGTCCTACGGATGTTCTGACGTATTTTGCAGTATCGTTTCCGAAAAGCTTAAGAATACGGAGTGCCTGCTTGTTGAGCGCCTCCATGGATCTGAGAAGCGGAGTCTTCTTATCAAGTGCCTCTCCGCTGTATGAACAGAATGCAGTAGGGATGCAGAGGGTCTTATCCTTGATGAATGCATATGAGGTAGGATCCCATGCCGTATATCCTCTTGCTTCGAATGTAGCTCTGATGCCGCCCGAAGGGAATGATGACGCATCAGGTTCGCCCTGAATGAGTTCCTTGCCGGAAAACTCCATTATGACACTTCCGTCAGGTGAGGGAGTGATGAATGAATCGTGCTTTTCTGCAGTGATACCGGTAAGAGGCTGGAACCAGTGAGTAAAATGTGTAGCTCCCTTTTCAAGAGCCCATTCCTTCATTGCTGATGCAACTGCCTCCGCAATCTTGGAATCGAGTTTCTTACCTTCATCAATGGTCTTTCTGAGTGATGCATAGACCTTGGATGAAAGTCTTGCTCTCATCTGACGATCGTCAAATACAAGTTCTCCAAAATACTCCGGTACTGAATGTGTTTCCATATGATTGTTCCTCCTTTTTTGGAAAAACAGAAAAAGACAAAGACGCCTTTTCTGCAAGTTTACAGAAAAGACGCCTTTGCCTTTTCAAGTGATAAAATACTACTGCAAAATCATGTTGTCAATATACAAGAAGCGATTTCTTCCAGAATCGATACATCACTTCGTATCATTTTACTCTTTCCTGGGTAAGATCAAGAATAAACGTACTTCCTTTTCCGATCACGCTCTCTGCACTGATCCTGATGGAAAGAAGGTCTGCCGCCTTTTTGGCAAGGTAAAGTCCGAGTCCGCTTGATCTATTCTCAATCCGTCCGTTCGTTCCCGTATATCCCTTTTCAAAGATCCTGGGAAGATCCTCCGGTGCAATCCCGATACCCGTGTCGGCAACTCTCAGGACAGAATCTTTTACTGATATCGTGACAGAACCTACAGAGGTATATTTGACCGCATTTGACAGAAGCTGATCAAGGATACAGATGAACCATTTCCTGTCGCTCACTATAGTCGCATCAGTTTTCTCATAAATCAGCTGCAGCTTCTTCTCGAAAAACTGCGGGGCAAACTTGCGTACCGATTCACATATAAGAGTATCGAGATCATATTCACGGATAACCAGATCATTGGTACCGCTCCCGATGCGGATATACTGTAACACCATCTCAACATACTGCTCTATTCTCGACAGTTCGATCAGCAGAGCATGATGCTCCGGAGTATCATCGGAAAGCTTAAGGCGCATGACCGCGATGGGAGTCTTGATCTGGTGAACCCACGCGGTATAATAATCGATCATATCCTGCTTATCGGAAGATTCTTCATCATAAACCTTCTCCATAAGTTCACCGAGTGCTTTTATGATCTCAATATAATCCTCCTCAGCAAGAGATTCTGCATCCGGAAGATTTCTCCATTCGGATGCCACTGAGGAAAGGACTGACATCCTCCGGTTTCTTTTTCTGTTTTCTGATATCAGATCGATGGCGAAGATCACGGCCATCACTGCAAATGTCAGTATGACCGCATATATCATGGGTTCCGTAATGATGTCATAAAGTGCAAAAATGGTAGCGTTTGCTGCGACCATCACAGCAAACACTGCCATTACTCTTATATTTTTACGGATAACTTCCTTTAAGATCTTCATGATATGATGTAGCCGCTTCCGGGTCTTGTGACTATCACATTCTTCAGTCCGACTTCCTCAAGCTTCTTCCTGAGGCGTGTGACATTGACCGTCAGCGTATTTTCCTCGACAAAGCAGTTATCATCCCAGAGTCTTACCATGAGAGTATAACGGCTCACGATCCTCCCTTTGTTATCCAGAAGAGTCTGAAGGATCCTCATTTCATTTTTGGTAAGTTCTGTCCTTTTTCCTTCGAAAGTGACACTGCTGTCATTAGTGTTCAACTCGGCCCCGTGAAAATTTATCATACATGAACTTCCTGACAATTCGTAGGAACGTCTAAGTATCGCCTGAACCTTGGCATTCAGCACCATAGGATCAACAGGCTTTGCGATAAAATCATCTCCGCCCATATTGATCGCCATGATCAGATTCATATTATCCGATGCGGATGACAGGAAAACTATCGGGACGGTTGAGATCTTTCTTATCTCAGAAGTCCAGTAATATCCGTTCTGGAACGGGAGCATGATATCCATCAGCACAAGCTGGGGATCGTAGGCTTTCACTTCTCCGGTCACGTCATGAAAATCCGAAACGATGCGTGTCTCGTTGCCATAGCATTCAAGCTGTCTGCATATTTCCTTTGCAAGCGCATGATCATCTTCAACAAGAAAGATCCTGTACATTTTATCTCCTTAAGATCAGTGTACTATCCTGTAATATGTTCTCGCTGTGAGCAGATATACAGCCACATAGACGACTCCGAATACAAGAAGCGTTATGATCGTGCATGTGACAAACAGAGAGGTATTGGTAAGCATCAGTATCTTCAGAAGCTTCAGAAGGATGGGAAATGCCATTATCGTATGGATTGCAGCTGTCACAAGAGGAAGAAAGAACTGGAGTATCAGCTGGCTTCCTATGGTCCTTTTTACCTCACGTTCTTCCATACCGAGCTTCTCCATGATCTGGAATCTGCTCCTGTCCTCATAACCTTCAGATATCTGCTTGTAGTATATAATAAGGATCGTTGAAAACAAACACACAAATCCGAGAAGTATTCCGAGGAAAAGGAATGTTCCGTACATATCAAGAACATTGTGAAGACTCTCCCATCTGGAATCTATCATAAAGTTGATCCCGTCCGGGAATTGTTCATTAAGCATCGCCTTTACATCACAGCTGAAGCTTTCTCCGGCCTCCGAAGATACCTCCTCACTGAAATTAAGTCCGAGCCTGCCCGCGTATTCAGAGGCATATTCGCCGTAACTTTCCCTCTGTGCCCTGTAGATCTCATCCATGACTTCTTCATCTGCAACAACGATACCGATAAGATCGACAATATTGCCGTATGTTGCGGATATCGGAAAATACAATATGTTTTCCTTTACCTTATAAGTCTTTCCCGCGATAGTCAGTGTCTCCGGCACATCTCCGAAATGCTCTGCAGTTGACATTATCCTGCTGAATGCGATCTCATCCTTCTCAAGCCCGAGATCTCTTGCATCCGTCGTCACAAGCGTCTGTCCCTTTAACCTTTCATAAGTTTCCTCAGTTATAAAGATCGCACTGGTCAGTTCCGACATATCCCAGCTGCCGATCTCTTCCGCTTCAGGTTTGGTCAGTAACACGTCGTCTCTAAGCAGATATGAGACCGTGAGCATATTGGTCTTCTCCATTTCTGTTATCTCAAGACCGTTATTTTCTGCCGATTTATAAACAATATCTGAAAGTATATCAAATGATACATGATTGACAAGTTCACCATCTTCACTGAATGCGGAGAGATATACCTGCTTGGGATAGTTGGAATTCATTGTATCCTGAACTCCGCTGTACAGACTTACCGTAGTCGAGATCATGACCAGAACACCTGTAGCAAGGATTGCAATCGATGCAAGGCCAACAGCATTCTGCTTCATCCTGAAAAGAAGTCCTGCAACTGCAGGCATGTGATTCTTCTGATAGTAGTACTTCCTGTTTTTCTTCAGACACTTTAATACAAAAGTTGTTCCCGCAACAAAGAGACAGTATGTACCGACGATAACGAGCAGCACAGCCATAAAAAACAGCAGCATCGCCTGTAGAGGAGCCTTGGTGGTAAGTGATATATAATATCCGCTCGCGAGAGAGACGATTCCCATCACCAGAAGGATCCATCTTACCCTGGGCTCCCTTTCTCCGACATGCTTTCCTGCCATCAGATCGACAGGCTTCATAAAGAGGATCGAGAGGCTTCCCGTGAAAAATGCCAGCAGATCGAGAACCATGAATACAACGACAGGGAAGATGACTGTCCTCAGATCCAGATAGTAGAATCCCGGAACGATCCCGCTGTGCATCAGCCTGCAGATAAGAACCGATGATGCCTTATAGAACAGTATCCCGAAGAGGATGCCTGTCACAGCAGAAGCAAGGGAAGTGATGACCGATTCGGCAAGCAGAACCCGTATGACATGTCTTTTCTCCATTCCGAGAACATTGTAAAGCCCGTACTCACTCTTTCTGCGCTTCATGAGAAATGAATTGACATACAGTATCAGAATGAACGAGAGCAGACCGATAACAAATGAACCGAATGACATAAACATCTGCAGATACGATCCGCCAAGCGCATCTGCCAACCTGTCATCATGCAGGATCGTGATCATAATGTATAAGCATCCGAGGAGTCCGGCCTCCGCAAGGATCCTGGGAATATAGAGCTGTGTGTTTTTCCTGATATTTTCGAACGCTATCTTCAGATAAAATCCGCTTTTCATCAGAGTCACCTCCCCCTCCTGAGCATGGTGAGAGTATCCGAGATCTTCTTATACATCTCATCATTGTCGGACTCACCGCGATAAAGCTGGTGGAATACCACACCATCGCGTATAAAGAGTACCCTGTTTGCATGAGAAGCCGCATCAGTTGAGTGTGTTACCATAAGTATGGTCTGTCCGTTTTTGTTGATCTGTGAAAAAACGCGCAGCAGATCAGAGGCAGACTGTGAATCAAGAGCCCCCGTCGGCTCATCGGCAAGGATGAGTCTTGGCTCTGCTATAAGTGCCCTCGCTGCCGCAGCTCGCTGTTTCTGGCCGCCCGACACCTCGTAAGGGTACTTTTCAAGGAGATCCTCTATACCAAGTGATACCGCGACAGGCTGCAGTCTTTTCTCCATCTCCGACGGATGAACCCCGCTTAGAACAAGAGGAAGAAGAATGTTATCCTTAAGAGAGAATGTATCCAGCAGATTGAATTCCTGAAAAACAAATCCGAGATTATTTCTCCTGAATGCCGCAAGTTCTCTTTCCCTGACGGCATCCAGTCTTTTTCCATCAAGTTCAACGCTTCCGCCCGTAGGCTTGTCAAGAGCGGCAAGAATATTAAGGAGAGTGGTCTTGCCTGATCCTGACTCACCCATTATCGCAACATATTCACTCTTTTCAACCGAGAAGGTGACTCCCTTGAGAGCCTGCACACGGGTTCCCCCGAGCCTGGAGACATATGTTTTCTTAATATCGTTTACTTTAAGCAGTTCCATTACATTTACCTCCGTTTCGTTTTATGCATCAAGCTTACCGAAACGGGACTTTTCCCAACATCGAATGATGTGATATCTATGTGACAATTTTGTAATATCCAATAAAAAAGGAGCTTCACAGGGATGACCTGACCATCCCGGATGATAACTCCTTCAGAATAACATATTCACTTTCATGTGCAACCGTCTCATCACACATCATACATTAATAACTATCCGTAAGTCTTGAGGATGTTCTCCGCAGTTTCCTTCTTGCTCAGGCACATATCCATTGCCTGCTTCTGAATATATCTGTGTGCATCCTCCTCGGTCATATGGCACGCTTTTATCAATGCCCATTTTGCTCTGTTGACAAGCCTTATTTCTTCCATCTTGTCCTCAAGTGTCATGGTCTTCTTCTTGATCTTTTTGAGCCTTTCGCGGACGCTGCACATCACGCCGATGATCTGATCCATCAAAGTTTCGTCAAGAGGTCTTCTGATGACCATAACGCCTCTTTGAGTGACCGATGTGCTTATCTCGTCATACATCTCACTCCTGACGATGAGCAATGCAACTGCATCGCTTTCGCTGCAGATATCAACGGCGAATTTTCTTCCGAAGTCATCGGGAAGCGGCGCATTTATCACAACAAAGTCGTAATCCCTTTCAGATAATCTTCTCTGCGCCTTTGCAACCGTGTCCACAACAGTGACCGGTTCAAAGCTTCCGCCTCCAAGGAGCGGCAGGATCGCATTATTAACTTTTTCGGCTGCCGAAACCAGCAGCACACTGTATATTCGCTCAGCAGGTAACATTTATTTTTTTCCGCTCTTTTCGAAATACGAATCAAGAAGCTTTGCCGGAAGATATGCCGATATAAAAGGGCTCTCGGAAGCAATACGCCCTGCTTCTTCAAGTGACGAAGGTATGGAATCAAATCTGTCGAGAACCTCTCTTGATGCCCGGTACAGATTGATAGTCGTCTCCTCGGGAGGTACCAGTCCCTTCTCAAGTCCCTCTAATCCGGCCATAATGATCAGTCCGAAGGCAAGATAGGGATTTGCCATGGGATCAGGTGATCTCAGCTCTGCTCTTCTGTATTCACCAAAAGCAGCGGGTATACGTATGAGTGTGGATCGATTCTCTCTCGCCCAGGTAATAAACCCGGGAGCCTTGATCGTACCGAGTCTGTCATACGACTGCGTCACGGGATTAAGGAAAAGAGTCATCTCTGCGGCATGCTTAAGGATGCCGGCGATCACCGGTGCAAGATCAACATCCTTTCCGTCTTTTTTTACGGAAAAATTGATATGCATACCGTTTCCGGGTCTGTTCCTTACAGGCTTAGGAGAAAAGTCAACCGTCGCGCCGTTTCTGTTTGCCACGGCACTTACAACGCTTCGGAAGGTCATGGCATCATCCGCGGATTTGAGAGCTTCGCAGTACCTGAAATCGATCTCATTCTGTCCCGGTCCTTCTTCATGGTGCGAGCTTTCGGGGCTTATTCCCATCTGCTCAAGTGTTATGCATATCTCTCTTCTGATATTTTCCCCCCTGTCCAAAGGTCCGATATCCATATATCCGGCCTCGTCATAGGGAACTCTTGTATCATCGCCTTCTATATCACTCCTGAACAGGTAGAATTCCTGCTCCGTTCCGAAGCTGAATATATATCCCGCATCCTCCGCCTTTTTTACAGCCCTCTTAAGAAAGCCCCTCGAATCGCATTCAAAAGGTGTGCCGTCCTGCCAGGTGATATCGCAGTACATCCTCACAACTCTTCCGTGCTCCGGCCTCCAGGGGAGAATGGCAAGGGTGTCCGGATCCGGGTGCAGGAACAGGTCCGATGAATCAAATCCTTCAAAGCCCTGTATGGACCATGCATCTATAGCGATACCTTCACTAAATGCCCTGTCCAGCTCAGACGGCATTATCGACACATTCTTTGATCTTCCGAACACATCGCAAAATGCCAGACGGATGAATTTAACATCCTCTTCTTCCACAAATTGTTTTACTTCTTCCTGGGTGTAATTCATAAAATCCTCCTGTGCTCCCCCATAACAGCTTTATTCCGGCTGCCTACAAAAAAAGCGCCCACTTCACCAAAGACAACTGTCTTTATGAAATGAACGCCATTGCTCACTTACTTTTTTATACAACAGTGAAAAATAATTTGTCAATGACAAAAAACGGTGATTGCCAAGCAAAATAATCTGATGACAGGCCAAAGACCTGATGATAACATGTATATAGTGTATGCGATCAAATGCAAACGGTGCGGAAACTGTTATTGTACAGCCGCACCTTCAAAACATGGAGATCAGCGGAAAATGTACAGCCCTTTATCAGTCATAAGAATCAATCAGACAGGATATTCGGATTCGCTCCCCGTACAGGTAGCGGTATTGTCGGATGATCCTCTTTTTCTGTGCGATAAAACGGGCAGTCCGATCCGTACATACAAGCATCCCAGGGTCAGTCCAGATGAAAGCTCCGGAGATAAGGTCTCACTGATAAACCTTGGAATCCTTAAGGCCGGAGATTATATATTTGAGTGTAACGGTGAAAAGAGAAAGGTTACGGTAAGTTCTTCTCCGTGGAG
>CAMNAQ010000075.1 GCA_946531495.1 uncultured Lachnospiraceae bacterium | reverse complement strand
CCTTGGGATGGATAATGCAGAATGTGATTGTTTTGTGAGAAGCGAGGTATATGAGCTTCTGAAAAAAGCTGCAGGAAATCTGCCGAATGGATACAGGTTCCGGATCTTGGATGCATGGCGTCCCTTTGCCCTTCAGAAAGAGCTATATGAAGATTATTCCCTGGCTATAACAGATCAGTTTGGACTTGCGGAAAAGACTGAAGCTGACAGGAATGCTTTTATCAGGAAATTCGTATCAGACCCTGTCTATGACAAAGATGTTCCGCCCGTGCATACAACAGGCGGTGCAGTGGACATAACCATAATAGGACCGGATGGAAACGGACTTGATATGGGATCCGGATTCGATGAATTTTCGGACAGGACGTATACTGCGTTCTATGAAGCTTCTGATAATGAAAATATAAAAAACAACAGACGTCTGTTATATAATATAATGACAGGCGCAGGCTTTACGAACCTACCGTCAGAATGGTGGCATTATGATTACGGTGACAGGTTCTGGGCATACTATAATAAGAGACCGGCGCTGTACAGAGGCGTGTTCACGAGAAATGAAATAATGGTAAAGATGTGAGCGCATTTTTTTCGTTCACAAAAGAGAAAAGAAGATGAGCAATTCAGATAAGAATAAAAAAATCAATATCAATTCAAAGATCACCTGGACAGCGACTGCAATGTGCTTCCTTGTAGCCATTATCATTATCATATCCGGATATGTGTTTATGCTTGTGACAGATCCGAGCTATGGATTCAGGGATTTTGTTGACAGTGTTGTGGGAAATCTGATCGGTGTGCTTGCAGGCTTTTGCGTATTTGATATTCTGTATAACAAGCTTACACAGGATGCATATGCCAAGGAAACTTCACAGCAGATTGCCAAAACCCTGATGGGAGACCCCGAAACAATGGATGCCTTCAGCGAGGAGGATAAAAAAGCATTCCTGAAATCCACTCTGGTCTCCATGCTCGGTGATGATGATGCGGTGGATCTCCTTACCACTAATATGGGAAAATACTTTGACGGAGCAAAATCCGCGAGGATAAGGAAGTCTTTTGACTATATCATCACTCTTGAGAATGCACTTACCCGGGAATATGAAAAGTACGATTTTCCGGGACTTAAGGAAAACCGCTATTTCCTTTTGGATGAGGAATTTAAATTTACGGTCAAGTATCTGTCAGGGCGTGATGCTAATTTTTCCGGAGATTATGTATGTCTGGGATTTGCGTATGATAAGAGAAGCCTTGACTCGGGACTTCTTGAAGACGGTAAGGATGCAGACTTTTCGAAATGTATCTTTAATGAAGATCTTGTTGTGACTCCGGAAGCCATAAAATATATAAACAGCATTCCTAATGATCAGGTCACTTCTGTGATCAACGATCTCTTTGTCCCGACTCTCTGGGTTGACGGTGACGGAGGAAGAGAAGAGGATCTGGTGGAAGTTGAAAGAAAGCAGAACGGACTTATATTCAAGTTCAAGCTTGATTATGATAAGACCTCGATGGAGCATACGGTAAGGATTTATTTCAAGATGCCCAGACTCTGGGATCATATTTTTGAAGTGACTCTTGTGGATCCTACCAAGAATCCTCATATTAAGCTAAAGTACAAATCCGATATGGATGTCACAATGTATTCTTATCTGAATAAGGAAGATCAGTCCAATGCCGGAGCGTTTGTAAAACGGGCAGATCTGTATGAGATATCCATTAAGGATGAATGGGTATATCCAAAGAGCGGAGTACTTTTCCATATAAGAAGAAAGAAATGATAATACCCCTTGCAGAGCGGTTTCTGCAGGGGGTATTTTTGTTCCAAAAGTTTCATGAGCGGATGTATTATTTCTTTTCCTCGTTTACAAGCTTTCCGGCCCACTCGATTGCATCGTCTATGTGGGGTCTGAAGTTATCCTTTCCGATGAGGTCGATGAAGCCGCTCTTTTGCATAGCTGTCATGGGCTGTTCGTTTACGTGGGAGAATACAAGCTGTATTCCGGCATTTTTGCATCTTTTGTTGAATTCTTCGAGAGTGTGCATAGCCGATGCATCAACTGCCGGCACTCCTCTCATTCTCATTATTATTACTTTTGTCTGCTCGCTGAAATCGATGGCTGCGATCTGTTCTGTGGCTCCGAAGAACATGGGACCTGAGATCTCATATACACGTACATGCTTTGGAATGGGCTTGAGATTCATCCCGTCGGGATCCTCTTCGGGATCATATGCCTTCCATCCTGTGATCTGTGTCTCTTCACTCATACGCTTCATGAACAGGATCAAAGCAAGAGCCATGCCTATCTCGATAGCAATGACAAGATCGAATGCAACCGTAAGAACGAATGTGGTCACAAGGACAATGATGTCACTTTTGGGAGCGGTTTTGCATAGATGTACGAAGGTTCTCCACTGACACATGTTGTATGCAACGATAAAGAGGATTGCGGCAATGGTGGGCATCGGTATGAGACCGGCATAGGGCATAAGGATCACAAGTACCAGAACAAGAACTATGGAGTGAACGATTCCTGCGATGGGAGTGCGTCCTCCGTTCTTGATATTTGCTGCGGTTCTTGCTATCGCACCGGTTGCGGGGATGCCTCCGAAGAGTGCGGATCCGATATTACCGCATCCCTGGGCTATCAGTTCCATGTTGGAACGGTGATGGGAATTGATCATTGAGTCAGCGACAACGCATGAAAGCAGAGATTCTATGGCGGCGAGTATCGCTATGGTAAAGCCGTCAGATGCCACGCCTCTGATCGCATTAAAGCTGAGCTGAGGCATGTGGAATGTGGGAAGCTTATTGCTGATCGTATAAAGATTTTCAATGGTGTTGACCGGCATTCCGGAAAGTTTTACGATCAGTATTCCGACAATGACTGCAATGAGCGATCCGGGGATCTTGTCATTTATCTTAGGCCATATGATAAGTATTGCGAGACTTATGGCACCGACAAGCAGAGCGTATGGATTGATGGAACCGAAATTCTTAACAACAGCTTCAACCTTTTCCATGGTCTCGATAGTTACGGTTCCTTCAGGATACGTAAGCCCGAAGAAATCCTTGAGCTGACCTATCAGAATGGTAACGGCAATACCGGCTGTAAATCCTGTGGTGATGGTATAGGGGATGAACTTGATGAGACCGCCGAGACGGAAGATTCCCATAAGTATGAGAAGGATTCCGGCAATTATGGTTGCGAGCATCAGTCCTTCCATGCCGCTTCTTGCAACTATTCCGGCAACTATGGTCGCAAATGCGGCTGTGGGACCTGCGATCTGGACACGGCTTCCGCCCAGAAATGAGATGATGAAGCCTGCTACTATTGCAGTGTAAAGGCCTTCTTCCGGTCGCACTCCGGATGCAAGCGCCAGAGCTATGGACAGCGGCAGGGCGATGATGGCAACTATTATTCCGCTTATGACGTCCGTAGCGAACTGCTTGCCGTTATAATGCTTCATTGTGCTGAAGAGCATTGGTTTGATCTTATCGGGATGCATGGCATTTTTCCTTTATTATTGAAGAGTTTTTTGAACAAACTTTCTGTAGTATAGCACCATAGTATAAAAGTGTGTATCCTTTTTTACTAATTCCGGGAAAAATATGCCGGAAAACTTTTTCCCGGAAATAAAAAGCCGGCTCCGTTACAGGAGCCGGCAGTTCAGAGCCAAAATCAAAAATTTACTGTACGACTATATTGTACACGGGAGACTGACCAATCGTATCATCACCGCCGGTTATGACTACTTCGTATTCACCTGCAGGGAGAAGTACGGTAGATGTGTAGGTCTTGATCTTACCGTCTCCCATATCGCTTGCGCATGCGATATCTCCGTTTTTGTCAATAAGCGATGCGCGGTAGAAACCGTCGGCATTTGTCATAACAACGATAAGGGTGACTTCCCGTTCTTCTTCGATTGTAAAATATCCTGTTTCAAAATCCTCTTCGGTAACTTCAAATGATCCGTTCATTGTGAAGATCGATGCGGGTCTTGCGGTGAGAGTTATGATGATGCCACCGATGAACATTACTCCCGCAAGGATACCGGCTGTAATATATCTGCTCGCTTTATGTCCTTCCGGATTGATGAGCATCATACCCGTCACTATGAGAATGGGAGCGATACAACCAAGTATCAGGTATGCGCCAACACTCTGAAGAGTTACTCCCATCTCGGCAGCCGCTTCAATCTGCTCGGGATCAAAGCTGGTATATGAAAGAGTAACGCTGAAACCGTTCAGTAGGCAGTGCATCATCATGGAAAGAAGGATGTTGTTTTTCTTTACCACTACGTATGCCAGGATCATACCGACTAAAAATGTGAAGGGGCCTCTGAGGATTGACAGATGGTTTATTGAAAAGAATAAACCTACAAGTGCTATGGCTATCCATTCATGCTTGAAGGAACGGAAGGTGGAAAGTATCGCGCCTCTGTAAATTGATTCTTCACAGATTCCCGGAAGAATGGCAACCACTATCAAGGTGGTGATATAGTTCATGCTGCCGTCGTACAGAAATCCGCCCAGTTCGGCAGCTTCCTGATAGGATTCAGGGACGATGACTGCCATTATAAGAACTGACAAAATAGATATCATATATCCGCCGATGAGAAGCAGGATGCATCCGAAGAAGTCTCTGATGCTTATTTTTTTCATCGGAAATACTTCGCGGATCTTGACCTTTCTAATGACACAAAACAGCACAGCTATTCCCGCAAGCAGAAGTTCTGTCAGTATAAGTCCCGGTATTCCCCAGTTGTTTTGCATCCAGGCGCATACTGTAACGAAAACTGCCATTACAAAGCCGAAGAGCACAAAGCCCATCCAGGGCTTAAGTCTTTCCTGATCAGTCAGTTTTTGCATGATTATTCTCCTCTTTATTCGTGTATATTACGTTCTTCCTGCAGTTTCTTTATAACTTCGTGTTTTTTCCCGATCTGTATGAATATTGCAATTGCGATTCCGAGATTGAGAAAACTCACAAGATTGACCGGGTTAAAGCGTCCGGAGATCACAAACGATATGAATACGCATATGTTGTAAACAAATGCCAGAAGGTTGATGATGGCAAGCGGCAGGAGATATGAACAAAGCATTTTTTCATATTCAATCCTGGAGTCCAGACCGGAATAGATCTCGGAATCGGTTCCCGTATTTTCATAACGCATATATAAGACGGTGTGGCCGAGATAGGACACATGTGCTACATTGCGTATTTCCATCTCTTCCATGAACTGAAGGAATTCCCTGGCCTTATCGGAACCCCAGCTTCCCTTGAACATGATCTCCCTGTATTTGTATCTGCCGGGTTCGATATCTTCAAATTCGAAGGTTATCCTTCCCGCATGGACAAGACCATATCCGTGCTCAGCCATTTCGTTGATCCATTGCTCTTCCTTGGGGAGCTGCCATATCCAGAACCATTTTGTAAATGTTGTTCTCATATTCAGTTTTCCTCCAGAAGCTTTTTCCCGTTATCAACCAGTTCCGAAAGCCTTTCGATCTCTTCTCTCAAAACGGTCTTGCCTGACTTTGTCAGGACATATTCTTTTTTCCTGCTCTCGGGATTTTCGGGAAGTGCATCGATCCATCCCTTGTCGGTAAGAGTGTTAAGTGCTCCGTACAGTGTGCCCGGAGCCATTTTGACCCGTCCTTTTGAGAGCTCGTTTACATTCTGTATTATTCCATATCCATGCAGCGGTTTTTGAAGGGATAGGAGTATGTAGTATACAGCTTCAGTAAGTGCCTGTTGTGGCATGTCTTTTGCCTTTCTATTTGTTGTTCAGAATTATAACGTTTGACGTTATAACGGTCTTCGATATATCGTAAGCCGAGTATATCGGATGACGATATAGTTGTCAATATATATTTTTAAAGCGATAATCGATATTTTTTTACAAATGCGACAATTGAAAATAATACACGGAATAATGCAGAAAGTGGTAAAATTATCGGGAAGATTTAATTATTCGAAAGGATCATTGACGGTACAGAATATGAAAAAGATGATCAATAATCTTAAAAACTACGTTTACGATTCCAGCGTGAATGTTAAAGAGAGAGTTTTTGTAGTCTTTTCTATCACCGTGTTATTTGCTCTGTTTGCGGCGGTTCCCTGCGGGATAATAATGCATGAGCCCCCTGTTGCAACAATCTCCACTTTGGTTGGTGCGATCCTTTTTTCGGTTTATGTCGTATATGCTATCACTGATGGGAAGATAGAGCAGGCAAGGATCGTTCTTTCCATTATTCTGATATTTGTTTTCCTTCCCGCGATGTTCTTTACAAATGGCGGAGTATATGGCGGAACACCCATATGGCTCCTTCTCGGAACCATATATATTACGATGATCCTTGACGGCGTATTTAAG
Source organism: uncultured Lachnospiraceae bacterium (assembly GCA_946531495.1). Taxonomy (GTDB): domain Bacteria; phylum Bacillota; class Clostridia; order Lachnospirales; family Lachnospiraceae; genus AC2028. Next base: position 4,587 of record CAMNAQ010000075.1, on the reverse strand, counting down.
CTCGTAATGATAATCTGTGAAGCGATCACCCTGATCGCATGCTGGATGATCAGTTACATGAATCCGGATCTTGTTACGGAGTATTCAAGAGGCGGCAATTACTTCGATACCATATCGGGGCTTTTCATAGTAAGCGGTATCGTTTATACCATGATCACGTTTCAAAACGGCCTTTTCCGCAGAGAAGAGGAACAGAAGAACCTCAGCCGTCTTTTCGACCAGACAGCACTTGCTCTTGTAAACGCAATAGAAATGAAGGATAAATACACCCGCGGTCATTCGGCGAGAGTTGCCGATTATTCCAGAAGGATCGCTGTTGAGGCGGGAAAGAATCAGAAAGAATGTGAAGAGATATATTATGTTGCTCTTCTTCATGATGTCGGAAAAATGGGAGTGGAAGGGAGGATAATCAATAAGCCCGGAAAACTTACCGAAGAAGAATATGAGGTGATCAAAACCCATACCACCATGGGTGAGCAGCTCCTTTCAAGTATCAGCGAATATCCCAATTTAAGCGTGGGTGCTCTTTATCACCATGAAAGATATGATGGTAAAGGATATCCAAGAGGGCTGAAAGGACCTGATATTCCGGAGATCGCAAGGCTCATTGCCGTAGCTGAGGCTTATGATACCATGACCTCCAAGAAGAGTTATGGCGATGCACTTTCCCAGGATCAGGTTCGCGAGGAACTGATCGAAGGATCTGGAACACAGTTTGATCCTGAATTTGCCAAGATCATGCTTCATATGATAGATCTTGATACCGAATTTGAAATGAGGGAAAGAGAGGATATAAAACTGCTGTCCGGTAAGGAGGATCTTTCTGTTGATTCACACAGGGAAGAGGTATCCGAAGGAATCGTGCTCAATCCCTTTATGACCACGATCCATATGAAGGCTGTGATGGAAAGAAAGACGCCGTCGCGTCATGCTATGCCTTCCATAATTCTTTTTGATTCATTGGACGGAAGGTATCATGATGATTCAAATGTTCAGACATTCATGTATCATGAGTATTGCGAGCTTTTCTTTGACGGACATTATACAGAGGGCGGTATCAGAAAGATCCATGTCAAGGTGGCAAAGGTGGTATCATCCGATTCCATAGGACCGGATGAGTACAGGATCGAGGCTATCAAGATCAGGGATCATGTACTTATAAGGATAACCGGCAATAAAAATGCCGTGGAGGCAACCATTGCTCTTCCCGACAGTTCCAGATATGTATATTTGGGACTTACCGGAGAAGGCTGCAGGATCTCGGATGTTACCATCAAAAAGGCTGAGACGGCAAGAGAGCCCGGCTTTATTCCCAGGATTGCGGAAGAGATCAGTTATATCAACGGACCTGTGGGAGATATTCCAAATCTTCAGGTTGATGGATACAGGACCAATACCACTGACGGAATAGAGATAAAAGACAGGCTGAAGATAACCTTCCATTCAAAGAGCCTGCCGACCGCAAGACTTATCTGGCATTGTCCGTTCTTTGTTATTTATTCATCTAAGGATGGTAAGGTTAACGGTGAGGATTATCTTGAATATGCTCTCATAAGACTTGATGGCGAAAGCTGGGATTCGGGTTCGGTCTCCGATAATAATCTGATCGTTGACAGGCATGATTTTGAAGGCTGGGAAGAGTGGAAGAAGGCCAACAGAGAGGGATATGAGTGCAGCGCAACATTCGAGCGAAATGACAGGAAGATAGTTACCTGGACATCCAATTCCGGAATATCAATAAAGAATATATCCAGGATCAATACGGATGTGGAGAAGATATATGTATCCCTTACGGGTGATCAGTGTGCATTTACCAATATAAGAATAGAGAGGTGATCAAAAGGTTCCGGAGAGATTCGGAACCTTTTATTTTGTATAAACATATTGACAATAACTCTGATCGGCAATATCATCTATAGTTAGCAAAAACTAACTGATATTTTTTCTCCGCCCCTTTGAGGCGGAGAAAAAAATGACATAGGGTTAGCATGCGGTAACCCCGGAGAAGTGCATTTATAACTGAGAGGAGCAATCAATGAAAAAACTGGTACTTTTGAGACATGGCGAAAGTGAATGGAACAGGCTCAATCTTTTCACCGGATGGATGGATGTTGATCTGAGCGAAAAGGGAAAGGAGGAAGCATATAATGCCGGACAGATACTGAAAAATGAAGGCTATGATTTTGACATCTGTTATACCTCATATCTGAAGAGAGCGATCCATACTCTGAATATCACTCTTGATACGATGGACAGAGCGTGGCTTCCCGTGATCAAAACATGGAAGTTGAATGAAAGGCATTACGGAGCACTGCAGGGATTGAATAAATCTGAAACCGCCGATAAATACGGAGAAGAGCAGGTCAGGATCTGGAGACGTTCCTTCGATGTAAAACCTCCGGAACTTCCGGATGATGATGACAGGAGTGCATTTAAGCAATCCATGTACAGAGATGTTGATAAGAGTCTTTTGCCCAAAAATGAAAGTCTGGAAACGACCATAGAAAGGGTTGTCCCCTATTATGAGGAAACGATCAAAAAAGATATCGTGGCGGGAAAAAGAGTGATCATAGCGGCACATGGCAATTCATTGAGAGCTCTTGTAAAATACTTTGATGACCTTTCCAGTGATGAGATCATAAATATAAATATTCCTACAGCTGTTCCTCTTGTGTACGAATTTGATGATGATATGAAGGTGATCAGGCATTATTATCTCGGTGATCAGGAGGCTCTGAAAGCCAAGATGGAAGCAGTTGCCAATCAGGGCAGAAAAAGCTGACTTTAATACTTTTTTCATTGTTTGACGCATGCTTTTTGTCGTGATAAAATTCGTATTGTTATCTCATGGGGAGTAGCAAGCGTCTTACATAACAGGTCAACATACGGGCCGAATGGTCCGTCCTGTTTTAAATGGCGGGACTTATGTATAGTTCATTTAATTAAGCTATGCATGAAGTCGCAACTTGAAACATCATCCCGGGTATAGCTTTCTATACCCGGGACTTTTTTGTTAGGAGCGGACGGATGGGGTTATTTGAATTATTTCTTTTGTCTGTAGGACTTGCCATGGATGCATTTGCCGTGTCTATATGCAAGGGACTGGCATCGGGCAGGGTTACAATTAAGGAGTACCTGACCTGCGGTATATGGTTCGGGCTATTTCAGGGAATAATGCCTTTTATCGGTTATCTTATAGGCTCAAGATTTGAGAAATATATAAGCATGATCGCTCCGTGGGTTGCTTTTTTTCTCCTTACGCTGATAGGCTGCAATATGATAAAAGAGGCTCTTTCTCCGGATGAAGAGGTAAAGCCCGGGTTTGATGTTAAGACGATGTTTATGATGGCTGTTGCCACCAGCATCGATGCACTTGCCGTCGGTATTACCTTTGTTGCTGTTCCGGTGGAGGTTTTTGACCGGGGGCCTTTTATCAATGTGATCTTTGCTGTCCTGATGATATGCATCATCACTTTTATCATTTCAATGGCCGGTGTTAAGATAGGAAGCATTTTTGGTGACCGTTATAAGTCAGGGTCCGAGATCATGGGCGGAACGATCCTTTTATTTATCGGCTTTCGCTCGCTGATAACGTATTTGGACAGATCACAGACTTTATCTGACGTCGAAACCATATTTGGAATGCTTATTCCGCTTGTCGGTACCTTTCTCGGATCCGCTGTCATATATGCAAAGAAAAACGGGATTTCGGATGATCTGCATTCGATACTTTCGGGAAGCAGCGCGGGAATAATGATTTCAATGGCTGTCTGGGGGATGATCAAGCCTGCGATAGATGGGCTTAGCTGCCTGAAAAGCAATGGTATCATCACGGTAACAGTATACTTTTGCATAGGCGTGATCATTCAGGTGCTCCTGGATATCTTCGTTCCGCATACACATGTTTATTCCGAAATAACCGAGGGACCAAAAAGCGGACTGGATCCTGAGATCAAGGTGATGCTGACTGAAGTGATCCATCATATACCGGAAGGCATCACTCTCGGCGCTATCTACGCTGCTCATTTTATGAAAACCGAATGGGTCTCTTCAACTGTGGCAGCAGTACTGGCCATAGCGATCGCAATCCAGAATATTCCGGAGGCTATCTGTGTATCTCTTCCCGTAAGGGATACCGGAGCAAAGAACGGAAAGGCCTTTTTTATGGGGATCATATCCGGCGTGCCGACTCCGCTGCTCGGTATTATAACCGTTGTGGTCATTGTGCTTTTTCCGGGAGCTTTGCCTTATATCATGTCGGCTGCAGGCGGTGCGCTGATCTATACAACAATAGAAGAGATACCCCAGATTGCCGCCGGAAAAGATAATGATAAAGGCTCACTTGCATTTATAGCAGGATTTGCCGTTGTCATGCTGATGGTGTTATTAAAGATAGGGGCATGAGTGCTTTCAATATATACGCACGATGCTCCGGTAGTCTCTCTGGATCTTTTTGGAGATGGAGATGACATATTCGTTGATGTCATCCTGGTCGATTATACAGTACCCTTCATAAGGGGACCAAAATGTGGTCTCGACATTTTTTTGTTCCACGCTCCGGAATGATAGAACATTACAGACATTCCC
>CAMNAQ010000074.1 GCA_946531495.1 uncultured Lachnospiraceae bacterium | reverse complement strand
GCCTTAGGAACCGGGCTCGGAGTTGTCGCAGCTCTCATCTTCATGGCAGCAGTTTATTTTGTTAACAGGTCCGATATTCTTAAAAGAGCCGAAAAAGACAGCAGCGGGAAGACTGAAAGCTTTGCCGGGATATTCAGGACGATAATAGGAGTGGTTACACCCTTTATCTTAAGCACAGCTGTCTACAATATTTTCAGTCCCATAAATAATAAGATATTCTGTTCATTTTATCCTGTGTGGAAGGAGGTTCCTCAGATCCTGGCTACATCCCATTGGGGAATCTTCCAGGGAAAGGCACAGGTCATATCCAATATCCCCATTGCGTTTTCATCTGCCATGGCGGCAGCGATGATACCTCAGGTGTCCGGATTTATCGCATCAAAGGATATGAGCTCTGCAAGGAACCGTATCGGCCTCGGAGTTAAGACGACAATGCTCATATCGATCCCCTGCGCAGCGGGTATATTTACCTTTGCAGGTCCCGTGATGCTTCTTCTTTTCCCGAATACCAGACCCAATATCGTTCTCGGATCACACTGCCTTATGGCTTTATCCGTATCGGTTGTGCTGATCGCGCTTTCAACACTGAATTCCTCGATCCTTCAGTCGATAGGCAGGCTCAATACTCCCATAATCAATTCACTGATTGCACTGGCTCTTCAGACCCTGCTTCTTGTGATCCTGCTCAGATTTACGAACCTGGATGTTTTTGCCGTTGCCATATCATATACGTTTTATGCCGGTATCATGGCGGTTTTGAACCAGCTTGCGGTACGACGTGCAATAGGATATAAGCAGGAATACCTCAGGACATTTGTGAGACCTCTTGAGTGCTCTTTTGTAATGTGCCTCCTTGCTTACGGAGTGTTCAGACTAGCGATGCTGGTCATTCCCAATGAGAGGATCGCAGTGATACCTGCGATCGTATTTGCCGTACCGGTATATTTTATCCTTCTTGTGGTCCTCAGATCGGTAAATGAGCGCGAGCTTAAGAGCCTTCCCGGCGGAACGAGGATCTACGGGATTTTGAAAAAGGTACACCTTATAAGGTAAAAAATGGCTTTTGACGGAATAACAACTGCGGCTCTGACCGCGGAACTTAATAAGAGATTAGCGGGTGGAAGGATCTCCAAGATAGCCCAGCCTGAAAGCGATGAACTTCAGATAACCGTAAATACTGCGGAGGGAAATCTGAAGCTGCTTTTGAGCGCGGATGCTTCACTTCCCCTTGTTTATATTACGGAGCAGTCCAAGAAATCACCTTTGAATGCTCCAAATTTTTGCATGGTCTTAAGAAAGAGGATACAGGGCGGAAGGATCATAAGCGTGACCCAGCCCGGGCTTGAAAGAGCCATAAGGATAGAAGCAGAGCATCTTGATGAAATGGGAGACGTAAAGCATGTAAGCCTCGTTACCGAGATCATGGGAAAGCACAGTAATATCATACTTACCGAGACGGATGGTGAAACCGAAAGGATAGTGGATTCCATAAAGCATGTATCCGCAGTGGTCAGTTCGGTTCGTGAGGTGCTTCCCGGAAGGGAATATTTTATTCCGAATACTCAGGATAAAGCCGATCTTCTTACATCTTCCTTCGATGAGATAAAACAGATAGTAGAAAAATATCCCGGACCTGTTTTCAAGGGAATATATACATCCTTTACAGGCTTTTCGCCTCTTGCTGCCCATGAGATTGCTTTCAGGGCGGGAATTGACGGTGATGCATCGGTATCCTCACTTTCCGGCGATGAACTTGACCGTCTGGTGTCCGGACTTTTGACCCTTTCCGAAATGATAAAAAAAGGAGACTTTTCTCCCTGCATAGCGTATGTGAATGATAAGCCCGCAGAATATGAGGCATTCGGCCTTACAATGTATGAGGGCACAGATGACAGACTGGTAAAGCTTTCGTCCATATCGGAAGTCCTTGAAAGATTCTATGGCGAAAAACAGTCCATGGTTAGGATGAACCAGCGCTCATCTGATCTTAAAAAGGTAGTAAAGAATCTTATCGAAAGAGATTCCCATACTCTTGATGAACAGCTCCAGCAGCTTAAAAAGACGGAAGGCCGCGATAAGTACCGTATATGGGGCGAGCTTCTGAATGCCTATGGATATTCGGCTGAGCCCGGTGCGGACAAGCTGGTCGCGGATAACTATTATAACGGTGAAAAAGAGAGCATTCCTCTTGATCCTACGCTTACCGCACAGGAAAATGCCGTAAAGTATTTTGACAGATATACGAAACTGAAAAGAACCGCTGAAGCACTTGCGGTACAGACCGAAAATGTAAGATCTCGTCTCGAACACCTTGAATCCGTTCTTACAAGCATCGGCATTGCCGAGACGGAAGATGATCTTACCTGGATAAGACGTGAGCTTTCCGAAGCCGGCTATATAAAGGAGCACTACGTAAAGGGGAAGCCCGTTAAGCTTAAAGGTGAGCCCTATCACTATATTTCTTCGGACGGTTACGATATCTATGTCGGAAGAAATAATATCCAGAACGACCAGCTGACATTTAAATTCGCAGTCGGAGCCGACTGGTGGTTCCATGCCAAGAAGATCCCCGGCTCCCATGTTGTGCTTAAGGTCAAAGAGCCCGGTGAGGAGCTTCCGGACCGCGCATTTGAGGAGGCCGCAGCACTGGCCGCATACTATTCCGCAGGCCGCGACCAGAGTAAGGTTGATATCGACTACGTTCTGAAAAAAGAAGTGAAAAAGCCATCCGGGGCAAAGCCGGGATTTGTGGTCTATTACACCAATTATTCCATGACCATCACGCCGGATATCAGCACCCTTAAGGAAGTGTAAATAATCGGTAACGTATCTGCTCAAGGCATGGCGCAAGTGTAAAGGGTCGACGTCCCGGTGACTGCGAAAAACGCGGTCGCCTGGAACTTGCGCAGCAAGTTCCTGCGGCATTAACCGTGGCCCGTCTGTGTTGCGTTTTCGCCTGGCGCCGGGAAAAGGAGAACTTTACACTTGCGCCATGCCTGAGCTGTATCCCCGGCTGATCGTATCCCCGGCTTGACCTTTGATATATTTTTTATACATATGGATAGGCATCCTAAAGATGACTATCTTGATATTTTGTGGTATTGTATAGAATGTATGCTCACAAAACATATGGGAGATTACTATGGTTAGATCCATGACAGGCTTCGGCAGAGCCGAGGTCATAGAAAACAACAAGAGATATACCGTTGAACTTAAATCCGTCAACCACAGATATCTCGATCTGTCCGTTAAGACACCCAGGGTTCTGTCATGCCTTGAAGGTAATGTAAGATCCGAGATCAAAAAGTATCTGAGCCGCGGTAAGGTGGATGTATACATTTCATATGAGAATCTTGCCGAATCCGAAGCAGAGCTAAAATATAACCATGACCTCGCTTCCAAGTATGCTGCATTCGTCAAGGAGATCTCAGAGGAATTCGGACTTGAGAATGACCTCAGAGCGACCAGACTCGCAAGCTTCCCCGATGTCTTTGAAGTTATCGAGGAAAATGATGACGAGGATGAATTGTGGTTAGGCCTTAAGAAGGCTGTTGACGGTGCCTGCGAGAAGATGGTAGAAGCAAGGAGCGTTGAGGGTGAGAACCTTGTTAAGGATCTTGTGCCCAAGCTTGATAATCTCCTTTCGATCGTCGACTTCATACAGGAAAGATCCCCCAGGATAGTCGATGAATACAGAGAAAAGATCTATACAAGAGTTAAGGAGATCCTCGGTGATAATACCCCCGATGAAGGAAGACTCCTTACCGAAGTAACTGTTTTTGCTGATAAGATCTGCGTTGATGAAGAGATAGTAAGATTAAGGTCCCATATCGAGACCATGAAGAAGGAGCTTGCCGGTTCCGGCGATGTGGGAAGAAAGCTTGACTTCATTGCCCAGGAGATGAACAGGGAGGCCAATACTACTCTTTCAAAGACTACCGACCTTGAGATCTCGAACCGCGGAATAGAGCTTAAGACCGAGATTGAGAAGATCAGAGAGCAGATCCAGAATATAGAGTGATAAAGGCGAACAGATAATGGATAAAGGAATATTGGTAGTCATATCCGGGTTTTCCGGAGCCGGCAAGGGCACAGTTATCAAAAAGCTTTTGTCCGAAAGCGATGAGTACTGTCTTTCGGTTTCGATGACAACAAGAAATCCGAGACCGGGCGAGGTGGACGGAAAGGATTATTTTTTCGTTACCCGTGAGAAATTCGAACAGACTATTGCAGAGGGCGGACTTATCGAGCATGCGCAGTTTGTGGGAAATTATTACGGAACTCCGAGAGCGTATGTTGAACAGAAGATAAATGAAGGTAAGAATGTCATCCTTGAGATTGAGATACAGGGAGCGATGAATATCAAGAAGCTCTATCCCGAAAGTGTACTTCTTTTCATCACACCGCCCACCGGCGAAGAGCTTGAAAGAAGACTCAAGGGCAGAGGAACTGAAACAGAGGATGTCATTGCCGGACGACTTTCAAGAGCAAGCGAAGAGTCCGAGGGCATCGGCGAATATGACTACATCGTAGTTAATGACGATCTCGATAAATGCGTGACGGATGTGATGGAGACCATACGAAGCGCAAAGAGAAAGCCCGAAAGACAGATGGATTTTATAGAAGAGCTCCGAAAGGGGCTTGAAATATATCACAGATGATCCGTTTTTAGCGGATCCGGCCGAAATGGCAGAAGGAGAATTACTATTATGATGCTTCATCCCTCTTATGTTGACATGATGGACGCTGTTAATTCCGATGCGCCCGAAGGAGAAGAGATCGTTCAGAGCCGTTACTCCATCGTAATGGCATCTGCAAAGCGTGCGCGCCAGATCGTATCAGGTGACCAGCCTCTTGCCGGAAGACCTGATGAAAAGCCCCTCTCTATCGCTGTAGATGAGCTTTACGAAGGTCAGGTACACATTCTTCCCGGTACTACCAACGAACAGTAATGAAGATATTTTTCGTATCACTGGGATGTGACAAAAATCTGGTTGATTCTGAGAAGATGCTTGGCATCCTGTCAGACCGCGGGTATGAATTTACCGATGATGAGAACGATGCAGATATCATCATCATTAATACCTGTTGCTTTATCGGAGATGCAAAGGAAGAGAGCATATCGGAGATAATTCGCCTCGGGGCTCTCAAAGAGACCGGAAAGCTCAAATGCCTCATTGCCGGAGGCTGTCTTGCCCAGAGATACATGGATGAGATCTTTGCCGATCTTCCGGAGCTCGATGCCGTGATCGGAACCATGTCCATAGGCTCTGTTGCGGAGGTTTTGGACGAGGTCCTCGGCAATATATCATCCGGAAAAAAAGATATCAAAGTATCCAGAGCCCAGACGCTCGATGCAAAGCCGTATTCCGATAAACACAGAAGTCTTACTACAGGCGGGCATTATGCTTATTTCAAGATAGCCGAAGGATGTAACAAAAGATGCACATATTGCATCATCCCTTATGTCCGCGGCTCGTACAGGAGCATACCCATGGAGGATCTCATCAGCGAAGCTGAGGACCTTGCATCAAAGGGTGTCAGGGAGCTTATAATCGTTGCCCAGGAGACCACTCTTTACGGAGTGGATCTGTACGGGAAAAAATGTCTTCCGGAGCTTCTCGTAAAGCTTTGCAAAGTGGATGGTATCAGATGGATAAGGCTGCTGTATGCTTATCCCGAAGAAATCACTGACGAACTTATCGATGTGATCGCATCCGAAGAAAAGATCTGCAAGTATCTCGATCTTCCAATCCAGCATGCTTCAAATGAGATACTCCGCAGGATGGGAAGGAAGACGTCCAAAGAAAGCATTACCGCTCTTATTGAAAAGCTCAGAAGTAAGGTTCCCGGGATCGCACTGCGTACAACTCTTATTTCCGGTTTTCCGGGAGAGACTCAGGAAGATTTTGAAGAGCTTTACAGATTTGTCAATGAGACGGAATTCGACAGGCTCGGAGTTTTTACATATTCGGCCGAGGAAGGTACACCCGCTGCGGTGATGCCTGACCAGGTTCCTTCGGATATCGCATCCGGCAGACGCGATGAACTCATGGAGCTGCAGCAGGCGGTTACATTTGATCTTAACGAGTCCCATGTCGGTGAGGAACTCGATTTACTTGTAGAAGGCTATCTCCCCGAAGAAGGAATCTATGTGGGCAGGACCTACAGGGATGCTCCGGGAGTTGACGGATTGTTTTTCGTAAAGGCTGCGCGTGAGCTTATGACCGGCGATATCATCCGGGCTAAGGTTACGGAGGCTGTAGGATACGATCTGTCTGGAGTTATGATAGATGAGTGAAGTAGATAACAACAAACAATCTGTTTCTATTTGGAATGTGCCAAATGCTCTGACAATGTTCAGAGTTGTTCTTATAGTTCCCTTTGCGGTACTTCTTTTAGGCGGTCAGAGAGGGTGGTTCGGACAAAATCTCCTGATCCCCGATATCATTGCCGATGTGATATTCATTATCGCGTCTCTTACCGATATGCTCGATGGCAAGATTGCAAGGAAATACAATCTTGTATCTAATTTCGGGAAGTTCATGGATCCTCTTGCAGACAAGCTCCTTGTATGTACCGCACTCATAGCACTTGTTGATATGAAGCGTATTCCCGCCTGGATCGTGATGATCATCATCGCAAGAGAATTCATCATAAGCGGATTCAGACTTCTTGCGGCTGAAAGAGGAGTCGTCATTGCTGCCAGCTGGTGGGGGAAGTTTAAGACTACCTTCCAGATGGTCATGGTCATACTGATGATCGTTGAGCCTTCCCTTGCACTTGTGGGAATGCCTGTGATCGTAGTGGATATCATAATGTATATTGCACTCGCACTTACGGTGGTCTCTCTTATTGATTACCTTTATAAGAATCGTGGAGTATTGAAATGAACGCTGAGATAATCTGTGTGGGCACGGAGCTCCTGCTTGGAAATATAGTAAATACCAACGCCGCATTTATTGCCGAGAGGATATCACGCCTTGGCATTGGATGTTACAATCAGTGCGTTGTCGGCGACAATATGGACAGATGCCTGTCCCAGCTTAAGGAGAGCTCTTCAAGGAGTGATATCATTATTTTGTCCGGAGGACTCGGACCTACGGAAGATGATATGACCAAGGAAGCCGTTGCCGCTTTTACAAAGCTTCCCCTGGTAGAGGATGCCGTAAGCCGCAGATCCATCGAGGAATACTTTGCAAAAAGAGGTATCGAGCCTACGGAGAATAACTGGAAGCAGGCTCTTGTTCCGAAGGGGGCAAAGGCTGTTCCCAATGCAAACGGCACCGCACCCGGCATAATACTTGAAACAAAAAACTGTAAATACATCCTTCTTCCGGGACCTCCCATTGAACTTGAGTCAATGTTTGATTCCCAGATAATGCCTTATCTTCAGAGTCTCGGAGCGGGAAGTATCTTTTCACGCACAGTGAAGATAGTCGGTGTGGGAGAGAGCAAGGCCGAGACCATGATCAAGGATCTCATAGACAGCCAGGATAATCCCACCATCGCAACATACGCCAAGACTGCGGAGGTTCACATCAGAGTCACCGCTTACGGCGAGGATGAAAAACAGGCAAGAAAGCTTGTAAAGCCCGTTGTCAAGGAACTGAAAGCCCGCTTTGGAAGCAATGTCTATTCTGCAGAGGATGAGGCGTCCCTTGAACAGGCTATCATCGAGCTTCTTGATTCCAATAAAATGACAATGTCGACTGTCGAATCCTGTACCGGAGGACTTGTTTCTTCTACCGTGGTAGGGGTTCCCGGGGCTTCCGAAGTCTTCAAGTGCGGATTTGTAACATACTCCAACAAGTCAAAGAGAAAGCTTGTGGGAGTAAAGAAAGGTACTCTTGATAAGTACGGCGCTGTTTCCAGGCAGGTTGCGACCGAAATGGCAAAGGGCGGTGCGGCTGTTTCAAAGAGTGATGTATGCATTTCCGTGACCGGTATCGCAGGACCGGATGGAGGCACCGATGAAAAGCCCGTAGGTCTTGTTTATATCGGTTGCTATGTAAGGGGCGATGTTAAGGTCAAGGAATTCCATTTCTCCGGTAACCGCAACAAGGTCCGTTCCCTTTCCGCGAAAAATGCATTGATACTTGCAAGAGAATGTATTCTTGAGTATATAAGCAAGGTGAATTTCGGCTGATATGAAAGATATCCTTCACCGCCTTTAAACGGACGGTGAAGATTATCATAAATTGATTTATTTTCTATTAAGTCTTAAAAGTGCATGGCTCTGAAGACTGCATAGTGCATCAGTATGTACGGTTCCTGAAAATGTACAGCACTTAGGCTTGCACAGCGGTTTCGGGCTGACCGGCAGCATAACCATGGTCTCCGCCGCGACCGGATACTTCCGCATTTTGATCTGCGCGGGATGTCCGCTTCTTCGTGTTTTCTGATCCATTTTCAAATGTCCATTTTTTCGGACATGTATCATGTTACATTATTTATGGTTGACAACACTGAACAGATGTTCTATTATCATATACGAACATTCGTTCCTGCATGGCATATTTATAATATGCACCATGCCAATACGTTTCAGATGACGTGGAAAGGAAATCAATGGGTAATACAATGGAAAATTCTAATGTAAACGCTGAAAAGAAAAAGGCACTTGAGGCAGCACTCGGACAGATTGAGAAGCAGTACGGTAAGGGAGCTGTCATGAGACTCGGTGAGCCCGGTGCCCAGATGAAGGTAGAGACCATTCCCACCGGTTCCATAAGCCTTGATCTTGCACTCGGACAGGGCGGTATTCCCAAGGGGAGGATCATAGAGATATACGGACCTGAGTCCAGCGGTAAGACCACCGTTACCCTTCATATGATCGCAGAGGTTCAGAAGCGCGGCGGTATTGCAGGCTTCATCGATGCCGAGCATGCACTTGATCCCGTTTATGCCAAGAACATCGGCGTTGACATAGATAATCTTTATATTTCACAGCCTGACAGCGGTGAGCAGGCTCTCGAGATCGCAGAGACCATGGTTCGTTCAGGCGCGATCGATATCGTGGTAGTTGACTCTGTTGCAGCCCTTGTTCCCAAGGCTGAGATAGAAGGCGATATGGGTGATGCTCATATGGGACTTCAGGCAAGACTGATGAGCCAGGCACTCCGTAAACTTACTGCGGTTATCAGTAAGTCCAACTGTGTGGTCATTTTCATCAACCAGCTCCGTGAGAAGCTTGGTGTAATGTTCGGAAATCCCGAGACCACCACAGGCGGAAGAGCTCTTAAGTTCTATTCCTCCGTAAGACTTGATGTCCGCCGTATCGAATCCATTAAGCAAGGCGGTGAGGTAATCGGTAACAGGACCAGAGTCAAGGTTGTTAAGAATAAGGTTGCTCCTCCTTTTAAAGAGGCAGAGTTCGATATCATGTTCGGAAAGGGCATTTCCATGGTCGGCGACATCCTTGATGTTGCGACCAATGCCGAGATCATCGTAAAGTCCGGCGCATGGTTCGCTTATAAGGGCGAGAAGATCGGACAGGGAAGAGAAAATGCCAAGCAGTATCTCGAAGAGAATCCTGCCGTCCTTGCAGAGATCGATAAGGCAGTAAGAGAGCATTACGGTCTTGAAGGAGCGGATGGTGCAAAGGCTGCTGCGGACGATTCCAAAGCTTCCAAATCGGATAAGGCTTCCAAGGCCTGATCCGCAGGGAAAGATACATGATAGTTACCCGGATTACAAAATGCGGACGATCCAGAAGCATTGTCAGACTTGAATCGGGACTTAGCTTTCCGCTCTATTCGTCAGAGCTTTCCAAATTTGATACTGAGGAGGGCAGAGATCTCTCCGATGAGGCATTACAGCAGATAATGACTCAGATCCTGCCCTCCAGATGTATAAAACGGGCTATGAACCTCCTCCAGAAGAAGACCTTTGCGGAAGGTGAGCTTCGTAAGAAACTCATCGAAGGAGGCTATCCTGACGAGATAGCGGATAAGGCCATAGAATATGTAAAGTCCTACGGATATATTGATGATGTAAGGTATGCATCCGATTACATCAGATACCACTCCTCTCAGGGGCGGGGTAAGAACCGTATCATGATGGAGCTTCGTGCCAAGGGGATATCAGAATCCGATTTTGAAAAGGCATGGGATGAGACTGATGATCTTGGACTGATCGAAGATACGGGCGAGGCTATCCGTAAGCTCCTTGAGAAAAAGCATTTTTCACAGGATATGGATCCTGCTCAGAAGAATAAGATCGCAGCTTTCCTTATGAGGCGTGGCTTTTCTCCGGAGGATATATTCAGAGAGATGAAAAGCATTAACGGATAAAACTGTTTGTATGAAGCTGTTTTAGCATGTTTATAATATGTCAATTAACATCCCGGTGGCCAAAACGTCGCCGGGATGTTTCTTTTATGCAGTATGCTTAACTATATGATGCCCAGGCAAGTTTTACTTGACATAATTGTCATAAAAACCTAATATAAATCTGTTGTACTATGACAATTTTATAAGGAGGTGCTCCTGTATCATGCCTACGAGTGTATGGATCGGGATCCTCGTTGCTACTGTGATCATTTCAGTACTTGCTACAGCCGCTCTTACTTCATCCAAGATGAAGAATCAGGCTGACGGTGTTATAGGAAATGCAGAGAAGAGAGCACGAGAGATCATCGACGAAGCTCTTAAGAAGGCTGAATCAGAGAAGCGTGAGGCATCTATCAAGGCTCAGGAAGAAGCGCTGCGCGTCAAAAACGATGTTGACCGTGAGGTCAAGGAACGCAGAGCTGAGGTGACTAAGTCCGAACGCAGAATTCAGCAGAAGGAAGAGTCCGTCGATAAGAAGCTCGATAATATCGAGAGACGTGAACAGTCAATCTCGGCAAGGGAGGACAATCTTAAGGCTAAGGAAGCCCAGATTTCCAAGCTTAATGAGGAGAGACTACAGGAACTGGAAAGAATTTCCGGATTAACCTCTGAACAAGCAAAAGAGCACTTATTAAGTATTGTTGAAGAAGACCTGAAACATGAAGAAGCCCTGATGATCAAGGAATCTGAGAACAGGGCGAAGGAAGAGGCTGACA
>CAMNAQ010000073.1 GCA_946531495.1 uncultured Lachnospiraceae bacterium | reverse complement strand
TTCTATCATCATGAACGAAACGGTGATCGGTGAAAACTGCGATATCACAAAAGCTATAATCGCTGAAAAGGTCAATGTCGGTAATAATGTGGTCATGGGAATAGGCGATGAAGTACCTAATGATACCGCACCGCAGATCTATACCGACGGTCTTGTCACCATAGGAGAAAAGAGCTATATACCAAACGGTGTGAAGATAGGCAAGAACTCGGTTGTCTACGGAGTTACATCAGCGGATGATTATCCCGATTCCTGCCTTGGACCCGGTATGACCCTTATCACGGCGGAAGATTGAGGAGAAGAGTATGAGAGCTATAGGAATAATACTTGCCGGTGGTAACAATCACAGAATGGCCGAGCTTTCCCAGAGGAGAGCCGTTTGTGCGATGCCGATAGCAGGCAGCTACAGGAGCATAGATTTTACTCTCAGTAACATGTCCAATTCGCATGTTCAGAAGGTTGCTGTTTTTACCCAGTATAATGCGGGAAGCCTTAACAGGCATATGAATTCATCCAAATGGTGGGATTTCGGACGTAAACAGGGCGGACTGTATGTACTCACTCCTGCGATGACATCCGATAACAGCAGCTGGTACAGAGGAACGGCAGATGCCATTTATCAGAATCTGAGTTTTCTCAAGGAAAGCCATGAGCCCTATGTGATCATTGCTCCCGGTGACTGTGTCTACAAGATGGATTTTAATGCACTCCTTGAATATCATGTTGATAAGAAGGCGGATATAACGGTTGTATGTAAGGATATGCCAGAAAACTCCGATATGTCCCGTTTCGGAACGATAATGATGAATGAGGAGATGAGGGTCGTCGGATTCGAAGAAAAGCCTCTTCAGCCCAAGACAAGGACTATCTCATGCGGAATATATATCATCCGCAGAAGGCTTCTCATTGATGTTATCGAAAAGTGCGCCGAGGAAGACAGGTATGACTTTGTACGTGATGTCATCATCAGGTACAGGGATGTAAAGAGGATCTTCGGATATAAGATCACCTCCTATTGGAAAAATATTGCATCCGTGGAAGATTATTACGATACCAATATGGATTTTTTGAATCCTCAGGTAAGAGATTATTTCTTCAACCAGTATCCGAATATTTATTCCAAGGTTGACGATCTGCCTCCCGCAAAATACAATCCGGGCGCACAGATGAGAAATGCACTCGTTTCCAGCGGATGTATCGTGAACGGAACCGTTGAAAATTCGATCCTGTTCAAATCAAGCTATATCGGAAACAACACCATAGTCAGAAATTCGATAATACTGAACGATGTATATATAGGTGACAATGCCGTTATCGAAAACTGCATTGTGGAAAGCCACAGTACTCTGAACGGAGGAGAGGTCCATCGCGGAGAGGACGGACGCATCAAGGTCGTTGTGGAACAAAGAGAGAGATTTGTATTGTAGTACGTGGCAGCTTCTTGTGGGGGAATAAAATAAGAGGCCGGATAATCCGGCCTCTTATTTTTGTTCAATGTATTATGACCGCTGCCTTCGCCGTAATGCCTTGTGCGATGAATGCCTGTCCGGGCAGGCAGTGCAAAAAACTGATTGACGCGAAGCAGTTTAGAATATAGTCTTTATTAGTAACATAAAAAACTATCACGGACAGACGGGGCGTAGCGCATCGTCTGCATATGAACATGCCGGAAAAAAGAAAAAACTTCTTCGATCAAAAACATATATTTGCGATCCTTCTTGTGCTGAGCATTTTTGCTTCGATAAAGCTGATCTTCGTCGATTACACAATGGATGAGGAATACCAGATAGTAATGGCATACAGATGTCTTCGGGGAGATCATATATTCGGTCAGATGTGGGAGCCGCATCAGACATCTGCTTTTATATGCATATTCTTTATGTATCTTTATCATCTGATCACCGGAACTTATACGGGAGTTGTAATTGCGCTCCGGATTTTCACCGAGCTTATAAGGGCCGCTCTTTCGCTTTGGGTATTCAGGGTGTTTAAAAAGCACGTAGGAAGCGGATATGCGGCGATACTCGGTCTTATCTATTTTAATTCCGTTCCGAAGCTGATAGATATTCCGGAATTTTCCAATATGCAGCTGTGGTTTTTTACGGTCATGGCGCTTTCTCTTATGGAGTATTACTATCCTGCGGGGGTGGAAATGACTGATGCTAAGCAGGGTGTGGGCAAAAGGTCCGCTTTATGCGGGCGCTTCGGAAAAAGCTTTCTGCTTATAGTATCTTCATGTGCCCTGGCTCTGGAGATACTGAGTTATCCTTCATGTATCATTTTGTTTCCGGTAACGATATGCTTTATCGCATTTAGATCGGGCAAAAACAGGATAAGGGATATATTGATCTATACCATCACTGACGCTTTGTGCGCGGGGGTGTGGCTCCTTATTGTTCTTCGCAGGATAAGCCTTTCCACGCTTATAAGGAATGCACGGTATACGGTAGAGTTTGATCTTACACATGTTCTTTCCGGCTCGACGGAAGGGAAGGCTTCGGGAAGCATGTCTTTTTTGTGGCAGGCAGGCCTTATGCTTTTCCTGATCCTCGCGTTATCATTTGCTCTGACTAAGATCATGATGAGAAAAAAGGATTCCCTCTGCGGACTGCCGATCATGTATGCTGTGCCCTTTACGGCAATGATCCTTTCGGATCTGGTACAGATCGTTTTCTGGATAGTGCTTCGAAAAGGATACGAATACCCGCAGATACATTTGCTTACAATGTATATAATTGCATTTTTCCTGCTGGTAAAAAGCAGAAAGGCCTTTGACGAACGTATGAAGGTCAGTCCGTTTTTGTATGGATTCATCGGATCTGTCATATCCGTGATCGCGGTTTTTTACATCAGTGATCTTCAGTTTTTTAATGCTCTGCCGCACGGATTGTTCGGCATTCTGACCTCTCTTTGTATTATGGCTGTCATCATGAACGCAGCGGGCGGTGAAAAGGCGCGTAAGGCGGTATATATACTGTTTCTGGCAACTGTCCTGACATTCATGATCGGAAAAGGAGCTTCCATCAAGGGCGGAAGAGAGCTTAGATCGGTATTTGATATCAGGGGCATAATGAAGGCAGGACCTGCTGCCGGCATACTATCCGATTACATGTGCTGTTATATAAATAATTCGGATTATGAGGACTTTATGCTAAATGTACGCCCGGGTGAAAAGGTCCTGATAGTTACCAATATGGTGCTGGCCCCAGGAACCACACCCTACATGTTCGGAGATTATGAAGTGTGTCATTTTTCCATAGTGGATCCGACATCATATGATGAGAGGCTTTTGAAATACTGGGAGCTGTATCCTGAGAAAAAACCGGATGTGATAGTTGTCGACTGCTGGTACGGACAGCTGATGGAGGATCCTGATAACTGGATCATGCAATATATTGAAAATGATTTCGGATATGAGGAATCAGTTGATGGTAAATATGTGAGGTTTTATAAGAAATCCTGCATGGACTAAGAACCCGGAGGATCACCATCGAAAGGTGCTTTTGCAGGATCTGATCACCTGAATGGAGAATTGTTATGAAAATGATAGTGGGACTTGGAAATCCCGGAAGGGAATATGAACATACGAGGCATAACGTAGGATTTGATGTGATCTCTGCTCTTGCCGAAAAGCTTGAGATCAGCGCCGGAATGTGGAAGGCGGAGCATCGCGCACACACGGCCAGGGGGATGATCGGAGGCGAGAAGGTGCTTCTTGTCAAGCCCCAGACCTTTATGAACCTTTCCGGCGAAGCGGTAAGGGAACTGAATGATTATTACAAGCTGGGCGGCGCAGAGGACATCATCGTCATTTCAGACGATGTGGCGATACCTACCGGGAATATCAGGATACGTACAAAAGGAAGTGCCGGCGGACATAACGGATTGAAAAATATCATCCTTCATATGGGAAGCGAAGAGTTTACCAGGGTACGCGTGGGAGTCGGAGATTCCGGCGGGGATATGGTCGGACATGTGCTTGGACATTTTTCCGCTGAGGATTCCAAGGTCATGAAGGAAAGCTATAAGAAGGCGGCAGATGCCGTCTGCTGTATCGTTACGGATGGTGTAGACAAGGCAATGAACAGATTCAATACGAAGAAAGATGAAAACTGACAACGCACTTCTTGAGCCGCTTGGTGCCATAGCGGATATTGATGATCTGAAAACTGTTATACGCGGCGGAAGCGTGAGACTTCCGAAGGGAACCATTTCCGTGACCGGATGCGGTGATTCCCAGAAGCTTCATATGATCGCGGCTCTTTCGCCCGAAGTAAGATGCCGCATAATCCTTACATATGATGATATAAGAGCAAGGTCCATCGCTGATGAGTTCAGGCTCTATGATGAGAACACATTCTATTTTCCTGCAAAGGATCTTATCTTTTTCCAGTCGGATATAAACAGCAACGATCTGATAAGAGACAGGATAAGAACATACAGAGCTCTTCTGGAACGTGACAGCCTCACGGTTGTCACTACTTTTGCTGCGATGATGACAAGACAGGTGCCTATGGATAACGACATGTCTGTCATAAATGTAAAAGCGGGCGGAAGTGTGGATACGGATGAACTAAAAAAGAAGCTGATGCTGCTCGGATATGACAGATGCGCCGAAGCAAGAAGCCCGGGACAGTTTTCAATACGCGGCGATATCATTGATATATTTGATCTTACCGAGGAGAACCCGTATCGTATCGAGCTGTGGGGGGATGATGTTGAATCGGTAAGGATCTATGATCCGTATTCCCAGAGATCCATCGATAATCTCTCCGAGATAAATATTTATCCTGCTTCCGAAATGCTCATGGATGATGAGAGGATGATGCGCGGACTTGATCTTATCATGAAGGATGCGCAGAAACAGTCGGAAAGACTCAGGAAGATCTTTAAGACGGAGGAAGCTCACAGAGTGAGCGCCGATGCCGAAAGGCTTAAAGAGGATCTGACCGAGATCGGAAGAAAGCTGAACCTTGAAAGCTATCTTTTGTATTTTTATCAGGGGGAGACTCTTTCTTTTCCGGAATGGGTAAAAAATATCTTTGGGGATGACGTAAGGTATTTTGCGGACGAGCCTGCAAGGTGTATCGGACAGGGTAAAGCCGTAGAGCTTGAATTCAGGGACAGTATATCCTCAAGACTCGAGAAGGGATATGCCCTTCCGGGTCAGGCTGATCTTTTGTGCAGATATCAGCTGATAATCGAAGAGATGGAAAGCGCCGGACTTGTCGGATTGTCTGTATTTGACTCTTCGCAGGAAAGCTTTATGCCTGTGTATAAGACGGATATCGGCGGAAGAAATGTCCAGGCGTATAACGGAAATGCCGAGCTTTTGAAAAAGGACCTGATCTCCTTCAAAAAGCGTGGATATAAGACGGTGATCTTTTCACAGTCAAGGACCCGTGCAGAAAGAATGCGTCAGGAGCTTGCGGATGACGGGATCATCTGTTCATACAGCGAGTCGCAGGATACGCCCCTTGAAGCAGGAAGCATCACCATCATGTACGGATATGTGGAAAGAGGATTCGAATATCCGATGCTGCGGTTTGTTGTCATTGCCGAAAATGATATTTTCGGAGGCCGCATACGAAAAAAGAAAAAGAGAAGATCGTCATCATATTCCGGAAACAGGATCACGTCACTGGACGACCTGCATCCAGGAGATTATGTGGTTCATGAGACATACGGACTCGGAATATATAAAAGCATAGAAAAGATTGCATCCGGAGATTCGATCAAGGATTATATCAAGCTTGAATATGGCGGCGGAGGAGTTCTGTATGTCCTTGCGACAGAGCTTGATATGGTCCAGAAGTATGCATCTTCGGATATAGATAAAAAGCCGAAGATAAACAGACTTGGCTCCAAGGAATGGGAGAAGACCAAGAGCAGGGCAAGAGAATCAGCCGAAGGGATCGCAAGGGATCTTGTTGAGCTGTATGCCAGAAGGCAGGCGGTTCCCGGATTTATATACAGCCCGGATACCGTATGGCAGAAGGAATTCGAAGAGACCTTCCCCTTTGAGGAAACAGAGGATCAGCTGGAGGCAATAAGGGATACAAAGGCTGACATGGAAAGCGGAAAAGTAATGGACAGGCTTATCTGCGGAGATGTAGGCTTCGGAAAGACCGAGATAGCGATAAGAGCAGCGTTCAAAGCCGTTCAGGAGGGAAAACAGGTTGCGGTTCTTGTGCCCACAACAATTCTTGCCCAGCAGCATTATGCGACATTCACCCAGAGGATGAAGGATTTTCCTGTGAGCATAGGTCTGCTGTCAAGATTCAGGACCACTAAGGAGATAAAAAAGACAATAGAAGATCTGAAAAAGGGACTTGTGGATATTGTTATCGGAACCCACAGACTCCTTTCGGATGATGTATCATTCAAGGATCTCGGTCTGCTTGTGATAGATGAGGAGCAGAGATTCGGAGTAACCCACAAGGAAAAGATAAAAAAGCTCCGTGAAAATGTGGACGTGCTCACTCTTTCCGCAACTCCCATCCCAAGAACACTGGAAATGAGTCTTGCCGGGATCAGGGACATGAGCCTTCTTGAAGAGCCGCCAACTGACAGGCAGCCGATACAGACCTTCGTATGCGAATATAACGAGGAGATCGTAAGAGAAGCGGTCTCGAGAGAGCTTGCAAGGGGCGGGCAGGTCTATTACCTGTACAACAATGTCAGGACCATTCCCGATCATACCGAGGCATTAAGAAGGCTTCTTCCGAACGCGAGGATAGAATTTGCCCATGGGCAGATGAAGGAAAAAGAACTTGAGGATGTAATGTATGATTTCATTGCGGGCGATATAGATGTTCTTGTCAGCACAACGATCATTGAGACCGGAATGGATATTCCGAATGTCAACACGCTTGTGATCTATGATGCCGACAAGTTCGGACTTTCCCAGCTCTACCAGCTCAGGGGCAGGGTCGGAAGATCGTCGAGAGTAGCCTTTGCTTTTCTTATGTACAGACCCAATAAGATACTTTCCGAGGTCGCTGAAAAGAGACTCGGTGCTGTCAGGGAATTTACTGACCTTGGGAGCGGGTACAGGATCGCTCTCCGTGATCTTGAGATAAGAGGAGCTGGCAATCTTCTCGGAAAGACTCAGCATGGACATATGGAAGCGGTAGGATATGATCTTTACTGCAAGATGCTCGGGGAGGCTGTCGGAAGATTGAAGGGTGAGGAGATCATTACGGATTTTTCCACTGTCATCAATCTTGACATAGATGCATTTTTGCCGAAGGAATACATAATCAACGAGGAACAGAAGCTTGATATGTACAAGCGTATAGCATCCATTGAAAGCGAAAATGATATGGGCGAGATGAAAGACGAACTTCTGGACAGGTTCGGAAAGGTTCCGAGAAGCGCGGAAAACCTGCTTCGCGTGGCCTATATGAGATGCCTCGGACATAATGTATTCTTGACTGAGATAAAGGGCGGCAAGGGGACGATAACATTTTCCTTCAAGGCCGATGCAAATGTGGACCCGAACCGGATACCGGAGGTGATCGCCAAGCATAAGAAGCATCTCAGCTTCACTGCATCGGGCAAGGTTCCGGTTTTCAGATATACATATGAATGTGAAACGCTGGCGGAAAAGGAAGAGCAGAATCTGATGAACATAACCGAAAGGCTTCTTCTGGATATGCAGATCCTCAGGGCCGAATGATTGAATATATCTTGCTGTTTTGCTATAATATTTCTCATATATAATTAACTTTTTGTTTCTGAAAGGAGGAAGGGTAAATGAGACTTAACAAGTTTATTGCGGCATTAGCCTTTGCGTTTGTTATGGTTATTGCTGCTCCCGCTGTTCATGCATCTGCTGCTCCCGTCAAGATGGCAGACGGAAATATGTTTGATGCACAGTATTATGCTGCAAACAATCCGGATGTTGTGGCAATCTTCGGAACGGGCGCCGATATTCTTTATCTTCACTATTCATTGTTCGGAAAGGCAGAGGGCAGACTTCCCTATGCGCCCGGCTCTTCGACAGCGACAGCTGCTCCCGCAACAGGCGGTGCATTTGATGCTGCTTTTTATGCTTCAAGGTATCCCGATGTAGTTGCAACTTTCGGAAATGATCCTGCCGTACTCAAGGCACACTATGATCTTTTTGGAAAAAATGAGGGAAGGTTTCCCAATGCAGCTTCAGAGAATGCTGCCGGAATTGCCGTAGCAACAACTGCTCCGGTTCAGGCTGTCGTAAATGATTCCCTTCCTCTCACCGGACTTACAATGGATCAGCTGGGACCCAGATATTGGGGAATTCAGGCTGATATAACCCTGTCAGGAACCGGAACAGGATATTTTGCAAAGATCGCTGTTCAGGATTTTAATACACAGGTAGCACTGAGCTTTGGTATTCAGTATGATCTGTTTGGCGACAGACCTTATAACAACCAGACCGTATATATGTGCGAAAATGTTATAAATAATCTTCCCGGTGGACAGCACTACACAAGACACGGACTTGCAACCCTGGGAGTTCCGCAGAATCTTATGATCGTGGTTGATAACCAGACCGGTATGGTATATCTGTATGTTAACGGAACTCAGGTAGGCCAGGCGGCAAACACATATCTGATGACCGATAAACCGATGACATTTGCGGAAGGATGTGCTCGTCTTGACGGAGATACTGTAAATGCAGTTATTTCCAACATCAGATTTAAGAGACCCGGAACCGCAAATACAAGCGGTGACACTGTTTATTGCTATAATGTCGTTCCCACGAACCCCGGAATCGCAATATCAAGCAATCATCCCAACAGCTTCTGTTCATCTGACAATGTCAGCGTTAACGGAATGATCGTTGGACTCAACGGACTTGATTGGGACAGCGCATTTGCAAATGTTTCCGGAATCGCTGCATATGATCTTTGGAATTGACCATGGCATTATGATCTTTTGATCACTTTAAAACTGCCTTCTTCGGAAGGCAGTTTTTTTTCTGTTTTTCGGGCACTTGCGTTCGGCAGGGGAGTTAACTAATTTGCACAATACACGGAAACTATTTTTGGCGATTTGAGTTCTTGCACCTCGAAAGCCTTTATTTTACAATGGAAACTGTAAACTGAAAACAAGTTTCCACCGTTTTTACTGAAAGGAAGGCCTGGGATGCAGGATCAGAAAAAACTTAAAGAAATAATACTTGCAGGCACCGTGGAGGTATACGGTGAAAAGGGGATCAGATTCACGATGGATGATCTTGCAAAGCATCTTGGAATGAGCAAGAAGACCATCTATACGGTATATCGTGAGAAGAAGACACTGTTTATGGCCATGGTCGATTATGTTTTCGATTCTATCAAGGAAAGCGAAAAAAAGGTTGTCGAGGATACTTCATTATGTACCGTTGAGAAGATACGCCGCATTCTCGGCGTGCTTCCGGACAGCTATAAGAATGTTGATCTCGGCCAGCTTTATATCCTGAGGGAAAAATATCCTGACATTTATGTCAAGGTTGAAGAAAGGCTTGAAACCGGATGGGATCAGACAATAGCACTCATTGAGCAGGGTATCGAAGAAGGAGTGGTGAGACCGGTCAATATCAAGCTTGTGAAGATGATGTTTGAAGCTTCCATAGAACAGTTTTTTTCCAGGGACATTCTGGTAAGAAACGGTATCGGTTATCTTGAAGCTCTCGATGAGATCGTAAATATCATTGTGGATGGTATCGCCGTAAATCAGGTTCAGAGTAAATAGCTTAAAGCATTCGGAAAGGAGATTATATGGATAATAAGAGATTGTCCGGAAAAGAAAAGGTAGCTTACGGGCTTGGCGCGGTAGGCAAGGATATGGTCTATATGCTTTCCGCCAGCTATGTCCTTTATTTTTTTCAGGATCTGCTCGGTGTGAATTCCGTTGCGATGGGAATAATCCTTCTAGCCGCAAGAGTTTTCGATGCATTTAACGACCCGATAATGGGCATCGTTGTTGCAAAGACCCATACAAGATGGGGAAGATTTCGTCCCTGGCTGTTCATCGGAACCCTGACAAATGCACTTGTTCTTTTTGTCATGTTCGCATGTCCTCCGGATATGTCTCCCTCCGGACTGGTTGCATATGCTGCGATCACCTATATTCTCTGGGGCGTGACATATACAATGATGGATATTCCTTACTGGTCGATGATCCCTGCGTTTACCAGGGGCGGAAAGGAAAGAGAGGGACTGACCACGCTTGCAAGGAGCTGTGCCGGAGTGGGCAGTGCGCTTGTGACGATATTTACCGTCAAGCTCGTACAGATGATCGGAAGCTTTGCTGCTGATTCCGGAGCGAGCAATGCGGCAAGGGAAATCCTCGGATTCAAATGGTTCTCTCTTATCATCGCTGTTCTTTTTGTCTTATTTATCACCATTACCTGCATTTCGATCAGGGAGCAGAACCTTGTGGATATGAAGTCCGCTTCCGTCGGTGATATGTTCAAGGCTCTTGTTTCAAACGATCAGGCTATGACGGTTGTCATCACCATAGTCCTGATAAACTGCTCGATCTATATCACATCCAATCTGGTCATATACTTCTTCAAGTATGATTTCGGAGGAACCGGATGGGGAGACAGCTACACATTGTTTAATATCTTCGGAGGCGGGATACAGATCCTTTCAATGATGATCTTCTACCCTGTCATGAGAAGATTTTTGAGCAATGTACGGATATTCTATGTGTGTCTTGCGAGCGCTATAACGGGTTATGTTGTGCTTTTCCTCATTGCATTCATCAACATGAGCTCCGTTGTGATCCTTTTTATCCCCGCATTCTTTATCTTTGCGGCTAACGGAGTGCTTCAGGTCATCACGACCATATTCCTTGCCAACACCGTTGATTACGGAGAACTTAAAAATTCAAGACGTGACGAGAGTGTCATTTTTTCGATGCAGACCTTTGTCGTTAAGCTTGCAAGCGGTATTGCTGCATTCATAGCATCCATCTGCCTTCAGATAAATAAGCTTCAGGGCGGCGGTGCGGATACGAGTGAGAAGATTGATTATTCGCTTGCTGTTTCCGCATCCTCAAAGCTTGGACTGAGAATGACCATGACAATAATACCTGTCGCAGGACTTATCGTTGCGATCTGCATATTTGCAAAGAAGTATATTCTTACCGATTCCAAACTCAGTGAAATATCGAAGGAACTGGCTGCAAGGAGATGAGTAT
>CAMNAQ010000072.1 GCA_946531495.1 uncultured Lachnospiraceae bacterium | reverse complement strand
AAAAAAACAATAAACGGATCTGCATTTTAAGCAGATCCGTCCGAATTTACATGTTAATTATCAATTGGTCTTCTTGGGCATATATCTGTAAAGAGTCAGAGCCGTTTTAGGTACGGGCATGGACTGAAGGATAATATGTCCGGGGCCTGTAAGAGTAGTATTAAATAAGCCCTCTCCGCCGAAAAGAACGTTTTTCACTCCCTTGACCATCTCTACATCAAGATTGACGGATTCATCCATCATGACCGAATATCCGGTATCAACGACCATTCTCTGACCGGGCTGAAGGTCGTATTCAACGGCACTTCCGTCTATTTCAAGGAATACAAGGCCGTTTCCGGAAAATCTCTGCATAAGGAAGCCCTCACCGCCAAAGAATCCGCCGCCTATATTTTTCTGGATTCCCACAGTCTGCTGGATATTACCGAATGAAGCAAGAAAAGCGCCTTTTTGTACCATTATGGAATTACCGTTCAATTCCACCGCTCTGATGGAGCCCGGGAACGATGAAGCAAAAGCAATCTCTCCCGGCATCTGTGCTACATAGGTATTGAGCATCAGTGACTCTCCGGTGACCATTCTTCCGAACATTTTGCCAAGTCCGCCTCCGGTTGAGGTTTCCATTCTAATTCCGTCACTCATCCATGCCATGGAACCGGATTCACAATTAACTGCTTCTCCGGGATTAAGACTGATGATAACAACGGGAAGATTTCCGCCCTCTATTCTGTAATTCATATATATACCTCCTTATGATCCTGCAATGATCTTATTTTACCATATAAAGCCTTTGTTTTATATTCGGATACGATAAAATATCAGTATTATAATCAGGAAAATATCATGATCCAAGTATCTCATCATAAAGCTCAAGTCCGAAGCTTGTCATCTCCGGCTCATGAGGTATCATCTTAAAGGTTCTTTTACCGTTTTCAAGGTGCTCGGCGCACATAAAGCATACCTTTTCATCATCTCCCGATTCTTCATACATCTTCCTTGCAAATGACAACAGATGAGTTACGGTATAGATCCTGATCCCTTCTTCCATAAGTGCCTTTATGATCCCGTAGGCTATCCTGGAACCGTCCTTTTCGGTTGTTGTGGCAAATGATTCGTTAAGAAGGATCAGGGAATCCTTATGAAGATTATTAACGATCCTGTCCATCCTGCGAAGTTCCTCATCGAGCCTTCCGCTGTTCATGGCACTGTCCTCACGTCTTGTAAAATGCGTAAAGATGGAGGTATGGATCGAACCTGTAAATGACTTTGCGGGAACCATCAATCCGCATTGCATCAGTACCTGTGCAACTCCGAGGCTTCTCAGGAATGTCGATTTGCCACCCTGGTTTGCTCCGGTTATCACAACAAGCTGCTTTCCGCTAAGCTTTCCGGAATTACCTATGGTTTTTCCCTTTAACTCCATGGAAAGGATCATTTCCTTGAGTTCATCATATTCAAGACAATCCTCAGTCTTTGCAATGGGAAAAGAATTATCTATGCGGAAATTCTGCATCACGGATCGAATATTTACAGCACCGAGATAAAAGGCTGCCTGAAAATGGAACTGGTCAAAAAAGGTTCCGAGCATTGAAACAAAGGGCGTGCAATACGAATAAACATAGCTTACAACCAGAAATTCGATAGCTTCCGCATCTTCCTGAATAGCCTGATCCTTATATGTAGAGATCACACCGGGATTAATGGATGATATCCTGTCTCTTACCTTGGTGCCTAATCCGTTTTGCTTCCTGAATTTGATGGCTGAAGTTTCCAGTTCATCCAGCTTCAGGTCACCGATCTTAAGGCCGTCTTTAAGACTGCATTCAAGAGTGATCTTAGGCACCCTTACAAGATATGCATCCTCTTTTTCATCATAAAGGCCTGCAAAGAAGGAAACAGAATCGATCAGCTTATCGAAGCTTTCTTTCTTTTCTTCGGTAAATTCAGCCTGCAGCCTTTCATTTAAAGAAATCAGGCCTTCGGATTCAATACCTTCGATGTTTTCATTTAAAAGTGTTTCTATATCTATGATCCCGTCGTAAAGAAGCTTTAAGACTTTAAGATCAGTTATGAGCTTTGCCTTGGTTCCGATCTCTCCGACGGAATTGTTTTTTCTCCCAAGCTTTTCCCACTCATCAAGCACCCTACCGGATATCTGGTACATACGGTCTATCATACTCTGCTTTTTAATGCAGTCCTTAAGAATATCCTGTCTGTAGACGATCTCTTCGGGAGTCTTCAGTGGGACACCCATAACTCTTTTTACCGAATGACCCAGATACGGATCCATGGCATTTGAAATACCGGCTTTAGATGTACGTATGATTGAATCAGTTCCGGCAGCCTTGAATATGGCACCAAGCCCCAGATCCTTGACCATCCAGTTCCAGTCAAAATATGCACCGGCGGATGACCATTCTTTATCTTTATATAAAAGATTAACATTCATTTGAATCTCTCCTTAAGCCGGTCATATGTCAGTGAATATTTTAAAACCTGTCTGTTAACGCTTTCTGTTTCAATTGGAGTGCTTCTTTCAATCAGGAAGGTCTGTACATTTTCTTTGTCCACGGTAGCTATAAGACTTACAATGCCCTTCTTACTGTCTGCAAGCTCGCCGAGATGGGTTACATATATACCCTTGCAGTTTTTGCTTATAAGAGTATCAAGTACTCTTTTGCCCATTTCAATCGCATCAAAATTGGCTGCGGTGGTAAACAGCTCATTTATCACAACAAAAGAGCCTTCCTGACTGTCATGCATGATGGGCTTCAGCCTTTCAAGCTCATCCATAAGCTTTCCGCGTCCGGATTCAATGCTTTCTTCAACCGAAAAATGTGTCCATAGGTTGGTATAATGAGGAACCTTTGCATTAGATGCGGGAACATCAAATCCCATTTTGGTAAAATAGATCAATTGTCCGAGACTTCTTCCGTAGGTCGTTTTTCCGCCCTGGTTAGGACCTGTAAGGACAAAGAATCTTTCATCCTTTCCAAGAAAAAGTTCGTTGGGAACCGTTTCTTTACCCCTTTCAATATTTGATATTGCAAGAGCAAGATCATATAAACCGTCCGCACTCAGCTCGTCTCCGGCAGAAAGCGGAGTACACATACCGTAACCGTGAAGTTCCATTCTTCTTCGAAAGCCTTCAAAAGCAAGATAATAACAGATCTCTTTTTCAAAAAGAACGATCTGTTCATCGGATACGCTTGAATATACCTTGCAGAATTTTTCCAGCTTTTTGAAATAGTTTTTATTCTTCTTCTGGAAGAGCTTTATTATCTCATCTTCAAGATCCGAAAAATATTCAGTACCTTCAAAAGGACTTGTCATACT
Source organism: uncultured Lachnospiraceae bacterium (assembly GCA_946531495.1). GTDB lineage: Bacteria > Bacillota > Clostridia > Lachnospirales > Lachnospiraceae > AC2028. The sequence goes on along the minus strand of CAMNAQ010000072.1, from coordinate 7,909 downwards.
GTGCTTTTCACCGGGAAAAAGCTCTTCGAGGAATTTTTCGTATTCCGAACCGGTTATACCGTTAGTAATGGTAAAACGTCCCTTTTCATAACTAAGTATCACATGAAAATCCGACAGCTCCTTCCAAAGCTCAAAGCAGCTGTCATGCAGGTTTTTTGTGGAACTGTCAGACAGGAAAGAATCAAGATAAGAATAAAGTGACTTAAGTCCTTCTGATTTAAGTGAGCATTTGGAAAGCTTATCTTTTAGCATTTCCAGAGATGATATATATGTATATATCATTCTCAGATACCATGTCTGTTTCTGGATCAGTTCATATGCATTATCCATGCGCCCGGCAAAGCTGTTACGTTCACGGATGGCCGCATGATAATCCATTAAGCATGAATAAACATCGTCATTTTTTATATCACAATAGATGTCTCTTCTGTAATCTTCATCTTCCTTTGAATCCGGAAAGCTCTCAAACATTTTTTTGATCTCCGGATTCCATTCGGTGAGCATGCTGTCAAGGATCTGATCGATATTCAGATCCAGCATAAATGTATGACTGTTACTTTCATTTTTATCATCCGACGGAATTGTATTTTTATTCAACAGGCTGAACATATTTCACCTCGCTGCCTTCAACTGTTCATAAAGTGAAGGAAGGGATTTTTTTCTTGTTATCTCGGCAAGTCCGAGTCCGGTAAAATCCACTATCGTAACAGGCTGAATGTCGGATGAAGACTCCTTACGCAAAATACCGATGATCTCTTCTCTTTTTTCCCTGCTCTGAATATTTATGAAATCTACGATGATGATCCCCGATATATTGCGTGCCCGAAGCTGTCTGCATATTTCAACAGCTGCCTCTTTGTTGACATTAAAATATGCGCTTTCTCTGTCCGTTTTCTTTGGAGGGCTGTATTTTCCACTGTTAACGTCGATCACAGTCATGGCTTCCGTATGATCAAAGATCAGATATCCGCCGCATTTTAAATACACCTGCCTTGATAAACAATCAGAGACTGCTGTCTCTATGCTGTAAAGCTTTGAAAGCGAAAAGCTTTCATCCTGATAAAGCCTGACATTTTGGTACAAGGCGGACAGCTGTTCATAAACTTCTTGCTTATCCGTAATTATCTCTTCAAATTCACCCGCATCACATACATTTGCAATGGTCTCTGTTATATAGCTGTCAGATTTATAAAGATAATTGAACTTTGAAAGATGATTTGCCCTTTCCTTAAGTTCCTCTCCGTTTTCGTATTTTCCATAATCGATCAGGGAAGTGAATTTTGCTCTTTTTCCCTTTTGTGCTCTTGCCTTTATCGAAACGGGAACAAGATCACCCTGCTTTAAAGTCTCCGGCGATATAGTCAGTTCAAGGGGAAGATATCCGTCTTTTCCTTCCGAATACTCGATAAAAGCGGCACCTATGTCTTTTTTTACATCCTTTATTATGGCAATTACAATATCACCGGGATTGATATCATCAGAAAGAATTACAGCGCCGGAAACAAGTCTTCCGCCAGATATAAGAAAAGCACAGGAACGCTGCTGATAATCAGTTATTATCAGCTTGCCATCCTGCGCTTTTCGCATAGTTTCAAGTTCTCTTGCCGTATTTTTTTCAATGCCCTGATATGCGTTCCTGCTCATTTACTTACACCAATATCACCCAGGGATATCATTTCGCCGTTTTCTCCCCGGGTGAACATATCAAGTCTTGTTATCTGCAAAGAATTCGGTGGAAGCTGGATATCTTCAAGACCGCACATAAACTCGATCACAAAACCCGGTTTTATGGAATCCGAGCTGGAGGAATTTATGGTCATGCAGATCACGGGTTTATAGCTAATGTCATCCTTAAGATACAGATTGTAAATGAAGCTCTTAAGATCGATATCCCTTGAAGTCTTTTTTGTCTCCTTATGGTAGATCATGGAATCCATGGAATGAATCCTGTCTATAAGCTCTTTTATCTTTTCTGCATCAGGACACAGATCCTTTTTATCATCATAAAAAGTGATCTCATAGGACGATGCAAAAACAGAAGCCATTGCATTCCCGGCATCTTCAGGCAGGATCTTTACGGAAAGGATCCTTATTTCGGGGACGGAAGCCTCATTCAGAGCATTCATGATCATTTCGGTATCGGGATGCTCATCCTCGATACCAAGGTCCATATATTCTCCGTCACTTTCAAGTCCCACACCTAAAGGTGCGGCAAAAGTCATGATCTGATGAGGAGAATAACCGCCGGAATAGGATACATTTATCCCTGCTCTTCTGATGGTTTTCTGAAAATACCGCATCACATCCAGATGACCTATATAACGGATCGCTCCGTGTTTTGTAAATCTTACTCTTATCTTAGTCATTATTTCTTGTAAGCTCCGGGACAGATTCCTGCACCGAATGTCGCAGCACCGCATCCGTTACACTTGGCCCTGCAGTTTTCGGTTATCTTTCCTTCTCTTGCTTTTTCATATTCGTTTCGAAGGAATCTCTTGCTGACACCTATGTCGATAAAATCCCAGGGAAAAATCTCTTCTGCGCTTCTTTCCCTGTAAGCATAAAAATCAAGTGAAAGACCGCATTCATCAAGTGCATCAAGCCATCTTTTATGGGAATAATAATCAGACCATGCATCATATATGCCGCCCTTTTCATAAACCTTACGGATGACCTCTCCGACCTTTCTGTCACCTCTTGCAAGAAGAGCCTCGATAACGGAAGTATCTGCATCATGCCAGTTATAATGGATCCTCTTTTGATTGAGCTGTGAAGCTATTCCGCTGCGGCATACATATGCTTTTCTGATAAATTCATCCTGAGTGCACTGGGGAGCCCACTGAAAAGCGGTAAAGGGCTTTGGTACGAAAAATGAAGTGCTGACAGTAATGGAAATAGGTCCGTTTTTTCTTTCTTCCCTGGGAACAAGCTCAAAGAATTCGGCAGCAACCTTGTTTGCAAGATCACCTATTCCGAGTATGTCTTCATCCGTTTCAAAAGGATGCCCCAGCATGAAATAGAATTTAAATTTGGTCCATCCGCCTTTTATCGCCTGCGCGGAACCGGATAAAATATCCTCTTCGGTAAGGCCTTTATTTATAACATCCCTGAGTCTTTGTGAACCCGCTTCCGGTGCGAAGGTGACTGAAGTCTTCTTGATATCCTCAACCTTGTTCATGACATCAAGGGAAAAAGCGTCTATTCTCAGAGACGGAAGCGTGATATTGACCTTCCTTTTTTCGCATTCGATGATCAGTTTATCCAGAAGTTCCGGAAGATGTGTATAATCGCTGGATGAAAGCGAGCTTAGGGATATCTCTTCATATCCGGTAGAATCAAGCATACGGTAAACTGTTTCAAGCAGCTTATCTACGCTCCTTTCCCTTACGGGTCTGTAAAGCTCCCCTGCCTGACAGAATCTGCAGCCTCTGATGCATCCTCTCATAATCTCGAGCACTACACGGTCCTGTACGCATCTGATATAGGGAACAACAGGCTTTTGCGGATAGTAGGTATCATCCAGATCTTTGACGACTTCCTTTTTCACCTTGGAAGGTACGCCTTCCCTTATGGGATAAAAATCTGCGATCGTTCCGTCTTCGTTATATTTCACTTCATACAGTGAAGGGACATATAATCCGGGAATCTGAGATGCGCGGAAAAGAAACTCCTCTCTGGAAGTTCCTTCATCCTTACATTTTTCATATAGATCGAGAAGCTCCCTGTATCTGGTTTCTCCCTCGCCGATATAGAAAATATCGAAAAATTCTGCTATGGGTTCCGGATTATATGTGCAGGGGCCTCCGCCTATTACTATTGGATCATCCCATGTTCTGTCAGATGACGAGAGAGGGATACCGGACAGATCAAGTATCTGAAGAATATTGGTATAACACATCTCATACTGTATGGTTATACCGAGGAAATCTGCTTCTCTTACAGGTCTCTGCGATTCAAGAGTAAAAAGAGGAATATGCTGCTCCCTCATCACCTTATCAAGGTCCACCCAGGGTGAATATACTCTTTCACACCACACATCCGGAAAAGAATTGAACATATCATACAGGATCTGTATCCCGAGATGACTCATTCCTATCTCATACACGTCAGGAAAACACATTACAAAGCGGACCCTGATATCTTCAGGGTCCTTTATGCATGAATTAACTTCGTGTCCGATATATCTTTCAGGTTTTTCGATTGACATCAGAATGTCGTTCGAAAGAAATAATCCGTCTGAATTCATTATCTGTCCGCCAGTTCTCTTGTTACCTCATCCCAGGAGATATCCTTCTGGGCCATGAGCACCATCATGTGATACATAAGGTCACTGATCTCATATATGATCTCATGCTTATCGCTGTTCTTGGATGCGATGATGGTTTCGGTAGCTTCCTCACCGAATTTTTTGAGTATCTTATCAAGTCCCTTATCAAAAAGATAATTGGTATATGAACCCTCCTTGGGATGGAGCTTTCTGTCCATTATAACACCATATACCTTTTCAAATACCTGATGAGGATTTGAGGTCTCAGTCTCTTCGCTGCAGGTTATCTCATTAAAGAAGCAGCTTCTTGCACCGGTATGGCACGCAACTCCCACCTGTGAAACCTTGGCGAGAATGGTATCCTTATCGCAGTCTGCAGTAAGGCTCTTAACGTACTGATAATGTCCGCTTGTTTCGCCCTTAACCCACTGCTCCTCCCTGCTCCTTGAATAATAAGTCATCATACCGGTAGAAAGAGTATTGAGAAAAGCCTCCTCGTTCATATACGCAAGCATCAGAACTTCATCATTTTTATAATCCTGTACGATCACGGGAATAAGATCATTGGGGCCCTTCTTAAGATCAGACCATTTAAGCTTGCTTTCAAACTTTCTGACTATGATCCCGTTTTCGGATGCGATCTTTTTTATTGAACCGATCTCTTCAGAGTTAAGAGAGATAACATTTCCGGTGACGCCGCTTACAGTATCCTTTTTCAGAAATTCGATCATTTTGTTAAGCGCAAGATCCTTGGCACTTATGATGATCGGAAGTTTGATCTCATCGGAGATAACATCCAGCGCGTGGATGTTTTTAAGAAGGATACCGGATACATACTCTTCCGCAAGCTGACTTACCGAGCCTTCCTCTTTTTTCTCTGATGAATGATAATTGGTATCAGTTCCTATCAGAAGACTCCTGTCCAGATCCTGAACGTTTTTGACAAGGGTCTGGGGAAATGAAACAGCAGCCATGATCTTGTCACGACCGAATCTTCCTGATGCGGCTGATGTAAGCAGGATATTGACTTCTTCATCATAATCGAGGATAACCTTGGAGCAGCCCGCATAAACAAGCTTCTTAACATCCTCCAATCTTTTGATATTACCGGTAGCATATACGGGAACCTCGCTGTCCCCGCATATAGCTCTTATTATCTTAAGAGCTTCCTCATGGGCTTCATCTCCCATGCCGGAAGAAAGGTCGTGGATTATGATGGCGTCAGCGCCGTTCCTGCAAAACTTCATCGCAAGTGAATATGCATCAGCTTCTATGATGGAATCATCTTCATCTGAAGTTACCGCACTTCCGTTTTTCAGATAAATGCAGGGAAGAAATTTTTTGACAAGCATCAGAGTGCTCCTTTCGTTGACAATACGCCTTTGATCCTTTTGTCATATGAAACTGCCATATCAAGTGCCTTGGCAAAAGCCTTGAACATGGCCTCCGTTACATGGTGTGCATTACCGTCTGAAAGCACTTTAAAGTGAAGGTTCATACCGGCCGAATAGCTTACGGCATAGAAAAACTCTCTTACAAGCTCGGTATCAAGTTCACCGATCATCGGAACCTTATATTCATATTCGAATCCGAGATAGGGTCTGTCACAAAGATCGAGGCTGCAAAGAACAAGAACTTCGTCCATGGGAAGAATGAAATATCCGTATCTGTTTATTCCGGCTTTATCACCCACAGCTTTTTTGATCGCATCTCCAAGTACGATCCCGCAATCTTCAACGCTGTGATGTCCATCGACGTTAAGATCTCCTTTGACTGTGCAGTCAAGGTCAAAGAATCCGTGTTTGGAAAATGCTGACAGCATGTGATCAAAGAAACCAATACCGGTATCAATGCTCTGCTTGCCGCTTCCGTCAAGGTTAAGGCTTATCCTGATATCCGTTTCGCCGGTCTTTCTGCTGACTTCGGAACACCTTTCGGAATTTTTTACGGAAGATTTCTTTTTTACGGATGAAGTATTATTTCTTTTTTTCGTGACAGGCATATGTATGCTCCTTTTTTATTCAAATCTGACCGCTATACTGTTTGCGTGAGCGGTAAGCCCCTCATTTTTTGCAAACAGCTCTATCGCTTTGTGATCTCTTTCAAGTGCTTCCTTTGAATAGTATATAACAGAGCTCTTTTTAATGAAATCATCAACATTTACAGGGCTGAAGAAACGGGCGGTACCGTTTGTGGGAAGTATGTGATTGGGTCCTGCAAAATAATCACCAAGGGGCTCTGAAGAATACTCTCCAAGGAATATTGCTCCTGCATTTCTTACCTTTGACATGGTTTCAAAAGGATCTGCGGTAAGGATCTCAAGGTGCTCAGATGCGATGGAGTTAACGGTATCGATCGCTTCATTTATGTCTGATGCGATAAGTATGTATCCGTAATTATCAAGTGACTTTCTGATGATATCGGCTCTTGATAAAGTCTTTAGGAAGCCCTCTATCTCATTATTTACGGCCTCAGCAAGCTTTTCATCCGTAGTGACTAAAATAGCGCTTGCAAGCTCATCGTGTTCTGCCTGACTGAGAAGATCGGCTGCAACATATCTGGGATTGGCGGTCTCATCTGCAAGAACCATTACCTCGGAAGGTCCGGCTATGGAATCAATGCTGACAAATCCGTAAACTGCCTTCTTTGCAAGAGCAACAAAAATATTGCCGGGACCGGTTATCTTATCAACCTTCGGAATGCTCTCTGTTCCGAAAGCCATAGCCCCGATCGCCTGTGCTCCGCCTGCTCTGTATATTTCATCAGCACCTGCGATATCTGCGGCAACAAGAGTACCGGGATCGATCACTCCCGTCTTTCCGGGAGGAGTACACATAATGATCCTGTCAACGCCTGCAACCTTTGCGGGAATGATATTCATAAGAACCGATGAAGGATATGCTGCCTTTCCGCCGGGAACATATACGCCAAGCTTTTCTATAGCGGTTATCTTCATACCGAGAAGCGATCCGTCGGGCTTGGTATCAAACCAGCTGTTTCTGAGCTGCTTTTCGTGAAAGGCTCTTATATTGGAGGCTGCCTTTCTTATGACATCAATATATTCGGAATCAAGCTTTGTATAAGCTTCCTCTATCTCCTGCCTTGTTACTTTGATGTTTTCGGGAGTCATGGTATAGCCGTCGAATTTTTCCGTATATTCAAAAAGTGCTTTATCGGAATTTTCCCTGATGTTTTTGAGTATCTCATTTACAGTATCCTCATACTGGGTATACTGTGAAGGCGATCTTTTAAGTAATGTACTTGTGATCTCCTGAATGGATTCAGGTGTAAGCTTAACTGTCTTCATATTTGTCCTTTCGCGGGATCTCCGCTTATTTAATGTAATGCTTTTGCTCAGATGAGTTCCTTTAATCTGAGAACAAGCTCTTTTATACGGTCATTTTTAAGCTGCATGCTTACAGGGTTTACGATCATCCTTGCAGAAAGAGGTACGATCTCTTCAAGCACCGCAAGTCCGTTTTCCTTAAGAGTGGATCCGGTTTCAACGATATCAACAATCACATCAGCAAGACCTACTATGGGGCCAAGCTCTACGGAACCGTTAAGTTTTATGATATCCACCGTCTGGTCTTTTTGTTTATTAAAATATTCCTTTGCGATAACGGGATACTTGCTGGCAAC
>CAMNAQ010000071.1 GCA_946531495.1 uncultured Lachnospiraceae bacterium | reverse complement strand
AACGACAGCTAATTCATACTTGTTCATGCTGTTACCTCCTTTTGGTCTCTGGCCCGCTCCTAATAAAGCGAGCAAGGAAAATATATCACGGACTTTCAATATATCATCAGGTCAGGCAATACGCAAGTATTTTTTTATTTGAAACCCCTGATTTTTCTTTATATGAAGCTCCCGGTCTTTCTGTATATGAAGTGCCTGATCCGATGGTCTATTTGTTTTCGCTGATCAGATCATATGCACGGTCCTCGGAAAAATTAAATTCCCTTAAATGCTGAATGATGTTCTTTTCCTCATATATCTCCATATCGTTATCATAATAGTTGCAGTATCTGTCCCAGAGTGTTCCGTCTTTCTCAATCACGGGTGCTGCATCGGGATATGTCTCATAGATTATGAAGTGATCGGGAACCTTCTCAAGCTGCAGGTCGTAAGATACGATCCACCTGTCGGGGAAAGAAAATGCCAGGGCAAGATACCAAACGGTGACGAATACCGTGATGATGCGGAAAAAGTGAATGCCCTGCTTGTAGATACCGGCAGTAAGAAGCGTGGTCCAGACTACGAGCACCACCAGCAGCCACAGCACATAGACCCTGAGATGCGAAAGCCCGTATACTCCGACGTAGAGATACATCCTGAGGGCAGATGATGCGATCATCACATAGGTGCAGAGGCTTATTATGGTAAGGATTGCCTTGAGGACTTTATTGTCCGCAAAGTGCTTCTTACAAAATGACACCAGTATCAGATTCAGAATGGTCACTGCAAGGAGCTGATAAAAGCCTTCGTGTGCGTATTCTGCGTAGGTGTATCCTCCGGGGAGTTCCATTTTACCCACAAGATATACGAACTGAATGCCGCTGAAGATAAGGTAGACAACAGCTATCAGCGAGTTAAAGGTTATGGCAACGACAGCGTCGAATTTCTTTCCTTCTTTTTTCATAGGAAAGTTTTCAGCTGGCAGACAGGCAGTCCAGCAGTAGAATGCGATATATGCAAGGAACAGCTTAAAGGGAACTCCGATATAATCCTCATCTATCTCGGGAAGCTCGATGGCATTGAGAATGTCATTAATGATATTGCCAAATACGAGGTCTGCCGATGCAAGCAAGGCAAGGATCACAGCCAGCAGAGGTACAGCTATAAGAAGGCCCAGAAGTACGGAGCGGAAATTCTTTTTCCCTTCCGTCATCTCACCTGTGCTCTCTTTGCGGGCAACATAGCGGTCCCTGAAGGGCTTCTCCAAATGCTCAAGAGGAACAAGCAGCACCTTTCCCATCTTGATCAGCTGGTCCGTTACTTCGGAAGCTTCCTGTCCGGAATATATCCTGAGAAGAAGACATATGAACAGAAGCAGTATGCCAAAGCCGCCTCCCCACTGCAGATCCTCCGATGCCGTAAGGCACTTGTTTATCGAAAGGAGCATCAGTGCGATGCAGTAGAAAAGATTGATGGTGATCTTGCCTTCAAAATCCCTGATAAGACTTCTGCCCATGGACCTGCAGTCCCAGGCAAGGATCCCAAGAGTTATGGCCATGAAGACCGGATACGTGATGGCAGCACGGTTCCTGTACAGAAGGATCACGGCCGACAGAGCCCATATGATTGCTTTATTGAAGCATCGTTTATATCTGAACTGTTCCATTTGAGTTAATCTCCCTTTTTATATTCCAGCAAATCTCCGGGCTGGCAATCCAGTGCACTGCAAAGTTTGCACAGTGTCCCGACCTTGATGGCCTTAGCCTTGCCGGTTTTGAGAATTGACATATTAGCCGGGGTGATGCCCACCTTATCGGCAAGCTCTCCAACGCTCATCTTTCTCTTAGCGAGCATTACATCTATATTAAAAATGATCTGATCTTCCATGGCAGCCCTCCTATATCGTAAGGTCGTTCTCGGCCTTCATCTCGGCCGCCTTAAGCACCAAATGTGATAAGGCAGCGCATCCGACCGATACCGCCACACCTACAAAATCGATCATGAGCGATCCGAGCAGCACTCCGGGATGATTCATATTCAGGAAGAGATACACAATATTTCCTATGAGAAAAAATACCGTATCTCCAAGCGCAAGATGCGCCATCTTCTTAAGATACGACGCATTCTCCTGTGAAAAAGATTTATCCTTCGAAATGTTGACCGCTATCTTCCATCCATACACCAGAAAAACATAGCAGGGCACCGCAGTCAGAAGCAGGAACACCAGCCAGGGATAATACATGTACGCCATCTCCGGATTATCCGCTGCAATATCCTTCCCTATCATCGGTATTATCCCCAGATAAAAGATTGCTCCCACTATGGCAAACCCTATCAGGATCCCCTGTACCCACTTTGCAAGACTCTTCTGTGTCATTTTTTTATTCCTCCCGCATTTTTGCGAATTTGCAGCCGTGCCTCCGGTCATTTTTGTAAAAGATGCCATTAAGCATGCTGCTTTCGCACTATCTTTCATAATGACTTTCGGACAGTCATTTTCCCTGTCATGAGTATGACTATACAACCGGGATTATCATTTGTCAACATAAATTTATCGTAACACGATATAATAATATCGAAATATAATGAAATATTATCGCAACATCTTTGTAAGACACCGCATGAAGATACCTAAAAGATACCTAAAAGATACCTAAAATAAAAAGCCTTTCCGAAGAACGGGCTCTCCGGAAAGGCTTAACATTTTTCGTTTTACATGATTTTGCTTTCGTGCTCAATCCACTATTCCAAACCCAAGCAAAGTGAATTTCCTGCTTCCGTCAGTGATCCTGATCTCTACTTCCCTCTCCTGCGAAGGGCCTCCTCTGAAAGCTATAAGTGCATTGCAGTGCTGCCAGCCGATCAGGTGCGGGTCGATATCCAGGGTTTTTACACCGTCAACATAAACTTCGGCACATCCCACCTCTATGGATGCAGAATCCATATAGGCGACAAGAAGTGCGCTAAACTTCATCCTTGCCTTAAATGCAGTATTCCCGCCTCCATCATAGAGCCAATTATCAGAAAATTCGGGTGTTCCGTTTGCATCCAGATCATGCTCGGCATACTGAAGCTCATCGCCGCGCTTGTCAAATCCTCCCATATCATATGAGATCACTGCGGGGGAGCTGTCAATATTTGCCCTGTCCACAAGATAAATGTTCTCAAACTCCGAGCCCTTGGGAGGAGTGATGCCGCTTATATCAAGATCTTCTTCGTCAGCCGATGCATCAGCTTCCCTGAACATATTGATAAGTCCGTCAGCCATTATACGGTGACCGATATTGGTAGGATGATACATATCATAGAAATAGCGGTTCTTGCTTATAACTCCGCCATCCTCTTCACTTAGGTAAAACTGATCATAAACCGCATCCTTAATGCTCACCATCGGAAGTTTATACGCTTCGCCAACGCATTTAAGTCTGTCCTGAAGGTTGTATCCGTCGACAAATACCGAATACAGCAGCACAACTGCCGGCTTCTGAGGACTGTTATATATCCTCCTTACAAGCGAATCAAAGAACTCGCCCTTGGTCTCATCGCCTTCATCATTTACGGCAAATTCCACTACAACAAGATCCGGCATCCTCTCTCCATGGCGAAGGACATCGGAATCGTAACGAAGTATTCCAAGCTCTGAAGGGGTTCCTCCGACACCGGCCTTTGTGTATATGACATTATCGTCATATCCTCTGCCCGCAATATCGCAAAAGCCCTGAAAAGCCTTGTACGCATAGCACTCCGTGTTGATGGGGACTGCACCGGCGCCCTGAGTGATGGATCCGCCGATAAAGGATACATAAGTCTTTTCTCCGCTGCGTGCTTTATCGATCGCGGCTTTAAGCCTGTGAACGTTACCCTTCTGCATAAGAGATCTTGATATCATCTCTTTATATGCCGCGCACGTAACATCAACTTCCTTGTCTTCCTTCTGCTCAGGTGCGGTATATCCGTCATTAAGATATAATGCAACCGTTGCCTTGGCAGCGATTCCCGGCTCCGGAAATTCGAAACGTATCTGACCGGTCACATTATCATCATCCGACCACTGATACCTGTCCAGTTCCATGACCATCTCCATGCCGTCGGAATCAAGCTCCATCGCAAGTGTGGTACCTGTTTTGTACGGATCTGTCTTTCCATACATCTGAAAACAGAATTTCACCTTTACGGGATCACCGCTTTTCTTAACGGCAACGCCGATGCTGTGGACCTGCTTTCTGAACCCTTCGGTCGTAAAAAGCTCCGCAAGCATAGCCTCGTCTTCAAGATTACCCACGAGCTTGGCACTTGCCCCGAGTCTTCCGTCGCTTTCGAATATGAACTGTATACCCGTTCCGTCAGGCTGCGGGGATGCGCAAATATCCTTATCCCTCATTATGTAATAAAAAGGTCTCTTTACCGTAGGATCCTTGGGTGCCACGGGGCCTCTGGATTCCGCCATTTCTTATTCCTCCCTGATTTACGTATGTTTGAGGCAAGCGAAAGAATGCTGAGCCATGTTCGGATCATACAACTATCTGTGAAAATACTTTTCCGATAGGCGCTGCAATAACAAGATCCGCATGCGCATCCCTTGATGTGGGAGCCATGTTAATGACTACCAGCTTGTCTCCTTTGAAATAATCGATAAGGCCTGCAGCGGGATAAACCGCAAGAGAGGTTCCGCCGATTATCAGCACCTGCGCATTGGAGATATAATGCACCGACTTCTGAAGAGTATCCATGTTAAGACCCTCTTCATACAGCACCACATCCGGCTTTATATCTCCCCCGCATTTTTTACACTTTGGAACGTCATCCTGAGAATCTGCGATGTAATCTATATCATAGAATTCACCGCACTTAATGCAATAATTCCGGAGCGTCGATCCGTGCAGCTCAAGTACTTCCTTACTGCCTGCAGCCTGGTGAAGACCGTCGATATTCTGCGTTATCACCGCCCTGACCTTGCCTGCCTTCTCCAGCTCCGCCAGCTTGATGTGAGCCGCATTCGGCTTAGCACCTTTGCATATGAGCTTATCCCTGTAGAACCTGTAAAATTCCGCTGTATGTCTTACATAAAATGTATGCGAAAGAATGGTCTCCGGAGGATAATCATATTTCTGGTTATACAGACCGTCAACGCTTCTGAAATCCGGGATCCCGCTCTCTGTTGACACACCGGCTCCGCCAAAAAAAACGATATTGTCATATTTTTCAATTATCTCATTAAGTTCGGCTATCTCTTTAGCGATATTGTTTTCTGCCATTTTCTCCTCCTTTGATGATAAGGGCCTTCCCTTACAGGAAGGCCCTGTGATTCATATTCGCGCTTCTGCGAAAAATGATCATAAGATCTTTTTAAATGCCGGGACAAAAACAGGGAAGGTTCTTTCTCCCTTGATGGTCTTGCCGGAAGCAATTGATACTTCCTTATCCATTATTGAGTATTCGATCTCACAATTACCGGCGATCACAGTATCCTGCATCACGATACAGTTCCTGATGCGCGTACCCTTTCCGACATGTACGCCTCTGAAAAGAACACAGTTGTCAACCTCACCTTCGATCACACATCCGTCGGCGATAAGGCTGTTGGAAACCTTTGAACCCGAGCAGTACCTTGCGGGATTGTCATCTCTGACTGTGGTATAGACATTTCCTCCGTCAAACAGTTCCTTGAGATTATCCGGATGGAGAAGCTTCATATTCTCCTCAAAATAGCTCACCATATCGGTGATCCTTGCGGAATATCCCTTGAATTCATAACCGCAGATCTTGGAGGTCTCGATCATCGGAGCAAGAACATCTCTCTCATAAAAAACATGTCCCTGGGCATAAGCCCTCTCGATCTGTGAGATGAGCTTTTCCCTCTCAACAAGATAGAGGTTCATGGAAAGATTCTGAGGCCCGTACTCTTTTGAATTGGTATTGATGGATGTGACTCTGTTACCATCCAGATCAAGAGTATAGTAAAGATCGGTGGTCTGTGTGGTCTGAAGATTCATGAATCCGTAAGGGATCGGTTCATTCTTGTACGCAATGGTCACATCCGCTCCGCTCTCCACATGAGCTCTTATCATATCAGCAAAATCAAATCTGCATGCGATATTGGAATCGGTCATGAACACATACTGTTCCTTGCAGCCCTTAAGGAATTCAAGAATGCTGGCAACGGCCTCTACACGTCCGTTGTAAACCTTGATGCCCTTTTCGGCATAAGGGGGAACGATATTAAGTCCGCCGTTTCTTCTTACAAGATCCCAGGGTCTGCCGCTTCCGAGGTGTCTCATAAGGGATCTGTAATTCTTTTTTACGATTATTGATACATTATCGATTCCGCAGTCCACAAGAGAGGACAGAGTAAAATCTATAAGTCTGTATCTGCCTGCAAAGGGAATCGAAGCCATAAGGCGTTCATTAACAAGTGAGGGAACCTCATTATCGTAGCTGTTGGCAAAGATTACAGCTATTGCATCATGTTTATTCTTCAGCATTTTCCGCCCTCCTCAACATCTTCCTTGACCATTGCGGTTCCGCTGATCACAGCTCTGCTGCCGATCTTAACCCTGGGGCCTACGGTCGCAACATTCTTCTCGTCACCTGCGGCGGGCTTTTCACCGACTACGGCATTCTCTCCTATGAAAGCGTCCTCACCGACGATACAGTGAGTAACCTTTGCACCCTTGGAGATCTTAACATTTCCCATGACGACGGCATCTTCAACGATTGCTCCCTCTTCAACCTCAACGCCTGCAAAGAGGATCGAATGTCTGACCGTGCCGAATACGCGGCATCCGTTTGTAAGCATGGCATTATCAATCACCGCACCGTCCGCAATATACTGTGCGGCTTTTCCGGACGATCTGGAGTAGATCTTCCAGTCATCATCAAAAAGATTGATGCCACTGCTCTCGGGATTAAGTACCTCCATATTAGCTTCCCAAAGAGAGGAAATGGTCCCTACATCCTTCCAATATCCTTTGAAGCGATATGCATACATCTTCTTTCCGTCGCGGAGGAGCGCAGGAAGGATATCATTACCGAAGTCATTGGATGATTCCGGATTAGCTTCGTCTGCCTCAAGATATTTTTCAAGGACATCAAAATTGAATATGTAGATTCCCATGGAAGCCAGATTGCTCTTGGGCTCCTTCGGCTTTTCCTGGAATTCGCTTATACGATCGTCGCTATCCGTTACCATAAGTCCGAAACGGCTGGCTTCATCCCAGGGAACCTCCATTACGGCAACAGAAAAATCAGCTCCCTTAGCCTTATGGAATTCGAGGAAATCATTATAATCCTGTTTGCAGATCTGGTCGCCGGAAAGAATGATGACATACTCGGGGTCATATCTTCTGAGGAAGCTCAGATTCTGGTAGATAGCATTTGCGGTTCCCTTATACCAGTCAGAATTTTTTGCCTGCTGATATGGAGGAAGCACATGAACGCCTCCGTGAAGTCTGTCGAGGTCCCAGGGCTGCCCGTGTCCGATATACTCATTGAGAACAAGCGGCTGATACTGTGTAAGGATACCGACGGTGTCGATACCGGAATTTACACAGTTAGAAAGAGGGAAATCAATAATTCGATACTTACCGCCGAATGGTACAGCCGGTTTTGCAAGCTTATCAGTCAGCGCATAAAGTCTCGATCCCTGTCCCCCGGCAAGGATCATAGCTACCATTTCCTTTGCCATAAACGTGTCTCCTTACATATTTTTGTCCGGAAAAAGCTTCCGACTATAGACCATATTATTTTAGCATGTGTGGTAAATTTCCACAATAAGGCCGCTGATTTCTGACGATTTTTGTAAGATGTGCTTAAAAGAATACGTTTTTTTCGTTGAAAGATTAAACCGGATTAAGATGACGAATTACTCATGCCACGCTTGTTATGCCGCCGAATATGTATTATAATTTCGACGTTTGCAGTAAATAATAAACACACAAACGGAGGGAATCATGTTAACAATCATATTACTGGTACTCGGCATCACCATGATCGCCATACCCAAGAAATGCACCAAAAAGGACAGACAGGAAGATCCCGCAGCAGTAAAGAAGACCAGGATCATGGGAATCGTTCTGGTTGCAGTTGCAATAGTATGGGAAGTTGTTGCTTACCTCATTATGCAGGGATTGGCATAAAATTATTTTAGACGGGGGGGATGTTAAATGGGTGGAATAATCCTTATAGGAGCTCTTGTTTTGATCATAGTTCTGGCTGTAATAGCCGATAAGAATGCAAACAAGAAGTTTCAAGCTAAGTTCGAATCGAATCATCAGATCAAAGACTCTTACGGAGATCTTATGGTATCCGCAAATGACGAGCTGCTGTACAAGCTCGGATCCGGAACTCTCATCGGCTATAAGCTGTGGAAGCTCAGCGAGGTATCAGGTGCAAAGTTTTCAGCAGCAGGCAGCGAGTTCAGCATCTGCGACGCTTCGGGAAAGCCCATGAAGGGAACATACCTCACCCCCTCCAGGAAGCCTCTCAAGGAAAAAGCATATGTTTCTTTCCCCTTAAGCGGCGGAATGACTGAAGACGGTATCACTGAATTCATAGGCAGGTATGTTTCAAAGTAATATTCAGATGTCAGATCACCCCCGGGACTTTAAAAGGTCCGGGGGTGTATTTTTTTAATTCCGGATTTTGCGAACGTGGGGACTTATCTTTTTCTCACTTCCGTCGCAGATATTCCAGATATCTTTTAACTTCCTCTTCTCCGTTAAAAGCATCAGTCATTCCCGAGATGCCGTTGCCGCATATGCGGTCCATCCCCATGCCGAACCAGGTATTATCCTTCATATCCTGAATACTTGCGCCCTCCGGAAGGTCCGAATCATAGATACCATAGGTTTCACTGAACCACTCATCGGAATATGCCACAAGTTCGGGATTTTCCCTTAAATAATCTCCGCCGCAGAGCTCATTTGCAAGTCTTGCAAATTCAGCCCACTCTTCGGGAAATTCATCATATCCCCAAAAATGTACGCTGCCGTATCCGTCTCTGGTCTCATACGTGATCTCTACTTTAAATGCAAAATCACCTTTATAATTGCCATTCCGATGATCTCTGACTGCGGATGCCGCTTCAAGAAGAGCCATAAGTTCTTTCCTGGAAATCTCATCAACAGTCCTTGTATTTTCTATTCTGATCTTTTCGGAATACCCGTAAGTGCTGCCGCCCGAACCTGCAGGAACCAGCATCAGCGCACTTCCCGGGTTACCCACCCTGAAATCGATCGTATGATAAACACCCGGGTGCAGATCCGATGTGATGATCTGCATGTGATAGAACTCCATGGGAGTATCTTTCCATTTTTTTACAGCATTTTTCACCAGAAAAACACCGCATACAATCACAGCAACGGTGCCTATGATCACAAGCAACTTTTTTGCATGTCCGTTTTTAATACAAAGGATAACAAAAATGATGAATGTTACGGCAACCAGGGTGATAAGAACCATTCTAAAAGAAAATGCTTTGACAGGATCCGGTGTAGGCTGAGGATGATCCAATGAAGACATGGGATAAAATTGGGTGATGCTCCAGTACCGCCCAAAATACTGAACACACTCGCCACCCTGAGAAGTGAACGCAAAGGGAATAAAACCAACCCAGACACATGCCGATTCAAAGATCAGGTAAATTATATTAAGGCAAAAGGAGTAAAGGAAAGAACGCAAAATAACAGCAGGCATTCCCAGATCATTTCTTCTGAGACCATCTTTGATTTTTTTTCCAAGATCATGAAAGCTCATGCCACTATTCTCCAAAGCTCTTACTCTAACATTTTCTCAAGTTTATCGAGTGCTTCACGATTTTCGATGTGAAAGACATCATCACGGTGAATCAGATATTCGCCAACCAGTTTGTAATCATTAACCTTTCCGTTTTCATCGGTAAATGACAGTACCGTATAATTCTCCGCCATGGCAAGCTCCGATCTGTCTTCATCAACTATCATAACTTCCAGTTCATGCATGGCATCAACATACTTTTCTACATCTCCGGAATCAGTCAGATGAACAGCCTCCTCACCCGGCTGCGAGCCGGTAATGTCTACTGAGATCATCTGAGGCTCAAGGAAGGCAAGCATGAAATCATCCGGTTCAGGGCCGGAAACATCAAGCAGCAGATATCTTCCGGTAGGATCGAAATAGATCTGCCATTTACTGAAGGCACCATCTCCGGCGTCCTTCCATATCCCGCCTTCCGAACATTCCTCCGGATACAGGCAGGTTCTGAATATCTGGAAGCAACTGTAATACGTATTAACTCCACTGATATATGGAATACGAACAGTACAGCTGTAATCGCTCACTCCGTTATCATCGCCAAATGACAGTTCACCAAACTCTGAAAATCCCTCGCAGTATTCCCTGAATTCCGAATCCGAACTTTCCACAAGCAGGTTGCGATCGCATACATATTCCCAAAACCACACAGCCGTACCGTTTGGAGATTGTCTGTATGACTTATATGTCACGTCCGAATCAGGATCATAAACCGGTCCCCTGAGGATTATTCCCCTGTCAGATACGCTGTCAGGAACCTCTTCGCTGATCGTTCTTTCATGAACAGCCGGAACCGGAGGAGCAGAATAAGACTGATCATATTCATACTCATTTTGTACGGCATCTGAATGCAAATCATGGAAAACCGTCTTCTGCAAAACCAGATACAGCACCAGACAGTATAAACCGGAAAGAGCTAAACAAATGCCCAGTATTTTCAAGATTCTATTCATTACGTTCCCTCATAAAACTTGTATATGTCAGATAGCCAGCATAAGTATCATGCTTTATCTGTTCAAACATATAGACGAGTTCGACCGCACCCAAGTCACTTACCAAACAGATCCATCCCATCTGCTCTGTTCATATAATAGAATTCCATTACAATGTGAACAATATCGCATAAAGATATATTAGCTTAATCCATTGTATCATGGCATTTCGTATTTTTAAAAACCACCTGTGTACCCCCTGTCCTTTCCTCATGGATCTAATGCATAAAAAAATACATCCCGCTAAGGATGTATTCTTAAGAGGTGCCAGTCGGATTTGAACCAACGATCAGGGAGTTGCAGTCCCACGCCTTACCACTTGGCTATGGCACCATATTTATTTTAAACTCCCCAAGTAGGACTCGAACCTACGACACTTCGGTTAACAGCCGAATGCTCTACCGACTGAGCTATTGAGGAATAGTAGAACCATTTTATAATAAAACAAATTCCCTGTAAAGCAGGGAACTCGCCGCAATGCGGAAATATTTCATTCCTTCAAAACCGAAACCGAAACGAACATCTCATCCGCCTTATCAGCACCG
>CAMNAQ010000070.1 GCA_946531495.1 uncultured Lachnospiraceae bacterium | reverse complement strand
AACGACCTGCACCCTTTCCAGGGGTGTCTCTTCAACCACTTGAGTACTTCTCCAAAGTACCATGCTTGAATCAAAAGCAAGTATGAATTTAGTCTTCAGACCCGGTCTTAAAAAGTCTGAGCGGAGAGGGTGGGATTCGAACCCACGCGCCCTTTCGGACAAACGGTTTTCAAGACCGCCTCGTTATGACCGCTTCGATACCTCTCCAGGCTGTATTCAGCACAAAAAAATAAAAGCGCCAGCACAGCGGCAACGTTTATATTATCAAAGCTGCCGCTCTTCGTCAACTATAATTTTAAAAAAATTTTGACTAATTTTTTTCACGCTCCAAATCCCGTCAGGCACTTAAAGAAGAGATGCCGGGTATCCCGCGCCCGGCTCCCCCTTCCCCGGTTTTTTTATCAGACCTCCGGCTGTGAATAGAGTTTTTTCTTTACTTCCTCCATACGCCTGTCAAGGTCTGCGCTGTCCAATGCGCACTTCTTAAGATCTTCTCCGAGTGCATCGATCATTTCGTGAGAAATGTCCTTCTTATATCTCAATTTGTGCTCAAGGCTCGCCCAAAAGTCCATAGCTATCGTCCTGACCGAGGAACAGCTCCTCAAGCCTGTAAATATCATCCACAAAAGAACAGATCACCCTTACTCCCGCAACATCGGTGATATTATTCCGGATACCGTCCAGATCAAAAGGCAGATTCTTTCTCTCCATCTTCATAAGTATGCTCTCGGGCGACTTGATCCTGCTCTTTATCGACTCTATTGGATTCATTTCACCGTAAACAGACAGTCTGGAATTCAAAACATTGAATTTGGTTTCGACCCTCCCCTTATTTTGGATATCATTTTTTTCCGGTCAGATAGTACACCGCCAGAGCGGTCCTGTGGGACAGGTCTTCCCTGGCCAGGATGCTGGTGATATAGTTCTTGACCGTCCCTTCGGATATGTAAAGTCTGGAGGCGATCTCTTTGTTTGAGAGTCCGTCTGCCACTGCTTTTATGATCTCCAGTTCCCTCTCGGAATAGCCCGAAGGATCGAAGCCCTCAGCTCCGTAGGAGGCGATGTCGATTTTTTTCGTAAGAGAATCCAGGATATTTTCCTCCATGACTCCCGCACCGCTGTAGACAGACCTGATCATCTGCTTCAGATGATCGGGAGTGTGGTTTTTGATGAGATACCCCCTGGCTCCTTTTGCAAGCGCATTACGGACAAGCTCGTCATCGTCAAAGGTAGTCAGGATGAGAACCTTTCCGAGATTCTCCTCCACTATGATCCCCGTTGCCTCGATGCCGTCCATCACAGGCATCTGTATATCCATGAGTATCACATCAGCCTTTGCCTTTCTTGCAACCTCTACCGCTTCTTTGCCGTTGGAAGCGCATGCGACCACCTCGAAATCATCATCCACATCAAGTATGATCTTCATTCCGTCACGGACAAAATCACTGTCATCTGCGATTATCACTCTGATCTTTTCCATACAATCTCCTTACTCAATGGGAAGAAGCATGCTCACCGCAAATCCCGCTTCACTTTCTATCATCAGTGTCCCGCCGACTTCACGTACTCTTCTTCTCATACCCGCGAGTCCCATGCCGTCAACGACCTTCCCGCATCCTTTTCCGTTATCCGCAATCACGCATCTGACTCTCTTGTTCATGACCACGATACCGATATGTATATTTGTACATCCCGAATATTTCATGGAATTTGATATCGCCTCAAAAGCATTATCCAGGATTATCTCCCATATTTCATCGCTTATCAGGGAAAGGTCCCCTTCGGTATCAAGCTCTGTCTCGACCCCTTTGCTCCTGCAGTCCTCACAGAGCTTGTACAGCTGCAGCATCGCCAGCTGTTTTTTCTCCGGACGTTCTTTTCTGAGTATCATGCGTATCTCATCCATTCCCGTCCTCAGGCTGTCGATGACTCCCTGGAGTATTCCCTTTGTGCGTTCCGGATCCTTCTCCAGAAGGACCTTGGCGGCTTCGAGCTGATATATGGATCCGTTTATATTATGTCCGAGCTTGTCGTGAAGAGTCTGTGAAAGAGCGGTCCTTTCTTCAAGTATCTGGTTCTCGGCCATGAGCATGCTCTTTCTTTTTTCATCCCTTGCCTGAAATTCGGTACGCATTATATCCTGCTTGAGATTCTGCTCATTGATGGTATCTTCCATCACCAGTTTTCTGTATGAAGATATCACGACATAGTGCTGTATATAGCAGATGCTCAGCACAAGAAGAATGATAAACCTGACGGCAGGCCCCTCGGGTCCGCCCGCAAACACTAAGAGTAGCGGCAGAGCATACCATCTGAAATCCGGTTTTTTCATGAAAGAGATGCCTTCGTAAACCATCAGGTATCCCGCGGGCAGAAACGCACCGCCTTCAAAGGCTATGAGAGCTGCGCTCCCGAGAACACATATCAGTGAAAAAAAGAGCTTCAGTTTTCCTTCGAACACATCCTTAAGTGCAAAAGTCCCGACATAAAACGAAACAAGCAGGAGCATCCTCACGGACACTCCTGTATCATTTATCTTCGCGATGATCCCGTATGCGACAAATGCAAACATGATCACCATCCTGACAAGAATGAAATAATTTTGCTTCAGTTTTTCCATCAGATCTTATTCACCGTTTTTGACAACTCTTATACCGACGCTCCCGAGGCCGGTCATGGCAAAAAGATACGCGGCTACGATACATAATACCATAATCGCAACTTTTCCGCTTCCGATAAACATCTCATCCAGCGCATCCATGAACCATTTCTGGGGCATGAGGGATGAGAGGAAAAGCACCATAGAAGTCGCATTCTTCAGAGGGAAAAACGTTCCGGACAGCATCGATGAAAAAGACCACAGGGTAAAAGCTATGATATTGGCGGTCATCGCATCTCCTGCAAATATTCCGATCATTATGCTCATGCAGTTAAAAATGATACCCATGAAAAAGATCAATGCCAGCACGGAGAGTTTTGAAATACCGTAATCGTTTCTGACAAAAAAGAAACCGATCCCGAGGATCACGGTAAGCAACGCAGTTCCGACAAGTCCCGTGACGAACTTTGCCAGGAAATAGGTAACAGGTGATAATCCCGTGATATCGATCCTTGTCGCGACCTTGTCCCTGCGCTCTTCCATTATGGTATGTGCCACAAATATCCCGCAGAAAACATACCCCATGGACATGATGGCCATCGCATATCCGATCGAGGTCTTATTATCGATCTGAGTGTTGGTAAGGACCGTATCCCGTGCACTGCCCACCACCACTACGGATGAACCGGGCATCTCTTCTTCCGAACTTTCGAGATAAGATATGACATCCCCATCCGGGACTGTTCCGAATGCGGCAGTCATCCTTCCGCAGATAATGTTTATCTCATCTGTAAGGATATCCTCTCTGGGATCATCGGAAAGTACGGATATCTCAAGCCCTTCATCCGGATTTCCGTCTCTGAGAGAAGCCTCAAACTCCGGAGAAATATACAAAGAAGCTCCCATGCGGTCGTTTTCACCGTCAAAGGCCGTCCTTTCAGAATAATCCTCCGGCGTCATTCCCGAAGCCTGGACACGGTATATCCCGAAGAGTCCGCTCTTTGAAAGGGATCCGAGAAAAAACTCCGAATACTCGCTTCCGCAGGCATCATAAACCTTGATGACGTATTTTCCCTCGCCTCCGTAATATGCCACCTTATAGTCAGGGTCTGAGAGTTCGGTAAGGGTGCTTTCATCAACATGATAATAGGATGTATTGGCCTGATGAATATTAAGCAGCAGAACAGAGGCCAGCGGGGTGACAAGAATGAAAAACCAGAAGCCTTTGTTTCTGAAAAGCAGTTTCAGACCAGATAATATCAATGCTCTCACGCCTTTATCCTCCTTTTGATCTTTGCGGTCAATAGCGTCGCAGCCACCAGGATTGCTGTCATAACACCTGTGTAGATCATTGCACTTGAGACATATTCGCTCCTGCCCATGACCGACAGTTCTGTCAGTGCTCTGTTTATATGGTATATGGGATCTGCCATCTTAAGGTGTTCCGGCGTAGTCGAGAACATATAGGTCTCAAAGGATCCTCCGATGAATCCAAGAGTCCATACGATCATAAATGTGATGATGATGGTGACCACATTGCTCTCGCAGATATAATAGATGAACATTCCGAGCGCGGTTGCCGAAAGAACGCTCATGAAAAGTATCATGAAAGATACCGGAAGATTCCCCCACTTCACACCGAGACAGAATATAGAAAGTGTCACTCCGATAAGGTTGCATATGAGCACTGCCAGAAATGTGGGGATCATCCTTTCCAGGTAGATCTTAAGATCACCCATTCCGGAGACAAGATACTTTTTCTCGATGCCGTATTTTTTTTCACGGCTGAGGAGTCTGGAAGCGCACACTATGGCACACCATCCGAAATACACGGCGTATATGATACCGTAATAATCCGTCGCATCTATGGCGGGAACAAAGAACGGATGCGAAGCTTCAATTTCCGTCTTTGTCATCCCGTAAAAAACATTGTCAAAAAATACCTTCAGGAAAAAATTAAGGCTCTGTCCTCTCGTATCATCGGCCCTGTAGAGCACGTAGTCTTTCCGGCCGAAGACCACAAAGCCTCCGAGATCATCCTTTGTGATTGCTTCTTCGGGGTCCGCATTCTTATATTCCACAAACTTGATACCCTCTTCCGAGGCCATATCCGTAAGCATGGGGATCAGCATCTCGTAAAAGCTTCCACTCTGCACGGTGTACCCTGCCCGGAACTCGTCCGGAACTTCATAGCTTGCAAGGAGCGATGAAAAAGCACTTATCAGAACCGCCGAGACCGCAACGGGAGCCAGGATGTACATAAACAGGTTTCCGGCGTTCCTCAGCAGGAGTTTAAGATTGTTCTTGATCAAATATCCGATCATTTTTTACCTCTCCGATCCGTCAAATATCTCTGAGTTTCTTGCCTGTAAGCGTAAGGAACACTTCCTCAAGCGTGATGGATGAAATATCGTCCACCACCAGTTTCTTAAGTTCTTCCGAGGTTCCGGTTGCGATTATCTTGCCGTTATCCATGATCGCTATCCTGGTGCAGATACTTTCGACCTCTTCCATGTAATGGCTCGTATATATGACCGTTGCGCCGTTTTCATTGGATTTTTTGATCTTCTCCAGGATGAAATTCCTGGACTGTGGATCGATGCCCACGGTGGGTTCATCAAAGATGAGGAGCTCCGGGTGATGCCCTATGGCGCATGCGATATTCAGCCTTCTCTTCATGCCTCCGGAGAATTTTTTCGCATAATCGTTTCTCCTCTCCCAGAGTCCCACATATTCAAGGGATTCCTTCACTCTTTCCTTAAGTTCCCTGCCTTTTATTCCGTAAAGGGATGTGAAGAGTTCCACATTCTCCCATGCTTTCAGGCTCTCATGTATCGCAAGGTCCTGGGGAATGTATCCGAGTTTTTTGCAAAGCTCCTTATTTTTCTTTCCGAAATCCTTTCCCATGAACTCCACACTTCCGAGGGTTGGTCTTACGATGCCGCAGATCATGTTCATAGTGGTACTCTTGCCGGCACCGTTGGGACCGAGCAGTCCGAAGATCTCTCCTTTTTTTATCTCAAGGTCCACATTATCAACAACGACGTGATTGTCATATTTTCTGGTCAGTTCGTTAAGCTTTAAAATCGTCTCCA
Organism: uncultured Lachnospiraceae bacterium; assembly: GCA_946531495.1. Taxonomy (GTDB): domain Bacteria; phylum Bacillota; class Clostridia; order Lachnospirales; family Lachnospiraceae; genus AC2028. Next base: position 5,642 of record CAMNAQ010000070.1, on the reverse strand, counting down.
ATTTCATGCCTCCTTTTTCTTTCTGAAACAAGAATAACAGTTCAGGCGTTTAAATATCAGTGAAAAAAGACAGATTCTTGATATGACTTTAGTCACAAAAAAGATTCCCGCATCATCTGCGGGAATCCGTAATGTCTTATTCTTTTTTACCGTCTTCTTTTTTGCTCTCTTCTTTTTCCTTTTTATCTATCGCGGCTTTCCGTTTCAGCAAAATAGGCATGAACAATTCTTCGTATGTGAAGGATATGATAGCGGCAAAGGGAATACCCAAAACGATTCCGAGAATGCCAAAAAGCTTTCCGCCAACCACAATGGATATCAGGATCCATGCGGCAGGCACGCCGAGTGAACCGCCAAACAATTTCGGCTTAAGTACATAGCCGTCAAGCAGCTGAAGCACAAGAGTGAAGATAAGAAATGCAAGTGCATACATCGGATCGACCAGAACAAGTATGAAGGCTCCTATCGCAGCTCCGATAAACGGTCCGAATGTAGGTATCAGGTTGGTAACACCGACCACAACAGAAATGAGTGAAACATAGGGCATTCCCACAATGGCCATGAAGATCGCATTTACAGCTCCGACAATGATTCCGTCAAGGACATCAAATCCCAGATATCTTATAAGGATCTCGTGGCACTTCTTCCAAAACGCGGAATGCATCGAATAAGTCTTATCTGTCAGAAAAGCGTGAAGCATGCGTCTTACTCCGGATTTGAAGCTTTCTTTTCCCGCAAGGAAATATACGGCAAGTATAAATCCGATCACAAGGTTGAACAGGCTGCTTCCGACACTGACGGAAGTACTGAGGATCGTTCCGAAATTCCCGGGAATGCTGCGCAGCAGATCGGTAATAGATTTTTCGATAGAGCCTTCAATGCTTTCCACATCTATTCCGAATCTTGCAAGATTCACGGATAACTTATCAATATTGGATTCAAGATTATCGAGATATGAAGGAACATTTGAAAACAGCATCGATATACTCTTGACGAGGGAAGGAATCAGCGCCACAAAAAGCAGCACTATAGCAACCACAACAAGGAACACTGTGGTTATGACCGCAAGTGTGTGCTTTAATTTTTCTTTCTTTATCTTATCGAAAAGCTTACTCTCAAAATGATTGCAGAGAGGATTCATAAGATATGCCATCACCGCACCGCACAAAACCGGTGACAGAACATCCTTGAACGCGGAGAAAAAATTACCAATTCCCTGAATATGCGTAAGAAGCACATAAAGCACCACTCCGACGCATGCTGCAAAGGTATATGCAAACCAATTCTTTTCAAGCAGTTCCTTGAATTTTTTCATGATATCCTTCCGTAATGATCAATCCTGTTTTTATTTTTTCTTCTGATGAGCAAGAATATACCCGATGGTTCCGGGAGCAAATTCTTCTCTTCCGCCCGATGATCCGAACTTTCCGGCATCCCGGCGCGGTCTGTCATTATTATCACGGCGCGGTCTGTCGTTATTGCTCCTGCGCTGAGGCTGTTCACTTTTTTGAACGCCTGCGCCGGGAGTCTTCTTTTCCGCGCTTCCGTCATCATCAGGTCTCATCGAAAGAGAGATCCTTTGCTTTGCAACATCGACATCAATAACTCTTACTTCTACTATATCACCGACAGAAACCACTTCAAGCGGATGCTTGATATAGTGATCGGTCATTCTCGAGATATGAACAAGTCCGTCCTGATGAACGCCGATATCTACAAAAGCACCGAAATCGATAACATTTCTGACCGTTCCCTTAAGCACCATTCCCGGCTTCAGATCCTTGATGTCAAGAACATCACTTCTGAGAACAGGCTTGGGCATATCCTCTCTGGGGTCACGTCCCGGCTTTTCAAGTTCATGGAATATATCGGTAAGAGTTATCTCACCGATCCCGAGTTCTTCCGAAAGCCTGATCTTATCGGCAGTCAGCTCGTAAGCCTTGATAGCCTTCTCATCCTTTATCTCACATCCCATCTTATCAAGAAGCTTCTTGGCAGCCTCATAGCTTTCGGGATGCACCGATGTCTGATCAAGAGGTTCCTTTCCGCCATTAATGCGGAGGAAGCCGGCACACTGCTCAAATGCCTTGGGTCCCAGCTTGGGGACCTTCTTAAGCTGTGCCCTGGATTCAAATCTTCCGTTCTCTTCTCTGTATGTGACAATGTTCTTTGCAAGTGCGGCAGACACTCCCGATACATATTTAAGAAGAGCTGCCGATGCCGTATTAAGATCCACCCCGACGCTGTTAACCGCATCTTCAACTACGCCGCCGAGAGTCTCGGATAATTTTTTCTGATCACAGTCATGCTGATACTGACCAACACCGATGGACTGCGGATCTATCTTAACGAGTTCCGCGAGAGGATCCTGTACCCTTCTTGCGATAGATGTAGCGCTTCTCTGACCTACGTCAAAATTCGGGAATTCCTCGGTAGCAAGTGCACTTGCGGAATAAACCGATGCACCCGCTTCATTGGTAATGACATACTGAACATGTGCTTCGGGTATCTCGCTGATAAGCTCCGCGATAATGGCTTCGGATTCTCTGGATGCCGTTCCGTTTCCGACGGATATCAGATTTACTCCGTACTTTTTGATAAGCGCCTTTACAACTCTCTTGGATTCTTCAACCTTGTTCTGCGGCTCGGTAGGATAAATGACAACCGTGTCAAGAACCTTACCCGTAGGATCGACTACGGCAAGCTTGCATCCGGTTCTGAATGCAGGGTCCCATCCAAGAACAGTACATCCCGCTATCGGAGGCTGCATAAGAAGCTGCTTAAGGTTCTTGCCGAATACATCTATAGCGCCGTCTTCGGCCCTGGAAGTAAGATCACTTCTTATATCTCTTTCCACCGCGGGAGCGATAAGTCTGTTATATGCATCCTCTATGGTATTTTTCAAAAGAGGAGTTGTATATTCGTTATTGGAAGTAATGATCTTCTTCTCAAGATAGCGGATCGCATTTTCGGCAGGAGCCTGAACAGAAACGGTAAGGATCTTCTCAGCTTCACCTCTGTTAAGCGCAAGAACTCTGTGTCCCGCCACCTTGCTCACAGGTTCGGAATAATCGTAATAATTGGTATAAACAGATTCTGCCTGGGGATCCTTTGCAGAAGAGACTATAAGGCCTTCGGAAACCGTCAGTTCTCTGATAAAGCTTCTGTTTTCGGCATCATCGGAAATCCTCTCCGCAATGATGTCACACGCTCCGGCTATTGCGGCAGCAGCATCCGCAACCTCTTTTTCCGCAGCCTTGACAGCTGCTTCCTTGGTATCATTTTCAGGCTGTATCTTTCCTGTAACATACTTTGCCGCCTCATCCTCAACGGGAGATGATGCGTTCTGAAGAAGTATGTATTCTGCGAGGGGTTCGAGGCCTCTTGCCTTGGCTGCCGATGCTCTGGTCTTTTTCTTCTGCTTATAAGGTCTGTAAAGATCCTCAAGAGTAACGAGCTTTTCCGCAGCTTCGATCTTCGCCTTCAGTTCATCCGTAAGCTTTCCCTGCTCATCGATCGATGCGATGTAGGATGCTTTCTTTTCCTCGAGATTTCTTAAATATACAAGTCTCTCATGAAGAGTTCTGAGCTGCTCATCATTAAGTGAACCCGTAACTTCCTTTCTGTATCTTGCGATAAAAGGGATCGTATTCCCTTCATCGATAAGGCCGACAGCTGCGTCAACCTGAGATTTTTTGATCTTTAATTCTTCTGCGATCTTAAGAGCTATGTCCACGTCTTTCCTCCATAATCCTTTCTGCTATGATCAGGTCCTCGGGAGTGGTAACCTTGATATTTTCATAATCTCCCATGACCAGTTTTATCCTTGTGTCCGTAAAAAGTCTGACCATCATTGCATCATCCGTGATCCCACGCAGCTTAAGGTTAAGCCCTGCATCATTTTCCGAAATGGCATTTTTAACGGATTCACATGCCTTCTTGATCACTTCTGCCTTGAACACCTGAGGCGTCTGCATACACCAGACACTGCTTCTGAGGGGTTCATCTGTTACGATCCCGTTTTCATCGGCTATCTTGACCGTGTCCTTGCTCGGCACCGCAGCGACACAGCCGCCGGTTTCAAGTACACCGTTCAGACACCTTTCAAAGATCCCATCATCGGGAAATGGTCTTGCGCCGTCATGTATCAGTACAATCTCAGGTCTGCCTTCGAAGGCTTCGCATCCATCGCTTTTTTCAAAAAGTGCAGTAACGCCTTCCACCACCGAAAGATATCTTTCGGCTCCCCCCGGAACTATACCTGATACCTTATCAAAGCCTCCGCGGCTGACGATATCCCTCATCGCAGAAATATCATCTGCTCCGGATACCAGAATACACTCATCTATAAGTTCGGAGTTTTGAACGGCATTAAGTGAATACCAGATAAGAGGCTTGTCACCGAGCATCATAAACTGCTTTGGCGTATCAGAGCCCATTCTGCTTCCGCGTCCGCCGGCCAAAAGTATCAAGGCATTTTTACAGCGAAACATTTTTAATTGCACCCTTCCTGTCACCTATGGAAAGATTCGGAACCGCATTAAGATCCAGTCCGCTCCTGTATCCCAGGAGATATTCATATGAACCTGCAACTCCGATCATCGCTCCGTTGTCAGTACAATACACGGGCCTCGGCCTCATAAATTCTATTCCGCGTTTTGAACACTCTTCTTCAAAGGCTTTTCTTAATGAAGAGTTGGACGCCACGCCTCCGGCTATCGCAAATTTTGTGACACCTCTGTCAGTTGCTGCCTGCATGCTGTGCCCTACCAAAGTATCAACCACTGCTTTCTGGAAGGAGGCGGCAACATTGGCGGTATTGATCTCTTCACCCTTCATCTTGCATGAATTCAGATAATTAAGAACGGCAGACTTGAGTCCGCTGAATGAAAAGTCATACTCATTTTCTCTGACCTTGGCTCTTGGAAATTCTATGGAATCCGGATCTCCCTTAAGTGCTTCCCTGTCTATCTTGGGGCCTCCGGGATATCCGAGCCCTATCGCTCTGGCCACCTTATCAAAAGCCTCGCCGGCAGCATCGTCCCTTGTTCTTGCTATGATCTCATACTCGCCATAACCGGTCACGTTTACAAGATGTGAATGTCCGCCCGAAGCTACAAGACACATGAAAGGAGGCTCCAGCAACGGGTTATCAATGAAGTTAGCACAGATATGCCCTTCAATATGGTTAACTCCGACAACCGGAACGCCTGCTGCCCAGCCAAGTGCCTTGGCATATGCGACTCCGACCAGAAGTGCCCCCACAAGGCCCGGGCCGTATGTTACGGCGATCGCATCCATATCTTCAAGGCTCTTCCCCGCTTCGGAAAGTGCCTGTTTTACGACAGTACCAATCTTCTCTATATGTCCTCTTGAAGCGATCTCGGGAACAACTCCCCCATAGACTGTATGAAGATCGATCTGAGAATAGATAACGTTCGACAGAACTTCCCTGCAGCCTTTTATGACCGAAGCTGCCGTTTCGTCACAGGACGACTCGATTCCCAGAACAAGCAGATCTTTATTTTCAGAAAGATTTATATTCATGACTATTCCAGCTTAATTAACCGCACCTTCCGCGGATGTATCCGTTTTTTCGCCCGTACCGGTGCCTTCTCCGGTCAGGTCCACATTCTCCATCA
>CAMNAQ010000069.1 GCA_946531495.1 uncultured Lachnospiraceae bacterium | reverse complement strand
AAGAAAAAGGCTAAAAAAGCGTTAATTTCGCATCATGTGCAATAAGAATCTATGAATTAAACATAATCAAGCCCTTTTTCATGATAATCGGGCTCGCAGAGCACTTTTTCAAACTCTTCCCTGGGAAGAGGCTTGTCGAAATAATATCCCTGTCCGTGATAGCATCCGTATTTTTTCAAAAGCTTGATATGCTCGGTAGTCTCGACACCTTCTGCTATGGTAGACATCTCAAGATCCGATGCAATGGAGATGATATGCTTCATGATGACCATATCACGGTTACTGATATCCGCGTTGTCAAGGAAGCTCTTGTCTATCTTGATCTCACTGAAGGGAATATCCTTGATCATGCTCATAGAGGAATAGCCGACACCGAAATCATCCACGGACACCTCAAAGCCTTCAGCAGCAAATTCTTCAACAAGCTTATGAAGTCTTATCATGTCAGCTTCCGACGTGGTCTCGGTAACCTCGATAACGATGAGGGAATGCGGTATTCCGTACTTATCGACTATCTCCTTTACTTCCTTTACAAAATCCGGATTGCTCAAATGCTTTCTGGAAAAATTGGATGATATCCTTACAGGCTGTTTTCCTTCAGCAATCCATTTTGCAAGGTCGCTGCACACCTTATCCAGAATATAGAAATCCAGGACACATATGCGCTTGCTTCTTTCAAGGATGGGAATAAACTGGTCAGGCATCACCTGCTTTCCGCCCCTGAACCATCTGCAGAGAGCCTCGGCACCGACAAGCTTAAAGTTTGCAAGATTGACCTTAGGCTGATAGAATGCCTTGAATTCTTCACCGCGTATCGCAGCTTTGAAGCAGCTTTCGATCTGCTTCGTATTATTCATCATCTCTATCATTGAACGGTCAAAAAACTGAATCTGGCTGTTTTTGGTATTTTTGGCCATGAGCATGGTGGCCTGTGCATTATCAACGCACTCATTAAAGCTCTTCTCCTTGCCTGTGCAGTTATAAACTCCGCAATAGGCCCCGAGCTTAACGACCGAGACATCACCGCAGTCGACGCTTATATGTATTCCCTCAAGAACACCGAGGATCCTCTTCGTCTTTTCCTGCTTGACAAGTACGCAGAAATTATCACCGCCCATCCTGCAAAGACATTCAGGTGCTTCAAGCATATCCGAAACAGTGCCGGTGAATTTGAGCATGACTTTATTGGTCTCTTCTCTTCCGAGAAGTGAATTCAGTCCGGAAAGATTGACCAGGTTAAAGAATATGATGGTATACTCGTTCATACGCTCGAGCTTCATTACCATTCCCATCATCCTGATAAGATAAAACGGATTATAATAGCCGAGATCCATTTCATGGAATATAGCATAATCGATATATTCCTTCATCCTGATACGGCTCTTTACGGTTGAGACTATGAGGAGAAATCCTCTGACAAATTCCCTTTCCTCTTCGGTCCAGAAATAACCATGAACAGGGTACACCCTTAATCTTGCTATGGCTCCGTTGGATATGACCATGCGGTTCACAACGCAGTCATCTTCATTGATGGAATCGGAATCGAAATAAATGTTCTGTCTTCCCGGTTCATCACGCAGTTCTGCATTCATATCGGGGTATTCGTCATATGCAACACGCCCGATCTTTAGAATATCTATAAGCTCACGTGAATTCTCACTGTCCCTGTCACTGTCATAGGCAATGACGCTCGCTTCCTTGCAGAAATAATCATAAAGTTTTGCTTTTATGACATCCTTATCCATCAATTTCTCCTTTCATGGATTTTACCACAAAAACGGAACGCATACAAAGCTAATGTGAAAACAGGTCGCCGGATGGCAACCTGTTTTCTGAGGATTAGTATTTATTGAATCCCTGATCAGGGAAGTTCAATCTCGATTGCAGTGACCTTCCTTCCGAGAAGCTGTTCGCTCCTTGGATCAGGCTGCTGTCCGCCTACATAAACGACAGCCTTGCCGGAAGGGATAACGAATCTGCCTTCGGTATCGAAGAGTCCAAAGCTTTCCTTTGAAAGACTGATCCTGACATTTGCAGTCTCTCCTGCTTTAAGCGCAACCTTTTTGAATGCCTTGAGCTGATAATTGGGAGCATTCTCTACGCCGCTGACCTTTACATATATCTGCACGGTCTCTCTTCCGTCCATCTTTCCCGTATTGGTCACATCAAAGCTGAGATCTATTCCGTCATCCGTGAGCACGGTCCCATCAGCCTTTACATTACCGTAATCATATGATGTATATGAAAGTCCGTATCCGAAGGGATAAAGAGCTTCATTTGTCATATATCTGTAGGTTCTTCCCTTCATCGCATAATCGGTGAAGTCGGGAAGTTCCTCGGTACTCTTATAAAATGTAACGGGAAGCTTTCCTTCGAAATTCCTGTCGCCGAATACGGTCTCAGCGATTGCTCTGCCTCCCATCGCACCGGGATACCAGCACTGTATGACTGCATTTATCCTGCTGTCGTCCACAGCAAGTGCACTTCCCACAAGGAGAAGAAGGATCACAGGCTTTCCGCTGGCAACCGCAGTTTCGAGCACTTCGCCCTGAAGACCGGGAAGCTTAAGGTCTTTCTTGTCCCCGCTGGCAAATTCATTGCCGGCATCGCCTTCCTCACCCTCGATTCCGGCATCAAGACCGAGTACAACGAAAATGACATCACTGTCTTCGCATACGCTCTTTACTTCCGAGATCCTGTCATCGCCCTTTGAAAGACCGCTTACTCTGTCCCTGACAAGATCGCAGCCCTCGGAATATCTGAACGTAACATCATCACCGAGATAATCCTCAAGTCCTTCAAGAACCGTTACATATCTCGAAGCAGTTCCCTCATAGTTTCCAACAAGCGCGCGTCTTGAATCGGCATTGGGTCCTATCACCCCGACAGTCCTTATCTTACTCTTGTCGAGAGGAAGGATACCGTCATTTTTAAGAAGAACAAGGCTCTTTGCGGAGGTACTTAGATTGAGCTTTTTATGCTCCCTGCTGTCAACCTCTGCCATGGTGATACCGTCAAAGGCAGTCTTTTCTCCATCCATCATTCCAAGCTTCATCCTGGTGGTAAAGAGATTAACGAGAGCTTCATCAAGTCTTGACTCTTCAACCTTACCCTGCTCAACAGCATCCTTGAGATATACGAAAAGATCACCGCAGTTAAGATCGCATCCGTTGTTCATGGCAAGACTTACCGATTCGATCTCATCGGAAGTAACCATATGTCCGGTGTGGAAATCCTTTATTGCCCAGCAGTCAGAGACAACATGTCCCTTGAATCCCCACTCATCGCGGAGAATATCCTTGAGCAGAGTCTTCGATCCGCAGCAGGGCTCGCCGTTTGTGCGGTTATAAGCGCCCATGACCGTCTCAACATCCGCTTCCTGTACGCATGCCTTGAATGCGGGCAGATATGTCTCTCTCATATCCTGAACGGAAGCTACGGCATTAAAGTGGTGTCTCTCAGGCTCGGGACCGGAGTGAACCGCAAAATGCTTTGCACAGGCTGCAGCCTTCATATGATCCTCGTCATGGCCCTGAAGACCCTTGATATATCTTACGCCGAGTCTTGATGTAAGATAGGGATCCTCACCATAGGTCTCCTGTCCTCTTCCCCATCTGGGATCGCGGAATATATTGACATTGGGAGCCCAGAAGGTAAGTCCCTTATATATATCCGTATCCGAAAATTTCTGCTGGATATTGAACTTGGCACGTCCCTCGGTGGATACGGCATCGCCGAGCTCCTCCATAAGATCCTCATCAAATGTAGCAGCAAGGCCGATCGCCTGGGGAAAGACAGTAGCCGTACCCGCTCTTGCAACACCGTGCAGAGCTTCATTCCACCAGTCATACGCCTTGATCCCGAGATGCTCGATCGCGGGAGCATGATTCATTGTCTGGGAAACCTTCTCCTCAAGAGTCATTTTGGAAACCAATTCTTCTGCCCTCTTGCGGAATTCGTCGATCTTGGCCTGATTTTTTACAAGATCCATAATATTTCTCCTAAATGGGGGTGTCTGCGAAATGCAGTAAATATGCTACATTTTTATGGTATATTTTATTATTTTCCTTATCTAACATAATCTTGCGGATTAGTTTTCACATTTTGCTTTTAATTTTTCATGATTGGAATTACAATTAGACAGGATTGGTATTTATTGATTTTTTGAGAGAGGTTCATATGCTCCCTGTACTTGAACACGGCCGCGAAACCGTGAAATACGAAGAAATTCAGGGCGTCAGACTTTATCATAATGACATTGCCGAAGACTATCCCCTGCACTGGCATACAGCCACGGAGATAATAGCGCCCATCGAAAACGACTATACCGTGGAAGTCGGAACGGAAAAGATCACCATCAGTCCGGGCGATGTGGCAGTAATCATGTCGGGAACGCTGCACAGACTCTATGCACCCGAAAACGGCAAAAGACTGATAATAATGTTCGACTACAATCTGATCGGCAACGTCACTTCCCTCAACTCTCTGCTCCACTCCCTCGGTGAATGTATCATCATCAGGAAAAGCGAGAATCAGGAGCTGGCGGAAAGGCTTAAGTATTATCTCGATCAGACCAGAAAAGAATACGAAGGAAAAAAGCCCTACGCAGGTGCTGCAATATATTCCCTCCTGATACGTTTCATGGTCGATGTGGGAAGAAGCTGTATGGAAGAGCGTGTTCCGCAGCACGGAAGATCATCTGCCAAGAACAAGGAATATATCGGAAGATTCATGGATGTATGCAATTACATATCCGAGCACTGCACAGAGGATATCGACATGGACGCCCTTGCCGAAATGGCCGGATTTTCAAGATTCCATTTTGCAAGGCTTTTTAAGGAATTTGCACACGTATCCTGTTATGAGTATCTGACCCAGAAGAGGATCCTTCTTGCGGAAATGTATCTGAACCAGCCCGATCTGTCCATTCTTGACGTTGCGCTTCAGTCCGGCTTTAAATCACTTTCCACATTCAACAGGGTCTTCAAATCATATAAAAACTGCACGCCTTCGGAATACAGAAAGATGAACAGGCGCTATACCCCAAAGCCCGCTCTTACTCCGCTTGAAAACCAGGAGGAATGATCGCAAAAACAGCCCATATAAAGCACTATCCCCGGTCCTATACAGGACCGGGGATATTTTTATGAGAATTTAAAGGATTCAAAATCAAAGCAGCTTCCGGGCAGGAATACAAAGGATACTGTTCCGGAGCCCGTCATCTTATCGAATTCAAAGGTCTGTTCACTTAGTTCTTCGGTTTTTCTGAATTCGATAATGTTCTTAACCTCTTCCGTTCCGCAGACAAATCTTACATGTATGGTGTTATCACCCTTCGGAGCACATCCTCTTATGGTAAGCCTGGAAGCTCCGTCCTCTCCAAAATCCATTCCGGAAAATTCCAGCGATACGTTATTGCCGATACCGTCTACGCTTCCTCCGTTTATCTTGAAGTCATCGCCGTATATCTCATCTGCCGAGGATGCATCAAGGAGTGCAAAGGCCTTATGATACTTTTTAAACGAAAAGCCTTTTATGTGCATCTTATCGTTAAATTCAAAATACAGATCACATATACCCTTCAGCGGCTTATCGAACTTCCATGTATCCTCCTGGTATGTGCTCCATATCGAAGGCTTCTGGTATACGAATTCGCCAATCACATTTCCGCCCTTACCGGGAATGCCGTCATATACCTTGAACGGATATGCTTCGCCGTTAAGAGTAAAGATCGGCATCGTGATCTCATCGGATCCCACAGGCCCAAAATCGATATTCGTAAAGCCTGCAACCGATCTTTCGCCTCTGGCTGAAGCAAGTCCCATTTCGTTGCCCGCTCCTATCTCGCCGTCAGAATATGAATATGCGCTTCCGTATATGAAATCATAAGGATCAAGGAATGCAGGTCCGACACCTGTGACAGAAAATTCAAGCTCGGAAATGACTCTTACGGATTCGCTTCCGGATCTCGACATGCATTTAAGTCTGAAATCTCCGTCTCCCAAAGCCTCGATCTTAACCTCTCCGTCGCCCGGGGTCAGCTTTACGAAATTAACGGGAACTCCCTTTTCAGAAACAGCGCTGTAAATGATCTCTCTGTCCGTCGCATTCTCCGGAAGGATGCTGACCTTTACACTCACCTTACTGTTATCCGGAGTAAGCGTCCTGACATCTGAATGTATCTCAAGCTTTCTGACAGGAATGTCATCTGCAGATCCGAGATTGATCTTCAGGTCCTTATTTTCCTCAAGGAAGACCTCTGTGCCCTCATCAAAAGGAGACGGATAGGTAAGTCTTCCTCCAAAGGTATTATCGATCTTCTCATCGGTACATCTGAGTATAACCTCGCTTCCCTTAAGTCCCTTTGAAGAAACGTTCAGGATGATATCTCCCGGTTCATCACCTGCTGCGATCATCGCAAGAAGCTTTCCTCCAAAAAGTCTTTTGCTCGTACTCTTGTAAGAATCCCTGTCGGTACTGTCTCCGTTATCAAGACCGATAAGCCTTCCGGCTCCCTTTACGCTCACATTTACTCTATCACATGCATTCATTACAGGATTTCCGGCTTCATCACCGCATCCGTCAAATGCAGAGATCTCCGCAAAAATGATGTCATCAGATCCTGCCCTTACGGACTGCCTGTCTGTAGTTATCTGAAGCATGGCAGCGTCTGCGAACGAGCTGACACGGTCCCTGCAGGTAACGTTTCCGTTCTCATCATATCCCACTGCTTCCAGAACACCCTTTTCATAAGGCACACTGTAATCAGCAAGTATATGATCTCCGGATCCCGGCTTATGTGTAAGCTCCTGCACTCCGAGACTTCTTCCGTTCAGGAACAGTTCGACTCTGTCCTCATTGGAGCATACTCTTACATCTATGATCTGTCCCTCATTAAAATCCCAATAAGGGAATACATGGATCATGGGTTCCTTCTTCGGATCCGTCCATGCGGACTTGAATACATAGTAATAATCCTTAGGGAAACCGGCAGTATCCATATTTCCGAAATATGAATTCTTGGTGTGGTAAGGCGTGGGCTCACCGATGTAGTCGAATCCGGTCCAGAGGAACTGACCTGCGGAAAAATCCATATCCCTGTCCTGGCAGATGCAGGCTTCAACGCTCTTTGCACCCCAGCTTGTATTACAGTTGCCAAGAGCCGAACACTGTTCATCAACATCGGAAAGTCTTGTGACGGAGAGCGGGAATTTATAGATACCGCGGCTGTTTACAAGCGACTCGGTCTCGCTTCCGTAGATGATCCAGTCGGGATGGATCTCATGATGCTCTTTGTACAGATTCTCCGCATAATTATATCCGACAAGCTTCAGCACATCCGCACACTTTTTTCCGCCCTCCCAGGCCATGTAATTGGATGCAAATGTACAGATCCCGTTTTCATACGGATCATGCTTTTTCACTTCGGACATAAGATGCGCAACCGTTTCCGGAGCATCGGCATCAGCATGAACATCATAGATCTCGTTTCCTATGCTCCACATGATAACGCTGGGGTGATTCCGGTCCTGCCTCACCCAGCTTCTGATATCTCTCTCATGCCACTCTTTAAAAAATCTTGCATAGTCATAATCAGTCTTTGGTCTGTACCACATATCAAAGGCTTCGCTCATAACAACAAAGCCCATTTCATCAGCAAGCTCAAGAACCTCGGGAGCCGGCATGTTATGGGATGTGCGCAGCGCATTTACTCCCATGGTCCTAAGCTTCTCAAACTTTCTTCTCATGGCGCATTTATTGAACGCAGCACCGAGTGCACCAAGATCATGGTGTTCACATACACCGTTAAGCTTCAGGTTCCTGCCGTTTAAGAAAAAGCCTTTATTGCAGTCAAAGGCGATATCACGTATTCCGAAGCGCAGGGTATCCTCGTCGGTATCATCCCCGGCTGTCATCTTCACCTCAAGAGTATAAAGATACGGATCATCAATATCCCAAAGATGGGGTGAAGAGATCTCCAGATCGCCGCCTGTCAGCTCCGTGACCGCAGCTTCGCGTCCCTCCATATCCTTAACGGATAAGCTGACAGACGCAGTTGAAGCGTTATCACCGCAAAGCTCGGTCTCAACATGAATTATCCTCTTTCCGTTATCGTCACGGGTAGATACATATACACCATCTTTTGCAATAAAGGTATTACCCGTGTTTCTGATATATACATTCCTGAAGATCCCGGCGCCGGAGTACCATCTGCTGTTGGGAGAGATATGCGTAACGCTTACGGCTATGATATTTTTTCCGCAAACAAGCTGATCTGTTATTTCAAAATCAAAAGCAGAATAGCCGTACTTCCATTCGAATACCTTTACACCGTTAACATATACCGCGCTGTCCATATATACAGCATCGAACTCAAGGAAATAGCGGCCCTTCTTTTCATCTATATTCAGCTCTCTTAAATACCATCCGCGTCCGGTCCTGTACAGATCGGTGGCATCATATATAAGCCAGTCATGTGGGATCTGAACCTTCTCAAATTCGGAGACTCTGCCCATAGCCTCTTCAAGTTCGGTACCAACCTCGGTTTCCAGGAATTTCCATCCCTTATTAAATAAATATCTCATACACTCTCCAATACATTTATAAAAAATTGACACGGATACATTGTATCCGTGTCATAACTGTAATATACATTTTCAAGATAAATCAATATTAAATTTTTAATATAAAAGGTGCCATCGGCTTGCAGATCTTCTTTTCACCATCATCGGAGGATGTGTTATAGATCATCTCTCCAAGATAGGTATTTCTCTGAAGATATCTTATGCCCTCAGGCTTTGCGCCTCCTTCAAAGAAAATGCTTATATGAGCATCATCCGAAAGCTCAGCAGTTACGGGAACGATCCTTCCGCCGCAGACGACGGAGAAATCTCTTATCGAACCCCTCTTTGCAATATCGGGAGAATAAGCAGCTGCCCCTTCACCGGTATTATTCAGACTGAGGATGATCTTATATCCCTCTCCTTCTTTTTCGCAGGAGATGCTTTCAACATCAGGTCCCTGCGAAGGCCTCTTGCATGTGCCCGGATACATCACATCCAGAGCGACATCCGCAAGTCTTGTACCAACGAGCAGCTTATTCATCGGATGGAGATCATTATCTTCTCCGGCATCTATGTTAACCGTCATATAGGTTCCGGGCACAAGCTTTGTGATCTTCTTCTGAGCTTCTCTGAACTCATCCCACTGACCGTGATCTCCGTCTGAAGACGGCGGATATGAATCAGTCCAGTTCGGAAGCTGTGCAAGGATATAGGGAAGCTTTTCATCTTTCCAGAGTCTTCTGTACCCTTCCACCTGAAGTCTTGTAAGTTCCACATATTCATCGGTCATACCTGCATCCGACTCACCCTGATACCAAATGATACCTTCAATGGGATATGCGGTACAGGGAGCGGTCATCGCATTAAAAAGTCCCATGGGATGCCAGTTGAGAGGATCGGTCTCGGGTGCTTTCTTATCCATTTTGCAGCCGATGACGTAATCCCATTCGCCGGAAAGATCTATCGCTCCTGCAGGAAGTTCATTGCTCCACGGGTCAGCCTTGCACTCATCGTTAAAGATCATAAGACGCTTTCCGGGAGTGACTCTTCCAAAGCCGCCGTCTGCTCTGACTCTTAAAACCAGGGTGTTTTCGCCTTTTCTTATAACGCCTTCCGGGATAGTATATTTTCTGGGAGGATACTGATAACCGATCGTTCCGACAAATGTGCCGTTCACATATGCTTCATCCGTATCGGTGATCGTACCGAGCCACAATCTTGCCGCTTTTCCGGCAAACATTTCTCCGGCTGTGAATTTCTTTTCAAACCAGATGGTTCCGACAAAATCGTCAAGACCCGCAGCCGTGAAGAAATTCGGAAGCTTCATGGTGCTTTTTTCTGTTTCGGGAATTCCGTTCTTCCAGTTTCCTTCTCTTCCCTTATCAGCCTTTTCGCATTCCGCAATCCATCCCGAAGAGATCCTTTCATTTTCGCGGATAACGCTTTCTCTGAATTCCGGATCTCCGTATTTTTCCGATTCACTTATCAGTTCGGGATATCCCGAAAGCATCTCCTTATCCATCCAGGATGAGATATGGGATCCGCCGAGACTGGCATGTACTATTCCCACAGGGATACCGATGACATCATGGATCCTCTTTGCGAAAAAGTAGCACGTTCCGGAAAAACCATACATATTCTCAGGCTTCGCACACTTCCACACACCTGTCCTTGTATCCTCCAGGGGCCCGGAATATTCGGTTTCCGATGTGATGTCAAAGCATCTGATACTGTCATTTTCAGATGCTGCTATCACTTCCGGATAATTGTCCCTGAGTCTGTCAAATGTCAGATCCATATTGGACTGACCTGTGGCGAACCACACTGCTCCGGTTATCATATCCTTTACGGTGAGCGTTTCGCCCTTATCATCGCTTACTTTAAGTTCAAGCTTTTTTCCGGCTTCGAACGCAGGAAGATACAAAGAAAATCTGCCTTCATCCGTAACTGTGCAATCTGCCTTATATTCAGTATCATCCGAAAGCTCCGTTTCAGTAAGGGTCAGGACGCATTCAATCCTGCGTCCGGGCTCATCCCATCCCCATACATGAACAGGCTTGTTTTGTTGAAGAACCGCACAGTCGGTAAGTAACCTGGGCAATCTGAGCATGATCATTTCTCCTCTGATCAAAAACCGGCATCTGCCCGATCAGGCAAGTGCACTGTGAAGTGTATTTCTGACCGCACCTGCTCCGGACATCAGCTTAATGAAATACTTTATAACCTTGTCCGAAAGTCCTGCTTTTTCGAGATCCGTTGCAAAAATAGTTTCATCTCTAAGTATCGGAAGAAGAACCTTTGCAGCTTCTGCTTCCTCCAGAGCGCTGCCGAATTCAAGGCTGCTCAGCTTCTCCTGAATCTCTGAAAGTCTCGGATCGGGACTGCACTCAAATGCTTCTCCCTTATCATCGATTCCCTTTGCATACCTGAGCCATCCTGCAAGCACAAGGGGAATCGCATTAAGATCATTAACATCCTTTGAAGGATCTGCAATATAGCTCTTAATAGTCTCGCCAAATCTGATGGGTATCTTCTGAGAGGTATCGCACGCGATCCTCTGGGGAGTATCCGGCATGAACGGATTGGGAAGTCTCTTGCCCACAACAGTATCTATAAAGCTTGTAGGTGATATGACTCCCGGATCGGTAACAACAGGAAGTCCCTCTTTGTAGCCTACTGTATTTACAAGCTTAAGAAGATCTTCATCCTTCATCTCCTCAGATATCCTTGTAAACCCGAGAAGACATCCGTATACGGCAAGTGAAGTGTGAAGAGGATTGAGGCAGGTTGTAACCTTC
>CAMNAQ010000068.1 GCA_946531495.1 uncultured Lachnospiraceae bacterium | reverse complement strand
AGAGCAGGTGATGGGAATCGGACCCACATATCCAGCTTGGAAGGCTGGTGTTCTACCACTGAACTACACCTGCATTGCCATGTTTTTTTACAACAGCAAAATGTATATTACACAATAGAATTACTCTTGTCAAGAAAAAAACAATATATTTTATTATTTTTTTCCGGCGCTGAGATGTACCGGGCTCCGGAAAATTTAGTATACTTACGGATATAAGATATTATTGGCATGTAAGTATCCGGAGGAAGCCCATGACGCATCTGAATTCTATCAGAAAAAACATGAATTTCCTGCTTTCCGTATTATTATTTGCGACCGGACTTTTCCTTAATCCGCTCAGTGCCAAAGCCTCCGGTACTACTGTATATAACGGCGTCGATTACTCTTCCGTCTATGATTTCGATTATTATATTTCACACTATCCCGATATAGCGCAGTTTTTTTCAAATGATCCCCAAGGGGCTCTTGAGCACTTCGTCATCTTCGGAATTTCAGAAGGAAGGATCGGACGAGAAGCCGCATGCGATGCCACTCCTGCTGCCACAGATTCAGATCCGGCTGCAGTCAGCGGCCCTTTGTCCGGAATGACAGTGATCCTTGATGCAGGACATGGCGGAAGAGACCCGGGCTGTATAAGGAACGGTGTGTATGAAAAGAATGTCAATCTGAGTATAGTGCTGAAAACCGCCGATATGCTCCGGGCTCAGGGGGCAACGGTACTCCTGACCCGCGAAGGCGATTCATTCGTCAGCCTTGATTACAGATACTGTTTTGAAAATCTCCATCCGGAAGCTGTTTTTATAAGCATCCACTGTAATGCTCTTTCCGGAAACAACTCCTTTTCGGGAATGAACGCCTATTGCAACACGGCATCCTGCGCAGGAAGCTTTGATCTGGCAGCCTGCGTTTATTCAGGTGTTTTGTTTGCCACGGGTGCCAAAGACCGGGGCATCAGGACCGATTCCAATCTCAGGGTGAATCTGTACAGCGTAATTCCGTCGGTACTTTTGGAAACAGGATATCTTTCATCAAGAACCGAGTTCCCTCTTCTTACTTCATCCGACTATCAGGACCTTATAGCTGAAGGAATAGCAAACGGTTTAACAATATACAGGTCACTGCATCCTTAATCCGATTTTGATCATTCTTTTATTCCTGATGCTGTCTTTACCAATAGATCCGTTATTATTCCGATCGCATCATTCTGCTCGCTCGCAGACATTGTCTTGATGTATTCGGCACGGTTTGCATAAAGATCATTTATCTTATTGGCCAGATATGATGTAGAAAGATCATCCTGGTCTATCATCACCGAATACCCCTGCTGCTGGAAGGACTCTGCATTAAGTATCTGATCCCCCCTGCCACCGGGAAGAGGTATGAGAATGTTGGGTTTTCTCAATGTGAGAAGCTCAAATATAGCATTTGCACCGGCTCTGGACACCACAACATCGGCCATTGCAAAAATATCTGCCAATCCGTCGGTTACATATTCGAACTGCTTATAACCTTCTCTGGTAAGAAGAAGATTATCCATTTTATCCTTGCCGCACAGATGTACTACGTAAAACTGCTGCAAAAGCTTTGGAAGTGCATCTCTTATAGCCTGATTCACTGCAGAGGCTCCCTGGCTTCCGCCTATGACCATCAAAACAGGCTTCTTATCATCAAATCCGCACATCTCTCTTCCCTTTTCAGGATCACCGTCAAGAAGTTCTCTTCTTACTGGAGATCCGGTGAGAAGACCTTTTCCCTCGGGAAGCATTTCTATGGTCTCGGGGAAATCACAGCACACTTTCTCAGCCATGGGAAAACACAGCTTATTTGCAAGGCCCGGGGTATAATCCGATTCATGAACGATGCAGGGGATCTTAAGGGATGCAGCTGCTTTTACTACCGGAACGCTTACAAATCCGCCCTTGGAAAAGACCACATCAGGTCCGATCTCTTTCAGGATCTTCTTTGCTTCACGGATTCCCTTAAGTACCCTGAAGGGATCCGTAAGATTTCTAACGTCCATATATCTGCGAAGCTTCCCTGTGGATACTCCGTAATAAGGCACTCCTATTTTTTCTATAAGTCCCTTTTCCATGCCTTCATAAGAGCCAATATAATAGATCTCAAATCCTTCGTCTCTTAACGAAGGCATAAGTGCAATATTGGGAGTTACATGTCCGGCGGTTCCTCCGCCTGTCATTACGATCTTCTTCATACCGATCACTTCTTTTTCCTGAATATCAATAACTTACTGAATACGTAATTTGCGATTGTAACTATAACTGCCGAAATGCAGATCTTGGCTATCCATTTATCAAGACCGATTATATTCACCGAAACATACATAATGGCCAGATCCATCAACCATGTCGAAAGTCTTGAAGCGGCAAACCCCAGGAATTCCTTTAGTATCTTCGGATTGGTGCTTCTAAATACCCAGCTTCTGTTAAGAGGATATGCAAATAATACTCCGGCGATCCATGATACGGTATTGGCTACGGCATTATTGAATGCAAACTGTGGTCCTTCACCTTCCACTTCCATAAAGAGAGTACATATTCCGAATGCAATCCATGAGACAATGGTAGTGAGCACACCCACAACAAGATAAACCAGTATTTCTTCATATTTGCAGAAGATCTTATGTGCCCAGGGCCACCATTTTAGCCAGTCCCTGAATTTATCCTCAAGATTTCTTTTTCTTACGATATCACCTTCCAAAGCATCATTCATGCTCCCATTGATGATTTCCTCTTTATTATTGATGTCCGCCATTTGCAGATCCGCCTTTCAATACATATTAGGTCACTGAATTTCCTTAATTAACAACATGTATGGGATTTCCTTCAAGGAATGCCTTTATATTTTCATACACCCCCTGAACACATCTTTCTCTAGCCTCAACAGAGCCCCAGGCAAGGTGAGGTGTTATGATCAGCTTGCCCGAATCCTTGATCTTACTCAGCGGATTGGATGTCCTTAAGGGTTCATCCTCGAGCACATCAAGCCCCGCACCGGCAATCTCCCCGTTTTCAAGAGCTTCATACAGATCGGGATTATTTACAACCCTGCCTCTTGCGACATTTATAAGATAAGCTGTGCGCTTCATTTTTTTCAGAGCATCCCTATCTATGTAATTTCTGGTTATATCGCTGAGCGGACAATGGAGTGACAGAAAATCGCTTCTTTCAAGAAGTTCTTCCTTATCTACTCTCTCATATTCCGTAACCGTACTCTTTCCGGTCACGGAAGTAAAAATTACTTTGCATCCAAAGGCAGTCGCGATCTGAGCAACCTTCCTTCCGATATTACCCATCCCGACTATTCCCCAGGTTTTTCCGGACAATTCATTAAAGGGAATGTCAAAATTCGAAAATCTGTCCTGTGCACTGTATTTCCCGGATTTTACATAGTCATCATACCACGAAAGATTCTGTGACACAGCAAGTGCAAGGGTAAAAGTATGCTGGGCGACCATATCCGTCGAATATCCTACAACATTGCAGACCGGAATATTTCTTTTCCTGAGATATTCAAGATCACAATTGTCATAGCCCGTTGCAAATTCACATACAAGCTTGACATTCGGCGCATCAGACAAAGACTCCTCGTTGATAGGGCTCTTATTTGCCACCACGATATCCGCATCGGCGCATCTTTCACGCACCTCCTGAACACTCACCGTATTTCTGTAGGCAGTCACATCTCCGAGGCTGCTTAGGATATCAACGCTGATATCAGGTCCCACACTGTTTCTTTCAAGTATAACAATCTTCATATTATCATCCCACTCGCCTCACAGGCATATCTCCTGTAAAAAAGGCCGGCACATGATTGCGCCGGCCTCTTACGTTTTCAGACTATTACTTTACGGTTGCAATGGTAACGTGAACCTGAGGTCCCTCATACCAATACAGGAAACCGGTAACATCAACGGTATCACCTACATTAAATGCCTCTACAGCCTTATAGGTATCGGTATCTGCTCCTCTTAAATATGACTCAACAACGAAAGTGTAAACATTTCCTTCAGAGTCTGAAAGATTGAAATAGATATCATCGCCCTGGCTCTTGGAACCGTCCCAGCCATAGGTAAATGCAGCACCGTCTCTGTCAGCAACGGTAAGGCCTGTAAAGGTTACATACTG
Source organism: uncultured Lachnospiraceae bacterium (assembly GCA_946531495.1). GTDB lineage: Bacteria > Bacillota > Clostridia > Lachnospirales > Lachnospiraceae > AC2028. The sequence continues at coordinate 7,315 of CAMNAQ010000068.1, read as the reverse complement.
ATTCATATATGCTGCAAGAGCATCATTATCGGAAATCTTGTCGGTAACATCTGCAGCAGTTGCTACGAAGGTATCTCCGCCAAGGATCTCATAGGTAGCATCTACGATCTCAACCTCGCCTGACCACTCAGACTTGTAACCGGTAACCTTGATCCTGGTTCCGGGAACCATAGCATCATAATCTTCCTGAGAACAAGGCATATTGTAAAGGAAATAAGCTCCATCCTTATCCTGGGTATAGAAGGTAGCGTTTCCTACACCTTCATTCTCCCACCATCCCTGCTTGTCCTGAACATAAGTGATGACGGTAACTTCGGTGTCAACATCTGCAGCTGCGTACTCGGCATAGGTCATAACACCCTCGGTATCTGCTGCTTCCGTCTCGGTCGCCTGATCTGCATTTGCGTCTGCATTTGCATCCTCATTTGTTACTTCGGCTGCTGAATTATCTTCAACAGCAGGGGTTGTCTCAGGTGCGGTGTTCGCATCCTGATTGCTTCCGCATGCAGTCATAGAAAGCATAAGAGCTGCTGCGATAGCGATAGCTGAAAATTTTTTCATAATATCCTCCTAAACATGCCCCTTTACTCCTCATTATTCGGTCCACGGGGCATATGAACCTCTTTTGGTCATTTTGACCGATTTGAATTGTACCTCATTAGGCAATTTTTTACAACATAAATCCCCATGCCGAGCCACGCAATACCGATACAGCATAGGAGTAATACGGCTGTTGCGGGAAGAGGACCGAGATCCTTGCTTCCTGTGCTTATCCTCTGTTCACCGAGTCTGTACATCTGTTCAACATCGCCGTACATGCCTTCAAGATATGCATCATCAACGATCCCGCCGCGCCTTACGGTCTTTACGCAGTTTTCCACCATCTGTCCCGCTGCATTTCTAAGAGAGGCTGATCCGTTAAATACGGGGGTTATGAATGTATTATCGATGTTTTGAATGATCATATTGACGCAGTCGATCTTCACCTGATAATGGACATCATTATCCGTTCCGCCAAGGGCTATATATTCAAGATATGCGGGATCATTCCATGCCTTTAACGTCACCGGAACATACCCCTCGGTTTCCGAATAGCTCTCCTGCACCTCATTGGTAAGAAGAAACTGGGCAAAGAGCCAGCTGGCAAGAACCTCCTGGGGATCATCCTTATTAAAGATACATACCGAAGGTCCCTGCGAGATCATCTGAATATTTTCCGGATCATACTGGGGGACAGGACGGACCACAGTCTCAAATTCCGCCATTTTGCTTTCATGTATGTCGGAAAGAGGTGCATCCGATCCGATCCATGTGGCTCCGGCTGTGGAATCTATAGCCAGTATGCACTGACCTGCATTCATGAAATTACCCGGATAGCTCGAGATCTTAAACGTGGAAAAAGCCCTGGTACGTCCATGCTCTGCTATCTCTTTGAGAATGCTTCCGGTGGTTTCATTGAAAATAAGAATATTCCCTCTGTCGTCGGAGTAGCCTGCTCCTGTCTGCCTGAGCATGGTGATCAGCATATTATCGGTGGACTTATATATGAAGGGGATCATTACATCCTGGCCGTTTACGACAAAGTTCCCATCCTCATCCTTCTCAAGTGCAGCCTCTGACACCTCCCATACCCAGTCCCATGTGGGAACGTCAGGGACCTCGTATCCCATTGCCTCAACATAGGTCTTGTTGATATAGAGTGCCTCCGAAGATCTCATAAATGGAAGTCCCATCAGATGCCCTTTAAGCTCAAGCTCCTCAAGATATTTCGGCACGATCTCCGATACGGCAGGTCCGTCGAACCTGAGCTCACTTCCTCCGAGTCCGTATTTTGGATCATTTATCACGTCGTCCAGAAATACTATTTCTCCGGCTCCGGTCATATATGTTGCGATATGATCCGGATAGGTTATACATACATTCGGCGTGGTATCCGTTGAGATATTGGTTATCACATCGTTATATATGGCCGAATAATCGGTATAAAGCTTGAGATTTACATGGATGTTGGGATACAGAGCCTCGAAATCCTCCACGCATTTCTGATAGATCTCGACCTGTGTTTTATTTGTGTCATTCTTGGCCCAAAATACAACCTCATACTGACGTGACTCATCAAAGGTATCGGGCATCTCAAAATCATCGCGGGCATCACCGCCATGACATCCCGAAAGGGGCAGCATAGCGATCGCAAGCGCTGCTGCACATATTGATTTTTTTATCTTTCTTAAATTGATCATCCCTTTGTACCGCCTCTTGATACGCCTGCCATGATCTGCCTTCTGAATACCAAAAACAGTATGATCAAAGGAAGAGATATCACAACCACAGCAGCCATCATTGCAGGAATATTCTCTCTGCCGAAACCGTTCTGTCTGATCTCCTGAATTCCATTTGAAACAAGATAAAAATTTTTATCATCCGTGATAAGTCTGGGCCATACATATGAATTCCAGCACTCTATCACCTTTAATATGATTATGGTGACAACAGTCGGTCTGCATATCGGAAGCATTACCCTGAACAGATATTTCAGATCACTTGTTCCGTCAACCTTAGCTGCGTAATAGAGCTGGTCCGGCACCTGGGAAAAATTCTCCCTGAGCAGATACACATAGAACACGCTCATCACAGACGGGAGTATCAGACCCTGAAATGTATTTCTCATATCCGCATTGGTGATCGTTACAAAATTAGTTATGACAATCAGCTCGCTCGGTATCATCATCATTGATAAAAACACCGTAAACAGAAGATTTCTCCCCTTGAATTCAAGTCTTGAAAATGCAAATGCCGCAAGCGTGACGACAATGACCATCACTGCGGTTGTCACAACGGTAAAGATGAAGGTGTTGAGAAGATATCTTCCGAGAGGAACCTGTGAAAAAGCATTGGTAAAGTTCGAAAAGGTCGGATCGGTAACATAAAATCTCGGTATCTTCTCTCCGTTATAAGAGGCATAGCTCTTAAAGGATGTCAGGACCATCCAGTAAAACGGAAACAGGACCATAAGTCCCCATGCAGCAAGAAAGCTGTATATCAGGACGTTTTTTATGATCTTTTTCTTTTTATCTTTTTTTTCTGCCTGTATGATCTTTTCTTTGTTATCCATCATTTTTCCCTGATGCCTTGATCGGTCCGAATATTTTTTTCCGTATCAAAAACAGATGCTAAGTGTAATAGACATGCTTTTTGCTTACGAGAAGATTTATGCATGTTATGGTAAGGACGATCGTAAAAAGTATTATCGCCGCCGCGGAAGCAAATGAAGGATATCCTCCGCTGTCTCCGTACAGCATGTCATAAACATATCCGACTATGGTATTCATCCCGGCTGCATTAAGATCGGTTCCGAAAAGCGCAACGGCATCCGAATACTCCTTAAACGCCCCTATAAAACCCGTGATCACAAGATAAAAAATGGTCGGTGATATCATTGGAAGAGTTATCTTCATGAAAATTCTGAAAGAACCCGTTCCGTCAACCTTTGCGGCGTTGTAATACATTTTGTTGACGGATGCCAGAGCACTTGTAAGAAGAAGCACCTTAAACGGAAGCACTATCCAGATGATATAGAAGCACATGACAAACATCTTGGCCCAATACGGTCCGTCTATAAAGTCCACACTCTCTCCGCCGAAAAAATTGATGAGCAGATTCACAAGTCCGTCGGAATAAGCAGTCTTTTTGAAAAGAACCATGAATACAAGACCGACTGCAAGGGTATTGGTAACATAGGGAAGAAAATAAACCGTCTGAAACAATTCCCTGAGCTTTGTGATTGAATTCAGAGCAAGGGCGATCAAAAGTGCAAACCCTGTTGAAATCGGCACGGTTATTATGACCATTATGAAAGTATTCTTCACTGCCTGAAGAAAATATGTGTCATGGAGTACATATGAAAAATTATACAGACCAAATCCGGAGGATCTCTGCGATACAAAGTTGTAGCCTTCCTCAACCGAATATACAAAAACATCGATGATCGGATAGACCATGAATACTATCATGAATATAAGCGCAGGCAGCAGATACAGCCATGCTTTAGGATTGTTTTTCTCTAACATAACCTGTTCCTATTTTGACGGAGTTCCGTATTTAATGGTGCTTACAAGATCCTTTATCCTTCCGACATTCATAAACAATGAATCTTCAGAGATATGCTTTCTTGCAAGGTCTTCAAGTATTTTGGGCTTATGCTCAGCGGATATGACGATCGTGTCAAAAACATCTTTTTCGTCTATTCCCTCATTCTTAAGGATATTCTCAAGGCAGATCTCATCCCTGCCCCACAAAAGAAATAACCCTCTCTGTGAGTACAGCCTGTCAAACTGTCTGGTTGCCTCGACAAATATCGGCATGTCGAGTCCGTCGTCATCGTCCATTTTCGTGGCGCTCTTGTCCACATAGTGCTGAAGCCATTTGTACAGATACTCATTACTCTTTACAACATTTGCGCTGTTTTTCTTATGATTTCTGAGTATCCACTCATATCTGCTCTTATTGAAGACATATACCTTGCCGTCCTTGTCGCCGTACCTTCCCTTTGCATCGAAGCAGGCGAAGAACAATCCGACGGTATATGAATAAGAAAAATCAAGCATTCTGGTCGGAAGTGAAAAATGCTGCGCGATCTCTATACAGGTCAGCTCGTCGTATCCGAATACTTTTCTCATCTCGTCTACGAACCTGAACATCTGCTCATCCGCGACCTTTATATGATTTTCTCTCAGTCCGGACGGTATCAGCACAAAATCGCTTACCGGCTGTCCCCTGAAGAGTATCACATCTCCTCTTCCGTTTAATGCTTCGCAAAACTCATCATATGATGTGATCTTGTCAATCATATTACTACCTTCTTCCGAATCGTATCCTCGCACCTGTCTCAGGTTCAAACAGATGGACCTTATTCGGTCGAAGCTTAAAGGTCACGGTCTTAACACCATCCTTGGGTCTTTCATCGGAATCGATTATCGATCTGACAACCGGAGCTTCACACGCAGGATTTTTGGATACTATGCTGATATCCCTTCCCATGACCTCCACTCTGTCAAGCTCGCACTTAAGTCCGCCCTCTTTATCATAGATGAAGCCTTCCGGTCTTATGCCTGCAATTACCGCTCCGTCTCTTACGCCCGGCACATTCAGTACGGTATCTTCACCTATCTTGAGCGTTTCCTTTTCAACTCTTGCTTCAAAAATATTAATGGCCGGAGTTCCGAGGAATTTCGCAACAAAGAGATTGGCGGGATCATCATATACTTCCTGAGGCTTTCCGCTCTGATGGAGCTCTCCGTCCTTCATTACGACAATGACATCCGAAATGCTCATGGCCTCTTCCTGATCATGGGTTACAAAGATAGTGGTCACCCCGGTCTCTCTCTGGATCCTTCTTATCTCTTCCCTTGTCTGAAGTCTGAGTCTTGCATCCAGATTGGAAAGGGGCTCATCCATCAAAAGGAGCCTCGGTGTCTTGACCAGTGCTCTTGCTATAGCAACTCTCTGCTGCTGCCCTCCGGAGAGTTCTCCGGGTTTTCTTTGCATCAGCTGCTCTATCTGCACAAGCGATGCCACCTTATCAGCTCTCTCCTTCATCTGCTCCTTTGTGAGTTTCTCCTTACCTTTAAGATTTCCGAGAGGAAAGATGATATTGTTGTAAACAGTCATATGAGGATACAGAGCATAATTTTGGAACACCATACCCACCCCTCTGTTTTCGGAAGGAAGGTCGGTAACGTCATCATCCCCGAAGAAGATCTTTCCTTCGGTGGGCTTCTCAAGTCCGCATATCATATTCAGCATTGTACTTTTTCCGCATCCCGAAGGACCAAGAAGAGCCACAAGAGTCCCATCCGGGATCATGAACGTAAAATCCTTTACGGCAGTTACGCCTTCACCCTTCCCCATTCTGGGAGGAAATATTTTAGTAAGACTATCCAAAACAACTTTCATAATCTTTCTCCAAAAGGCATGCCCGGGCAGATCCCCGTCATGTCATTTCTTTATTCCGCGCCGGTCACCGTAACATTTGCAAGTCTGGTAAGCGACGGTATCAAAGCACTGTCATATCTCGTTCTTTCCATGCTCATCTTCATATCCTTAAGAAGATCCCTGATATTTCCGGATATTGAGCCACCCGTTACAGGCCTTACGGTTCCGTCTGCCTCATGAAGAAGTGCAAGTCTTATCTCGCCGAAGATATCTCCGGAAAGAGAATCAACCTGAAAATCGGAAAAGAAAATGCACTCAAGAACAGGTCCTTTGAGAAGTTCTTCCGAAGTATGCGTTCCTCCGCTCACTTCGTAGTTGCCGGGAATGAAAGTATTCTTTTCTCCAAGATAATAAGAGAACTTGGTTCCTCCGCAAAATGCCAGAGGTACATTTTCACTCATAAGGACCTCATCATAAATGAGGCTTCCCTCCTGATCGGTCATTCTGTTAAGCGATGAACCCGGGAGTTCCCTGAGTGCCTTGAGTGTAACCCTGTCTCCCTTTATATCCTCAGCGATCGGCTTTCCTTTTTCAAAGGGAGAATACTTCATATAAACATATGAAACATCGAGCCCGTCCTTGAAAAACTCATACAGTCTTACAGCATCCTCGCTTGAAAAGACAACATCGCACTTTCCAAGAGATGGTGTTTTTCCCGCATTAAGTCTCATGCGTCCGTATGAGAAGGTTTTGCCGAGGTCCTCGCTGATATCCTTCTTAACGCATGTTCCGGAATCATACAGCTTATAAAACTCTATCTCATGCTCTTTATTTTTTGCATTTACAACCGTCTCAAGAAGTGATACCGGATATTCTTCGGTAACATCGATCCCGGTACTTGTTACGATCCTTCTTTTTACCGAGGATACAAAAATCTCGTAGCTGTTCATGAAGGTCACTTCATCTTCCGGAATATTTTTCATGGTGTCGATGAAGTCAGAGGATATCCTGTTGATATCTATATCACCTGCTTCAGCGATAAGATCACCCTCAGGTCCCTTCAGTTCGTAATAAGCATCCCCGACAAGGCCCGCCTGGAAGATCAGATCCTTTATGGTAAGTCTTACGTATTCTTCCGATTCATCCGGCCCCATCTCCGCAGTTGCGCTTCCCACGGACTTTCCGTCCTCCGAAAGAATGAATACCGTGATCTGGATATTCTCAAGATCCTTGGATCTGTTCTGGTCAAGGTTATGACGGATAAAATAAAATTCCCATCCTCTTGTACGTGTATCGGTTATCCTCCACGCAAAAGCACCGCTCTCTTTAAGAAGCTTTACTATTTCGTCTGTTTTCATTATCCGAGCCTCCCTCTGGTCTTAAG
>CAMNAQ010000067.1 GCA_946531495.1 uncultured Lachnospiraceae bacterium | reverse complement strand
CCAAAGGTCACAGAGATCAGAGAAGAGCTAACTGGAAGATGTCTGCTCCCACTCTTGTAAAGTGCAGCAAGTGCGGATCACTCATGGTTCCTCACAGAGTATGCAAGAACTGCGGTTCTTACAATAAGAAGCAGATCGTTGAAGCTGACTGATCTGAATAATTGTCTATTCGGGGACGGTTCCTTTATGGTGCCGTCCTTTTGTGTTGTCCTGCATTTTTCGGATGATCCACTAAGCGGGATCATCCTTTTTTCTTGATATATTTTGTTTTGCCTGTACGGTGAAAATCTTTTTGTCATGAATAAAATAGCATATGAATTATAATGCTTATTGAGGTTGATTTTTGTATTTCCTACTAGTATATTTAACATTGGTTGTTTTTATAGTTCACAGTTTGTGAGGTAAGTATGTCTGAAAGTGTAAATATAGCCGTTGATGCCATGGGCGGAGACAATGCGCCTGCCGAGATAGTTAAGGGTGCTGTGGAGGCTATAGAGAAAACTTCCGACCTCAGGGTTTTTCTTGTCGGAAAAGAAGATGCTGTAAGGGCTGAGCTTTCCAAATATACATATGATCCGGACCGCATAGAGATCGTTCATGCATCCGAGGTGATCGAGATGGCGGAGCCTCCGGTTATGGCTGTCAGGAACAAGAAGGATTCATCACTTGTAAAGTGTATGTATCTGGTCAAGGAAGGCAAGTGCGATGCACTTGTTACCGCCGGCTCCACAGGTGCATTTCTTGTAGGAGGACAGATAATCGTAGGAAGGATAAAGGGAGTCGAAAGACCTCCTCTTGCTCCGTTCATACCCACTGCCGACGGAAGATGCCTTCTTTTGGACTGCGGTGCGAATGTTGATGCCAGACCTTCACAGCTTGTACAGTTTGCAAAGATCGGATCCGCTTATGTAAAAAAAGCATGCGGAATACAAAATCCCAGGGTCGGCATTGTCAATATCGGTGCCGAGGAGGAAAAGGGCAATGCTCTTGTTAAAGAAACATTCCCTCTTCTTAGGGCTACACCCGAGATCAACTTTATCGGAAGTGTAGAAGCAAGGGATATTCCACTGGGCGTTGCGGATGTTGTTGTATGTGAGGCCTTTGTCGGAAATGTTATCCTTAAGATGTATGAAGGCGTCGGAAAGACACTTCTTAAATCCATGAAGGAAGCATTCATGTCTACAACACGCAGTAAGATCAGTGCCGCACTTGCCAAGCCCGCTCTTAAACAGACGCTTAAAAAGTTTGATACCGATCAGTATGGCGGAGCTCCTCTTCTGGGATGTAACGGATTACTGGTCAAGACTCACGGATCGAGCAAGGCTGTTTCAATCTGTAATTCTATCCTGCAATGCAAGCTCTTTGCAGATCAGAATATAAATGATGATATTAAGGAAATGTTCGCTATTTCTACAGATATTTAAGGAGGCTTTTATATGGAATTTGAAAAATTAAAAACTATCATTGCTGAGGTTCTCAATGTTGATCCTGAAGAGATCACACTTCAGTCAACCTTTACCGATGATCTTGGAGCAGATTCTCTTGATGTTTATCAGATCATTATGGGACTTGAGGATGCATTTGATATCAAGATCCCTGAAGAGAGTGCTGAGAAGATCTCAACTGTCGGTGAGGCTGTGGAGATGATCAAGGCTGCACTTTCAGGAAATGACTGATCCCTATAGAATATTTTATCCCGAAAGGTGATTAGGTCATCGATCATCCGATCACCTCTCGGGAGTATTTTTTTGGAGTGAATATATGGACGGCTCTGAGATCAAAGAATTGCAGAAGCTTATCGGCTATGATTTTGGAAACGAGGATCTTCTTTTACAGGCGCTGACTCATTCTTCTTTTTGCAATGAGCAGCTGATCGGCAAAACCGGCGATTATGAAAGACTTGAGTTCCTTGGTGATGCTGTGCTCGAATGTGTGAGCAGTGAGTTTCTTTTTGGAAGATATCCTGAAAAAAAGGAAGGCTAATTATCCAAGATCAGGGCATCCATGGTATGCGAACCTTCCCTTGCGTTCTGTGCAAGAGATATTAAGCTTGGTTCATTTCTCAGACTCGGTAAGGGCGAGGAACGTACCGGCGGCAGGGAGAGGGACAGTATCATCTCGGATGTCATGGAGGCTATTGTCGGCGCGATCTTTTTGGATGGCGGTTTTGACAGGGCTAAGGAATTTATTCACAGATTTATTTTGTCGGATCTCGAAAATAAACAGCTCTTTTTTGATTCCAAGAGTAATCTTCAGGAGTACGTGGCAAGGAATCTGAAAAAGGAACTGGAATATATCACCGATGAGGAAAACGGAGAAAATAATGAGAAGATATTCAGCTCCAAGGTTCTCATAGGAGGCGAGGCCATAGCTGAAGGCAGAGGCCGCAGCAAAAAGGCTTCCCAGCAGGAAGCTGCATATAATGCATTACTGAAGCTCAGGAGTTCAAATGTTTCTTAAAAGTATTGAAATTCAAGGATTTAAATCTTTTGCAGTCAAGACTGTTCTTCTTTTTCATGAAGGCGTAACGGGTATCGTAGGACCTAACGGATCCGGAAAGAGTAATATTGCCGATGCTGTAAGATGGGTTCTCGGTGAACAGAGCGTTAAACAGCTTCGTGGCGGTTCCATGCAGGATGTAATATTTTCCGGAACCCAGACCAGGAAGCCGCTTAGCTATGCCTATGTGGCTATCACTCTGGATAATTCGGATCATGCATTAAATATCTCATATGAGGAAGTTACGGTCGCAAGAAGACTTTACAGATCAGGCGAGAGTGAATATCTCCTGAACGGTTCTCCATGCAGACTTAAGGATGTGAACGAGCTCTTTTTTGATACAGGTATCGGAAAGGAAGGCTATTCCATCATAGGACAGGGCCAGATCGATAAGATACTTTCCGGAAAGCCCGAAGAGAGAAGAGAGCTTTTTGATGAAGCCGCAGGTATCGTTAAATTCAAATACCGTAAGAGCGCTGCTTTAAAGAAGCTTGATAATGAACAGAACAATCTTGTAAGAGTCAATGATATCCTTGCGGAACTCGAAAGGCAGATCGGTCCTCTCGAAAGACAGTCCGCCAAAGCCAAGGAATGGCTGAAGTATAAGGAAGAACTGAAGACTATCGATGTCAACTCATTTTTGCTTGAGAATGAATCCCTGAGAAAAGCAGCTGCAGATCTTCAGGGCAGACTTGATGTCGCATCCGGCGAGCTTGATTCGACCACAAATGAATATAACAAGGTCAAGGAAGATTACAACAGTGTCCAGCTTGAGATGGAAGATCTTGAACAGGCCATAGAAAGTGCAAGAGAGCTTGTTTCGGGAGCTGATTCCACAAGGCAGAAGCTTGAATCCTCCATTGATCTTCTCAAGGAACAGATAAAGTCCAGCAAAGAAAATATCACTCATTTCTCGGAAAGAAAAGAGGCTCTTACTCTTGAGCTGGAAAAGTATCAGTCCGAGAAGGATTCAATTCTTGCAGACTCCGAATCCGAGGAAGAGCAGGCTGCAAAGGTTGAATCGGAAGCCGCATCAAGAAAAGAAGCTCTTGATAAAGCACAGGAAGAGATACAGGATCTTAATACGAAGATCGAAGAACATGCTGCAGGCATAATGGATGAGCTTAAAAAGCGTTCCGAGATCCAGGGACGCATAAGCCATTATGATGCAGTCATGCAGCAGATCGAGCTTCGTAAGGCAGAACTTCAAAGTAAGCTTCTCAGGGCTCGTTCCGATGAGGAAGCAAGAGAAGATACCATAAAGCAGTATGAGGAAGCCTTTGAAAAGGTAAGCGCCGAGATAAGCGAGATGAATTCCTCTATGTCCGAGCTTGAGACGAAGGTAAGTCAGCTCAGGGCAAAGCTCACCGATAAGGATGAGGAATTAAGAGGTCTTCAGGAAGAGTACCATAAGGAAAATTCCAGATACCAGGCTCTCCAGGATATTGCCGAAGCTTATGAAGGATATGGAAATTCCGTAAGAAAGATCATGGAGCAGAAGAGCTCCAATAAGGGCATTATCGGTGTTGTTGCTGACATAATAAAGGTTGATAAAAAGTATGAAACTGCCATAGAGACTGCTCTTGGCGGAAACATCCAGAATATTGTCACAAGGGATGAAGAAACTGCCAAGAAGATGATCACATTCCTCAAGGAAGGCAGACTCGGAAGGGCTACATTCCTTCCTCTCGATTCGGTCACTGATCCACAGGAGCTTAAGGCCAAGGATGCGCTTAATGAAAAGGGCATGCTAGGACTAGCAAGTGATCTTGTTGAAACCGATGACGAATTCCGCAATATAATCAAGAGTCTTCTCGGAAGATTTATTGTTGCGGACAATATGGATAATGCAACAAAGGCTGCCAGAAAATTCAACTATACCCTCAGAGTGGTTACTCTTGAAGGTGAGCTTCTTATGCCCGGCGGATCGATCAGCGGCGGTGCATTTAAGAATAACAGCAATTTCCTTGGAAAGAGCAGAGAGATCGGTGATCTGAAGAAGAAGGTCGCACAGCTTTCCTCAGATATCGAAAAGGCTCAGAAGGAAATTGAAGAGACAAGAGAAAAGAGAAACACTTCAAGGGCAGAGCTTGATAAATTAAAGCTCGATATCCAGAACAAGGTTATCGAACAAAACACCGCCAGACTCACCCTCCAGTCAGAACGTGACAGATTCAATGAGGAAAGCGAGAATGCCGTCAGCCTCAGGCAGGAACAGGCAGATATCGAGAAGGAGATCATCGATGCTGCAAATGCAAGGGATGAGGCGGCAGATATCCTGAAGGAGAGCGAAAAGAATGAGAAGCGTCTTCGTGATGAAGAGGCTGATCTGACCGAAATCCTTAAGGATAAGCAGGCAGAAGAATCGGAAGCTGCTGCACGTGTTAACGAATGGGAAGTTGAAGTCCAGAAGATGAAACAGGCTAAGGATTTCAAACAGGCTAATCTGACCCGTGTTGAAGAATCTCTTGCAGGTGCTGATTCAGAGATGGAAAGCCTCAATGCATCTATTGAGACCAATAATATTTCCATCGGTGAAAAGGAAGAGCAGATAGAAGAAATCAAAAAGACCATTGAAGCTTCCTACGCAGAGCAGGAAAAATCGGCAGATCTTCTCAAAAATTCTCTTTCGAGAAAGGAAGAACTTTCCGCAAGACAAAAAGGCTTCTTCGAAAATACGGAAAAGCTTCAGGAAAAAATGTCTGCTCTCGACAAAGAGGTCAACCGTCTTACCACACAGCGTGACAAGGCCAATGAGACAATGGAGATCCGCATCAATTATATGTGGCAGGAATATGAGATCACACTCAGCCAGGCTGCAGAGATGAGAGATGAGAGTCTTACGGATCTTACAGTACTTAAGAGAGATGCCGCCGAGGTCAGGGACAAGATAAAGAAGCTTGGAGATGTTAATGTCGGCGCCATCGAGGAGTACAAGGAAGTATCCGAAAGATACGGATCGATGAAGACTCAGCATGATGACCTTGTGGAAGCTGCGGAAACGCTTAAAAAGATCATCGAAGAGCTTGATGAGAATATGAGAGCCCAGTTCAGCGAGAAGTTCAAGCTGATCAATGAGGAATATGATAAGGTATTCAAGGAGCTCTTCGGAGGCGGTCAGGGATCGCTTTCACTTCAGGATGATGAGGATATTCTTGAATGCGGAATCAATATCTCCGCACAGCCTCCCGGCAAAAAGCTTCAGAATATGATGCAGCTTTCCGGTGGTGAAAAAGCACTTTCCGCAATAGCACTTCTTTTTGCGATACAGAATCTCAAGCCTTCACCTTTCTGTCTGCTTGACGAGATAGAGGCTGCACTTGATGATAATAACGTCGGAAGATTTGCAAAATATCTTCATAAGCTTACACAGAATACCCAGTTTATCGTTATCACTCACAGAAGAGGAACGATGGAGCAGGTTGACAGACTCTACGGTATTACGATGCAGGAAAAGGGAGTTTCATCTCAGGTTGCGGTCAATATGATCGAATCTGAACTGGACGATTGATGATATGGGTCTTTTTGGAAGAAAGAAAGAACAACAACCGGATAATGATTTTAATGAAGCTCTGGCAAAGCTGACCGCGATCGCTGATGAAGCCGAGAAGGATCCCATTGCCAGGGAACTTCATGAAGAGGCTCCCGTTGACGGAAGACTTTACAGGGAAGATAAGGAAGCTCTCTTTGAAAGACTAAAGAGCGGAATGAGCCGTACCAGAGAAAGCTTTTCTGCCGGACTTTCCGCGATCTTTACCGCTTCCGAGATCAATGATGACTTTTATGATGAGCTCGAGGAATTCCTTATCGGAGCGGATGTGGGTGCTTCGATCACCGAGGAGATACTTGATGAGCTCCGTGATATGGTCAAAGAGCAGCGTTTAAAATCAAGAATTGATTGCAGAAACCTCCTCATCGATTCCATCAGAAAAAGGATGGAGACAGGCGAGAACGAATACAGATTTGAGAATGAAACCTCTGTTGTATTTGTTATCGGGGTAAACGGAGTCGGAAAAACAACAACCATCGGAAAGCTTTCATCCAAGCTGTCACAGATGGGCAAAAAGGTACTTGTTGCCGGGGCTGATACTTTCAGAGCCGCAGCTGAAGACCAGCTTAAGGTCTGGGCTGAAAGAAGCGGAGTTCAGATCGTGACCGGCAAGGATGGGCAGGATCCCGCAAGTGTAGTTTTTGATGCATGTAATGCAGCAAGAGCAAGAGGCACTGATGTACTTATCATAGATACGGCGGGCAGACTTCATAACAAGAAGAATCTGATGGATGAGCTTGCCAAGATGAACCGTGTCATAGATAAGGAATTCGAAGCGGCTCACAGGGAAAATCTCCTTGTTCTTGATGCCACGACAGGTCAGAATGCGCTTAATCAGGCCAAGGAATTTAATGAGGCTGCGCCTCTTTCCGGTATAATCCTTACAAAGATGGACGGAACTGCCAAGGGCGGTATTGCAATAGCGATTCAGGCTCAGATGGGGATACCCGTTAAATATATCGGTGTAGGAGAAAAGATCGAGGATCTGCAAAAGTTCAATGCATCGGATTTCGTAAATGCGATCTTTGATGCAGGTGATACCGAATAAAAAAGTTGGAGGATTTACGATAATGGCTAAAGAAATGCTTACTCTTGAAACGTTTGAAGAGGCTTCTGAGATAGTATCGAAGGTTACAAGAGAGACTAAGCTCATTTATTCCGAATATTTTTCGAATGTTACGGGTAATAAGGTTTATCTTAAGCCTGAAAATATGCAGCTTACCGGAGCTTATAAAGTTCGAGGTGCTTACTATACGATCAGTACTCTTTCTGATGAGGAGAGGGCAAAGGGACTTATCACGGCATCAGCCGGTAATCATGCGCAGGGCGTTGCATATGCAGCGAAAGCATATGGCGCAAAGGCTGTTATCGTAATGCCTACAACAACTCCTCTTATTAAAGTAAACCGTACCAAGGGATACGGAGCCGAGGTCATCCTTTACGGTGATGTTTATGACGAAGCATGTGCCAAGGCTTTGGAGCTTGCAAAAGAAAAGGGATATACCTTTATCCATCCCTTTGATGATCTTAGGGTCGCAACAGGACAGGGTTCCATTGCTATGGAAATAGTAAGGGAGCTTCCCCTTGTCGATTATATCCTTGTTCCCATCGGCGGAGGCGGACTTGCAACAGGTGTTTCCACACTTGCAAAGCTTCTTAATCCGAAGATCAAGGTGATCGGTGTCGAGCCCGAAGGGGCTGCCTGCCTTAAAGCTTCCTTTGAAGCAGGCAAGGTTGTTACTCTTGATGGTGTAAATACTATTGCTGACGGTACCGCAGTTAAGACACCGGGCCAGAATCTTTTCCCTTATCTTCAGAAAAACCTTGATGATATCATAACCGTTCCCGATTCCGAGCTTGTCGTATGCTTCCTCGATATGGTGGAAAACCACAAGATGGTTGTAGAAAACTCGGGACTTTTGACCGTTGCTGCACTTAAGCATATGAAAGCTGAAGGAAAGAAGGTGGTTTCCATTCTTTCAGGCGGTAACATGGATGTCATAACCATGAGTTCCGTTGTACAGAACGGACTGATCGCAAGAGACAGGATCTTTACCGTATCCGTACTTCTTCCCGATAAGCCTGGAATGCTTGCCAAAGTTTCCGGAATTCTTGCCGAGCAGGGCGGAAATGTCATCAAGCTTGAGCACAACCAGTTCGTATCCATCAACAGAAATGCGGCTGTTGAGCTTCGCATTACCCTTGAGGCATTTGGAACAGAACATAAGACTCAGATCATCGATGCACTTGAAAAGGCAGGCTACAGACCAAAGGTTGTCAAGACCAATATATGATCTGTGACCATTTTACCTGATTCTCCGTCATTATAAATGAAGCGGATAAAACACATGATACAGTATGTCTATCAGCCGAAGTTTACAGGGAGAATTGATATGAAAATCATTGCGATAGTTATAATGATTATAGTTCTGGGCGCATGTAATGAGCCGGGCGGAAGCGACTACGGAAAGCCGGTATCGGGTTTTGATCTTGAAATGGGTCAGAGTGTTCGTATTGATGACTGGAGAGTATACAAAAACCGGAATTTTGGTCTGGACTGTCTTCTTTTAAGTTCTCGCTGTGATTCGGACATTAAAGAAGGAATATCATTTTATATCTTCGATAATGATGAACAGGCCGGAGAAGCTTTTGATAATCTGCCTGATCATTTGCATAGTATCAGCGAATCGGATGATCTGCATATTGTCGGCTATGAGAATGACGTATGTGATGCCGAGATAAAGAGTATGATGTATATCGAGGGCAATGTGATCATTTATGCCGAGCTTGGATGCTACGGGATGTGGTCTGACGGATCTGATGACAGTATTTCTTCTAATACGGATAATACGGAATTGGCGGATTATATATATGATAAGCATGAGTATCTCGCCGAATATGCCAATGAACAGATAACAGCCCTGATAGAGGAAATGTGATCTTACAGACCGGGGTTAGAATTTTTACGGGTGTCAAGAAAAAATACTTGACACCCGTTTTTGTTTGGGATATTATGGGCAAGGTGCGTTTTAATGCATGTTTGAGGAAGGAATATGAACAAGATCCTTGAACAATCTCTTCTGTACGATTTCTACGGCGAACTGCTGAATGAACACAGAAGAAGGATATATGAAGCCTCTATGTTTGAGGACCTGTCACTGGGCGAGATTGCTGAAAGTGAAGGGATATCGAGACAGGCAGTACATGATGTCTTGAAGAAATGCGAAAAGGCACTTGATGATTATGAATCCAAGCTTCACCTTGTGGAGAGATTTCTTAAGATAAAGGGTGAGGTTACTGAGATAGAGAAGCTTGCAACGTCGGATGGCGATGCGAAGAGCAGACTGGATCATATTTCCAGGATAGCAGAAAAGGTACTGGGTGAGCTTTAATGGCTTTTGAAGGCTTAAGCGAAAAACTTCAGAATGCATTTAAGAACCTTCGCGGAAAGGGCAAGCTTTCCGAGGCTGATGTCAGGGAGGCACTCAAAGAGGTTAAGGTTGCCCTGCTTGAAGCGGATGTTAATTTCAAGGTCGTAAAGAGCTTTGTAAAGACTGTTGAAGAAAAATGCATCGGTGAAGAAGTACTTAACGGACTCAATCCTTCTCAAACTGTAATAAAGATCGTTAATGATGAGCTTACCTCTCTTATGGGAAGCGAAACCACCGAGGTTTCGTTCAGACCCGGTAAAGAGATCACCGTTATCATGATGGTAGGTCTTCAGGGTGCAGGTAAGACTACAGCTTCAGCCAAGATGGCAGGGCAGTTCATTAAGAAAGGCAAAAAGTCACTTCTTGTTGCCTGCGATATATACAGACCTGCGGCTATTGAACAGCTTAAGGTAAACGGAGAAAAGGTTGGTGTTGATGTCTTTGAAATGGGCAATACCGTCAAGCCGCCTGTAATTGCCCTGAATGCTCTGGAAAAAGCCAGAAAAGAAAATTATAACGTTGTGATCCTTGATACCGCAGGACGTCTTCATGTTGATGAAGAACTGATGAATGAACTTAAGGAGATCAAGGAAAAGACTGAGGTTTTCCAGACGATCCTCGTTGTCGATGCGATGACCGGTCAGGATGCTGTCAATGTTGCGAAGACATTTGATGAAGAGATAGGAGTGGACGGTGTCATTTTGTCCAAGCTGGACGGTGATACCAGAGGCGGTGCGGCACTCTCCATAAAATCCGTTACCGGAAAGCCCATACTTTATGTGGGAATGGGTGAGAAGCTGACAGACCTTGAGCAGTTCTATCCGGACCGTATGGCCTCCAGGATCCTCGGTATGGGTGATGTATTAAGCCTTATCGAGAAGGCTCAGGCTTCAGTAACCACTACAGAAAAAGAAAGCCGCGGTATGATGAACCGCATGCAGAAGGGTAAGTTCGATTTCAATGATTACCTGGAAAGCATGAAGCAGATGCGTAATATGGGTGGCCTTGCTTCGATCCTTTCGATGCTTCCCGGAATGGGAATAAATGCAGCCGAGCTTGAAGGCGCAGTAGATGAAAAGAAGCTTAAGCAGACGGAAGCAATAATCCTGTCGATGACACCCGAAGAAAGATCCAATCCCAAACTTATAAATCCCAGAAGAAAATTCAGGATCGCCAAGGGAGCGGGACTTGATATAGCCGATGTGAACAGATTCATCAAGCAGTTCGAACAGAGCCAGAAGATGATGAAGCAGATGGGCGGTTTTGGAAAGAAAGGCCGCGGAATGTTCCCGGGAATGGGAGGCATGGGCGGTTTCGGCGGAAGAAAGGGTTTCCCCTTTTGAATGTGATTGAATCCGGACTTTATCCGTTTTCATATATACAGATATCCAATCAATTTATTTATGGAGGAATTTAGAAATGGCAGTAAAGATCAGACTTAGAAGAATCGGTGAGAAGAAGGCTCCTTTTTATCGTATTATCGTTGCAGATTCCAGAAGCCCCAGAAACGGAAGATTCATCGATGAGATCGGAACCTATGATCCTTCAAAGGATCCCAGTGAGTTCCACATCGACGAGGAAGCTGCAAAGAAGTGGATCGCTAATGGCGCTCAGCCTACTGAGGTTGTAGGAAAGCTTTTCAAGGTTGCCGGAATAATCAAATAAATCTAGCATTAGGGAACTGTTAGTAAGTATACTTTCGACAGATCCTCACTAAGGAGGCCTTATGAAAGAACTTGTTGAAGTTATTGCAAAGGCTCTCGTAGAAAATCCTGACGAGGTTGTTGTGACCGAAACCAAAGATGGAGCAGATTACGTTATTCAGCTTCATGTTGCTTCATCCGATATGGGTAAGGTCATCGGAAAACAGGGAAGGATCGCAAAGTCAATCCGTTCCGTTGTTAAGGCCGCAGCTTCAAGGGAAAATGCCAGAGCTGATGTTGAGATAACCGACTGAACACGCTTCCTGATAAGGGAGCGATCTATACGGACCGCTTATTAATGCGGTCCGTTTTTAACACTATG
>CAMNAQ010000066.1 GCA_946531495.1 uncultured Lachnospiraceae bacterium | reverse complement strand
ATCCCGAGGATCTTGAACTTTACGGAAAGTACAAGGCAAAGCTGAGTGACGAGTGCATCAGGAAGCTCAAAAAAGGTAAGGATGGAAAGCTCATCCTTGTCACCGCTATCAATCCCACTCCTGCCGGAGAAGGCAAGACCACAGTAACCGTCGGTCTCGGAGAAGCTTTTGCAAAACTCGGCAAAAAGGCTATCATAGCTCTGAGGGAGCCTTCGCTCGGACCCTGCTTCGGAATAAAGGGCGGAGCTGCAGGCGGCGGAATGGCTCAGGTTGTTCCGATGGAGGATCTTAACCTTCATTTCACGGGAGATTTCCATGCGATCACATCCGCAAACAATCTCCTTGCCGCACTTCTTGATAACCATATACAGCAGGGAAATGAAAAGAGGATCGATTCCAGAAGCGTCGTATGGAAGAGATGCATGGATATGAATGACCGAAGCCTCAGAAATATTGTTGTCGGCCTCGGCTCAAAATCGGACGGTTTTGTCAGAGAGGATCATTTTGTCATTACCGTTGCAAGTGAGATAATGGCTGTCCTTTGTCTTGCCGATGATCTTCAGGATCTTAAAAAGCGTCTTGCAAGGATCATCGTAGCTTATGATCTTGACGGAAATCCCGTAACAGCCGGAGATATCAAGGCTGTAGGGGCAATGACAGCTCTTCTCAAGGATGCCATCAGACCCAATCTTATTCAGACGCTTGAGCATACTCCTGCGATCGTGCATGGCGGCCCCTTTGCAAATATCGCTCACGGATGTAATTCCGTCATTGCAACAAGAGCCGCTCTTAAGCTTGCCGATTATTGCATTACAGAAGCGGGATTCGGCGCGGATCTCGGTGCGGAGAAATTCTTTGATATCAAGTGCCGTCAGGCGGGACTTAAGCCTGATGCCGTTGTTCTTGTCGCAACAGTCAAGGCACTTAAGTATAACGGCGGTGTTCCCAAGACAGAGCTTGGAAGTGAGAATCTTGAAGCACTCTCCAGGGGAATCGAAAATCTTGGAAAACATATAGAAAACATCCAGAGTTACGGCCTTCCCGTTATCGTAGCACTCAATGCTTTTGTTTCCGATACTGATGCTGAAATATCATTTATCAGGGATTATTGCGCAGGAAAGAATTGCAAGATGTCCGTAGCCAGAGTATGGGAAAAAGGCGGCGAGGGCGGAACCGAGCTTGCCGGACTTCTCATTGATACGATTGATGAAGGCAGGGCAGAATTTAAGACCGCTTATCCGGATGATATGCCCATCAGGGAAAAGATAGAAACGATCGCAGGCAGGATTTACGGAGCAGACGGAGTCGACTTTTCCTCAGATGCAGTTAAACAGATCAAAAAGATCGAGGAAATGGGATTCGGAAATCTTCCCGTATGCATGGCCAAGACACAGTATTCGCTTTCTGATGATCCTGCTTTACTCGGAAGACCTCAGGGCTTCAGGATGCATGTAAGAGAAGTATATGTAAGCAGCGGTGCAGGATTTGTTGTGGTTCTTACCGGAAGCATAATGACAATGCCCGGACTTTCGAAATCACCTGCAGCTTATAATATTGATGTCGATGAGAACGGAAAGATCACAGGATTGTTTTAAAGGAGCTTAAAATGGCTAAACTGATAGACGGAAAAGCAATATCACTTGCGGTCAAGGATGAGATAAAGGCTAAGACCGAAGAACTGGCTGCGAAGGGCATTTCGGTGACTCTTGCCGTAATACTCGTCGGTGAAGATCCCGCTTCGCAGGTATATGTAAAGAACAAAAAGAAAGCCTGTGAATATTGCGGCATAAGATCGCTTTCATATGAACTTCCCGCTGATACCACAGAGGAAAAGCTTCTTGATCTTATAAAAGAACTGAATGACCGTGATGACGTGAACGGAATACTGGTCCAGCTTCCTCTTCCGGATGGTATCAATGAAGACAGAGTTCTTGATGAGATCTCACCGCTTAAGGACGTGGACGGTTTTCATCCTGTAAATGTCGGTAAGCTTTCCATTGGCAAGAAGGGATATGTCAGCTGTACACCTGCCGGTGTGATACAGCTTTTAAAGCGTTCAGGTATCGAGATATCCGGCAAAGAATGTGTTGTCGTAGGAAGAAGCAATATTGTCGGAAAGCCCATGGCAATGCTTCTTTTGAGAGAAAACGGAACCGTTACCGTTACACATTCGCGTACGGCAGATCTCCGTGAAGTTACAAAAAGAGCCGATATTCTTGTCGTTGCTATCGGAAAGCCCCGATTTATCGATGCTTCCTACGTAAAGGACGGAGCTGTCGTTATAGATGTGGGAATTCACAGAGGAGAAGACGGAAAGCTTTGCGGAGATGTCGATTTTGACTCTGTTGAGCCTGTAGCTTCAGCGATCACCCCGGTTCCCGGAGGTGTCGGACCTATGACCATTGCAATGCTTATGTATAACTGTCTTTCGTCCGTCTGTGATTAATAAACAGATCATGCTATATAGATAAGATATGAAATGTGAAATTTGCGGAACCGAGATACCTGAAGGTACTCTGTATTGCCCAAAATGCGGCAAGGATGTTCATATTGTTCCGGATTTTAAGGAGTTTGCCGAGAGCAAGGCTGAAAACACCGTCAGAAATCTATTGAACGATCTTGATGATGAAGAGGCCGATTTCGGAAGATCTCCCGAGGGAGCAAATGATGAGAGACCCGTCAGGAAAGAAGAAGGTTCTGAAGAAGTAAAAAAACCTAAATACGGATGGCTGAGATTTGCACTTCTTGCCGCAAGCATTATGATCCTTGCGTCGGTTTCTCTTGGATTCATAAACAGATCCTCCAGAACTGATTTTTTGCTGGAATCTGCGAGGGAAGCTGCGATCAGCGGAGACACGTCCAGAGCAAGGGCTATTCTTGAAGGGATCGAAGCTGACGACCCTTCGGATGTGGATGCGCTTTTGTACCTTGCAAAGCTCTACAAGGAAGACGGAGACATGATCAAATATGAAAATCTCCTGATCTCCTTGATCGGAATGTCCTTTGCGACATCCGAACAGAATGCAGAGAGCTATGAGATGCTTTTGGCCATATACCAGTCTGCCGGCGATTATGTATCCATGGCCGATATACTGCTCGAATGCAACAATGCGATGATCAGAGACAAATATATCGATTATTGCATCATGACCCCGGAATTCAATCTGGCCCCCGGTTATTACGGGACCGATCAGTTGTTTAAGATAACGATACCGGGAAAGGGCAGGATCTTTTACACCTTGGACGGTTCGGATCCCGATATTTATTCATCGGAATATTCGGTGCCGCTCCTGCTTACAAAGGGTGAATATGACTTCAGGGTATGTGTTCTTAATCCTTACGGAATATGGAGTCAGGTATCCGAGATCGAGATCAATATCGAAAGCGAAGAGCTTTATGAAGCAATCGAACCTACAGGTGAGAAGGTTCCCGAAGAAACGGTTCCGGCTTCTCCGGATATCATCTTCGGTGAAAACGGTATTATATTTGTAAACGGTGTTCCTTTTGTGATGGACGAAAACGGCGGACTTGTCCTTTATGTACCGGATGCCGTGCCTTCCGAGGGAGAAGAAGCCCCTGTCATCACAGAGCCGGCAGAGCAGCCGCCTGCACCTGAAGTTACCCCATGATAATAAACCGTCGATCACGGTGTAAATAAATAAAACGGAAAGGGAAATAAAATGTACAAGATCTTAACGAAATCCTATCTGACCGACAATATCATCAGAATGGAGGTAGAGGCCAAGCGTACAGCCGACAGATGTCTTCCCGGACAGTTTGTCATCGTAAGAGCTACTTCAGACGGAGAGAGGATTCCTCTCACCATCTGTGACTATGACCGCAAAAAGGGCACGATAGTTCTGGTTTTTCAGACTATAGGAGCTTCGACTACGATCATGGCCGGTCTAGGTGAAGGGGACAGCTTCACAGATATCGTAGGACCGCTGGGATGCCCTTCCGAGCTCACCGAGATGAGCATCGATGATCTTAAGAAAGAAAAGATCATCTTTATCGCAGGAGGTGTAGGAACCGCTCCCGTATATCCCCAGCTTAAATGGCTTAAGGAGCAGGGAGTTCCCGCAGATGTAATCATCGGAGCAAGGAATAAGGATCTTGTTATTCTTGAGGATGATTTTAAGTCTGTTGCAGATAATGTTTATATCACCACCGATGACGGATCATACGGCAGAAGCGGAAATGTATGCGTATGTCTCCAGTCACTTATTGACGAGGGCAAAAAATATGACAGATGCGTAGCTATCGGTCCCCTCATCATGATGAAATTTGTTGTTCAGCTTACCAAGAAGCTTGAGATACCTACAATTGTTTCCATGAACCCCATCATGGTCGACGGTACCGGAATGTGCGGTGCATGTCGTGTTCATGTAGGCGATGAGATCAAATTTGCCTGCATTGACGGCCCCGAATTTGACGGATGGCTTGTAAACTTTGATGAATCCATGAGACGTCAGGCTATGTATAAGACTGAAGAGGGCAGAAGAATGCTCGAGCTTCAGGAGGGTGCAACCCATCACGGCGGATGCGGTAACTGCTGACGTGCTTTTACATGCAGATGATCTTTACCGTTTTTTCAGATTAATTAATGCTTAAGGAGAAAGATAAATGGAAGTCGATGTAATGAAGAAAGTACCCGTCAGAGAACAGGAGCCCATGGTAAGAGCCAAAAACTTTGAAGAGGTATGTTACGGATATACTCTTGAAGAGGCACAGGCAGAAAGCTCAAGATGCCTTAACTGTAAGAATGCTCAGTGCATGAAGGGATGTCCGGTTTCGATTGATATTCCCGGTTTTATACAGCAGATCAAGGAAGGAAATATAGAGGAAGCATACAATATCATTTCCAAATCTTCAGCGCTTCCCGCAGTATGCGGAAGAGTATGCCCTCAGGAAACACAGTGCGAAGGCAAGTGCATAAGAGGAATCAAGGGAGAAGCTGTTTCCATTGGTAAGCTTGAGAGATTTGTAGCGGATTATGCAATGGAGCATGGACTTAAGCCCAAGAAGGAAGCTCCCGACAACGGAATAAAGGTTGCGGTGATCGGATCCGGCCCCAGCGGTCTTACCTGCGCAGGAGACCTTGCAAAGCTCGGATATGATGTAACTATCTTTGAGGCACTTCATCAGGCAGGAGGTGTTCTTGTATACGGTATCCCCGAATTCAGACTTCCCAAAGAAAGAGTCGTTGCCAGGGAGATTGAAAACGTCAAGGCTCTCGGTGTTAAGATCGAGACCAATGTTGTGGTAGGAAGAAGCGTTACCATTGACGAGCTTATGGAGAAGGAAGGCTTCAGAGCCGTTTTCATCGGTTCCGGTGCGGGACTTCCCAGATTCATGAATATTCCCGGGGAGACTCTCAACGGAGTTTTTTCCGCAAACGAATACCTTACCAGAAGCAATCTCATGAAGTCCTTCCGTGAGGATTCACCTACTCCCATCATGAAGAGCAAAAAGGTTGCTGTAGTAGGCGGCGGTAATGTTGCAATGGATGCCGCAAGAACTGCTCTCAGACTCGGTGCAGAGGTTCATATCGTATACAGAAGAGGCGAAGAAGAGCTTCCCGCAAGAGTTGAGGAAGTTCATCATGCAAAGGAAGAGGGCATTATCTTTGACCTTCTTACCAATCCCACAGAGATCCTTGGAGATGAGAACGGATGGGTAAAGGGAATCAGATGCGTTAAGATGGAGCTTGGTGAGCCCGATGAATCCGGAAGAAGAAGTCCTCAGCCTGTTGCAGGTTCTGAGTTTGACATCGATGTGGATACCGTTATCATGAGCCTCGGAACAAGCCCCAATCCCCTTATTTCAATGACAACCAGGGGCCTTGATACCAATAAGAGAAAGTGTATCATTGCTGAGGAAAAGACCGGCAAAACATCCAGAGAGGGTGTATATGCGGGCGGTGATGCCGTTACCGGTGCAGCTACAGTTATTCTTGCAATGGGTGCCGGCAAGGAAGCTGCAAAGGCTATTGACGAATTTATCAAAGGCTGATGCTTTTTTATCTATGATCTAAAGAACGGATGATATTCTGTATTTGCCCTTCGGAGGTAATACATGTCTGACGATAACAAAGATCTTGATATCAGTTATGGTTTTGTCGAGAGTGATGATGAGACCATATCTGATGATGTAAATAAAGCACCTTATATAAAAAATACCGACAGAGCAACGGATTACCGGTACTCGGGCTTTGCGCTGATCGTGATGAGCATCATCGGGATCGGGTTCATAGTTCTTTCCATTATGGGCATCATACCCCAGTTTTTCGGTAATCCCTATCTGTCATACGGAGTACTTTTTGCAATACTCGTCCTGTTCTTTGTGATGGGTATCATGTCGGCAAAAAATGCGGGCGGATTTGAACTCAAGGCAAAATCCGATCATCTTCTCGAAAAAAGGATCCTTGATTTCATTGCGAGTGATGTCACCTCCGGATCACTTGATGAAGGAGCCGGGATCGAGGATGGAGACAGCCCCGAGATCATGTATTTTAAGCGGACCGATAGGTTAAAATCACTGATCGGAAAAAAGTTCGTCAATATCGATCCTGATTTTCTAGATGCTCTTATTGACGAAAAAATTTATGATATGATTTACGAAGAGAAGGATGTATGAACATAACCCTTATCTGCGTCGGAAAGATCAAAGAATCATTTTATAAAGATGCGGTATCGGAATACTCCAAGAGACTGTCTGCCTATTGCACTTTTAAGATAGTTGAGGTTGAAGACGAAGCTGACAGGGGCCTTAATGGATCGCTTATAGAGCAGGCCAAGGCAAACGAAGCCGGAAGGATACTTAAAGCCTTAAAACCCGGAATGTATGTTGTGACTCTTGAGATCAAGGGTAAAAAGACGGATTCCGAAGGCTTTTCCGGGATGCTTTCCGATATGTTCGTACAGGGAAAGAGCGACATCGCATTTATTATCGGCGGATCAAACGGACTGGATGCTTCGGTATCTGACAGAAGTGATCTTAAGCTGAGCTTTTCCGATATGACATTTCCTCATCAGCTGATGAGGGTGATCCTTACCGAACAGCTTTACAGGGCATTTAAGATAATGCGGGGCGAGCCATATCATAAATGAGAAAAAAAGAACTTGCCTGTGAGGTTATCAGGCTGCTGCAAAAAGAATATCCTGATTCAGTCTGCACTCTCGATACAGGCGATGCATGGCAGCTTCTTGTAAGCGTCCGGCTTGCCGCACAGTGCACCGATAAGAGAGTAAATGAGACTGTCCCGGAGCTTTTCAAAAAATATCCCTCACCACGGGCGCTTGCGGATGCGGATATCCGTGATATAGAAAAAATAGTGCATCCATGCGGCCTTTATAAGACCAAGGCAAGGGATATCAAAGCATGCATGAATATGCTCTGTGAAAGGTTTGGAGGAAGGGTTCCGGATACAATGGAGGAACTGCTTTCACTTCCCGGTGTAGGGAGAAAGAGCGCCAATCTCATTCTCGGAGATATTTTCGGGAAAGAGTCCTATGTATGCGACACTCACTGTATAAGGCTTACCGGAAGGATCGGACTGACCGACGGCTCGAAAGATCCTTTGTCTGTTGAGATGCAGCTGAGGAAGATCATTCCCCCCGAGGA
Source organism: uncultured Lachnospiraceae bacterium (assembly GCA_946531495.1). GTDB lineage: Bacteria > Bacillota > Clostridia > Lachnospirales > Lachnospiraceae > AC2028. The sequence goes on along the minus strand of CAMNAQ010000066.1, from coordinate 4,154 downwards.
ATCCGGTGCTTTTTGTCACAGACTGGTAGATCACGGAAGAGCCGTGTGCAAAGCGGGAAGGCCTTTATGCGAGAACTGTGTTCTTTCGGATATATGTAAAAATAGAAATCTGAATATTTAATCGAAAGGAGATCTTATCATGCGAATGGTGGACATCATAACCTCTAAAAGGAACGGGAATGAACTCACTGATGAAGAGATCTCTTTTTTCGTTAGAGGCTATACAAAAGGGGAGATTCCCGATTATCAGGTCTCTGCACTGATGATGGCCATATATTTCCGCGGGATGAATGAAAGAGAGACCCTGACTCTTACGACCGAGATGGAAAATTCCGGGGACAGACTCGATCTTTCGGCCATAAAAGGCATCAAGGTAGATAAGCATTCAACCGGAGGAGTCGGCGATAAGACATCACTTGCGCTTACTCCCATTGTCGCTGCATGCGGGATCCCTATTGCCAAGATGAGCGGAAGGGGACTCGGACATACAGGCGGCACCATAGATAAGCTTGAAAGCTTTGATGGCTTTAATGTATCAATCTCTACTGAAGAATTCATCAATAATGTAAATAACATCGGTATATCGATAATGGGTCAGACCGCTGATCTTGCTCCTGCAGATAAGAAGCTCTATGCATTAAGAGATGTTACCGGTACCGTTGAGAATATGTCACTTATTGCAAGCTCGATCATGAGTAAGAAGCTTGCCGCCGGAGCAGATGCCATAGTGCTGGATGTCAAGACCGGAAGCGGTGCTTTTATGAAGACTCTTGAGGATTCAAAAGCGCTTGCAGAGGAGATGGTTCGTATCGGCAAAGGCGCCGGAAGAAAATGCATTGCCATTATCAGTGATATGGATCAGCCCCTCGGAAGTGCGGTAGGCAATGCAATAGAGGTAAGAGAGGCAATCGATACACTTACGGGAAAAGGACCTGAGGATTTTACCGAGCTTGTAATGACACTTGCATCATACATGATCATGCTTGGAGGCAAGGCTTCAAATGCGGATGAGGCCAGAAAGATGGCTGAAGATGCGGTAAAAAGCGGAGATGCATTGAATAAGCTTGCTGCATTTGTCGGTGCCCAGGGCGGGGACAGTGATCAGGTATATCATCCCGAAAAGCTTAAGGTATCCGAAAAAAGCATAGCGGTCAAAGCGGAAAAGTCCGGATATGTTGAAAGGATCATCTGCGATGAGGTCGGCGTTGCATGCATGATGCTTGGAGGCGGCAGGGCATCCAAGGAGGATGAGATCGATCTGTCCGTCGGAATAAAGCTTATGAAAAAGCGCGGTGATCACGTAGAGGCCGGTGAAGACCTTGCAATCGTATATTATAACGCAGACAAAGATCCTGATGAGGCGCTGAAAAAATTATCAGGTGCATATGTCATTTCAGGCAATGCTCCGGCAAAACAGGATCTTATCAAGATGATAATAGAATGATTGATCGGATAAAGGGGTAAATGGAAGAATTTTCTTTAAAAGCAGAGCTTTCCGGTGATGAAATGAGAAACATATTCGGGATGAGAGATGCCTATATCAAAAAGGTTGAATCATCCATGAATGTGAGAGTCGTATCAAGAAACGGATTTCTCTATGTGTATGGGGATGAGGAAAAGGCCAGAAAGGCTATGGCCGTTATAATGGATCTGAAGTATTATTCCGGAAAGGGTAATGAGATAGAAGAGCAAAGCGTAAACTATGCAATAGAAGAGGCTGCAGAGGATCATGAGGGTGCTCTTGGAGAAACTCTCGGAGATGTGATATGCCACACCGCGGCAGGTAAGCCGGTACTTCCCAAAACCCTCGGGCAAAAGTCGTATGTTAAAGCCATAAAGGACAAGATGATCACCTTCGGCGTGGGTCCGGCAGGTACAGGTAAGACTTATCTTGCCATGGCTATGGCAATAACTGCATTTAAAAACGAGGAGGTAGGAAGGATCATTCTTACAAGACCGGCCATAGAAGCGGGTGAAAAGCTCGGTTTTCTTCCCGGAGATCTTCAGAGTAAGGTTGACCCGTATCTGCGTCCTTTGTATGATGCTCTTTTCCAGATAATGGGACCGGAAAAATTCCAGCTCAATATGGAAAAGGGCCTTATAGAAGTTGCACCTCTTGCTTATATGCGTGGAAGAACTCTTGATAATGCATTTATCATACTTGATGAGGCACAGAATACCACACCGGCTCAGATGAAGATGTTTCTTACCAGAATAGGCTTCGGTTCCAAGGTCGTGGTGACGGGAGATGCAACACAGAAGGATCTTGCTCCCGGTACGGTTTCGGGACTTGATGTTGCCACAAGAGTTTTGGGCGATATGGATGAAATAGCATTCTGTACTCTTACCAGCAAGGATGTTGTAAGACATCCTCTTGTTCAGAAGATCGTCAAGCGGTATGAAGATTATGAGAACAGGCACAAGTCATCCGAAAAAAAACACAGGTAAAAAAGTTTATGACTTTGTATATTGAAAATGAAACTGAAAAAGATTTCGGCTTTGATGAGGCTGCACTTATAAAAACTGTCTGTACGGAGGCTTTCTCATCGGAGAATGCTCCTGTGGATTCGGCATGCGTAAATGTGCTCATCACCGATTCCGAAGGAATAAGGGTACTTAACAGAGACTACAGAAGTATTGATTCTGCAACCGATGTTCTGTCATTTCCAAATATTGATTTTGACACACCGTCCGATTTTTCCATTCCGGATGAAAAAAGAGCCGATTATACGGATCCCGATACGGGGGAGCTGATACTCGGGGATATCATCCTGAATGCGGACAGGATCTTTTCGCAGGCAGAGGAATTCGGACATTCCGTAAAAAGGGAAATGGCATTTCTTACTGCACACAGCTGTCTTCATTTGTGCGGATATGATCATATGACGGATGAAGATGAAAAGATCATGTTTTCCAGGCAGGAGAAGATACTGGACAGATTAGGCATTACCAGGGGAGAATGATGAAAAATTATATTTTCAAAAAGAAGACCGGAACGATTGCACTTATGATCTCGGTTTTTTCGATCTTTTTATACAGATACATGCTTACTGACACAGGCATCGGATATATGGCATGCTCTTATCTTATCTGTGCTCTTGTATGGTGTGTTTTGGGTGAGGGATTATCCGATGTTACCGCCAGAATGGTCAGGGCGAAGCTTGCAAAGGGCCAGAAGAATAATGCCATGAACATTTTGTCGGTCTCCTTTGTCAACCAGCTTGTACTCGGGATCGCAGGAGCGGTTTTGTGTTCTGCTTTGAATTTTTCTCTTATGTCAGGTATGATAGGGCTTCCGAAAGGAAGATTTCTGGGGCTTTATCTCAGTGCCTTCTTTTTCTTCAGGATGCTCAATGAATATTTCTACGGATATGTATCCGTTTCATCGGGAGAAAGAGCGATCGGTATCGCTTCGATCCTGCGCGAGCTGTTCAGGGTGATCTCCGGTCTTATCTTCATGAACATGATGTACGATAAGGGAGTTATATCCGCAGCTTTACTGATGGATCCGGATCTGAAATATATCTATGCGGTTGCCGGTCTTTTTATCGGCTTTAGCGTTTCGGAGTTGCTGATATTTATATTTATGTTCATTGTAAGATTAGGCTCCAGGATAAAGTCAGTAAGCGATTATGATTCGTATGCCATAAGGGATAATGTTCCGAGGATCTTTTTCAATATTTGGAAGAAGCGTACCGGCAGTATCGTTCACGGAATGGCTTTTTGCATCTTTATGATCGCAGCTGTATCACGTGCCGGAGATGCTGCTGTTTTGGGACTTTCGGCATCTGCGCTTTTTGTTCCCTTTGCAATATCATCCCTTGTATCATCCTACAGCGGAACCGCCGCTTCGGTCAGTTGGGTTTCAACCGTCAGGAAGAATGAAAAAGGACTTGCAAGATCATATTTTGATTTCGGAGTTCATATCGTCGTTATCGCATCTGTATTTTGTACCGCATTTGTCGCATCGGTATCAAAGCTCGTTAATAAGGTCCTTATAACGGATCCCGGTGTGTCACTTACGACAGAACTCATTCTTATCACTGCGGCATCGATATTTTTTTCAATCGCTCATTTTTGTGATCAGCTTTGTTCCATGCGTGATGACAGGATATCAAGAATAATTTCTGATGCTGTTTCATGCCTTGCTGCGA
>CAMNAQ010000065.1 GCA_946531495.1 uncultured Lachnospiraceae bacterium | reverse complement strand
AAATCATATGGCGCGTTATACCAGCCTGTCATGAAGGTTGTGATCGAAAGATTGCCGTAGGAAACTCTGTCAAAATAATCGCTCAAAGAAAACAGTCCTTCAGGAAGCTCGGACGTATGATCGGTCACATTTCCGTTTTCATCCTCGACTCTTCCCAAAAATGCCCTGTACTCATCAAGTTCATCCTCACCGGCATTTTCAGGTTCATCCTGCCAGGCAATGGGAATCGCCAGAACCTTAAGGTCACCCTTCGCTTCGGTATATGCATACGGAACAAGGTCATGCATGGTATCTGCAGTGGTATACTGCGGGACTATCTCGGGCTTTACATCAAATGTCTGCTCCCCGATAGCAACCACAATGGAATCTCCCGGATAAATATTCGCATCAAACCTGTCCCTTATGTCGCCTTCACTTCCTCTGATGCCCTGAATCTCAAACAGATTCCCTTCCGATATGTTGCATATATAGCGTGGAGCGCCTTCCATCGCAGAGTTCATCATCTGCTGAACGGTAAAGGGATATTTTTCATGCTCCAGCTCAGGCATTGCCCACATATAAAAATCATATATATGTCTGCCGGGATCATAAACCTCGCGTCCCGCATCATATCTTTCGCCCTCAAGATAGTATCCGTAAAAATCCGGATCAAGGAAAACCTCTCTGAACCTTGTAGGCTCACTGTCCTCTTCATAGATCACATATATATCCGATAAGGTGACATCATCTATAAATGTAGATCCCTGTGAGCCATCACACGGAACATCGCATCCTACTCCCACAAAATTCGGCTGAAAATCCAGAAGCTCATATCCCGGAAATTCCGAGGGGTCATCCATATAATCTCTGGTATAACGGCCATATCCCGTGGTATAGACCATATTTTCCGGCGAATCCGGATTGGAATTAAACTCGATATCATATGCCCCGAATGAGGTTATCCAGTTATCATAATCACCCGGATCGGATACGATCGGATCCGCACTGAAGATACGGCCTATGCTGTCGAGGCTGACGATCACTCCGTTTTTATGAAAGATAACTTCATCTTCACCGACAGTAATGTCATATCCCCAGAACCTTACCGGTTCTCCGTCAGGTCCCTCGGTCTCAAAGATAACGGAACCATCATTCCTGCGGATGACGCTTGATTCATCGATATCCTCCAGTGCATTCCAGATCAGCACATTATCATAATCGATATCATAATTAAAAAAACTCTTACAGCTTCTTTTTGCACCATAATAGTTTTCCCAGGTTTCGCCGAGCATCCATCCGTAGAGGCAATAATCATCCTCTGCGGAGATCTCATCCGAAGGATATCCGTCCTGAGCCTGCATATCCTCAGAAAGCTCTGCTTCACCGTCTGTTAAGATTCCATCACCGGTTTCTTCATAAAAGGCATCCGGCCCGTCTTCCGTATTTTCTCCGCCGCATGCGGAAAAAGTCAGAAGTGATGCAGCCATTACGCAGCTCATAAGTAAGGCTGCAACTTTTTGTTTTTTCAGATTCATGAATCCACCTCACATAAAAATGCAATAAAAAAGGACCGGATGTGAAAACCAACCGGTCCTGAAAATCTCGATCAAAGAAGCTTGATCCCCGCTGCAGCGGCCTTTTCCATATCCTCATCGGGCCAGATGGATGACTGCACTTCACCGATATGTGCCTTTCTAAGGAAGAACATACAGATACGCGACTGTCCGATTCCGCCTCCGATGGTGTAGGGAAGCTTTCCTTCAATGATGGCCTTTTGGAAGGGGAGCTCAGCTCTTTCGGGGCAGCCCGCTTTGTCAAGCTGGCTTAGCATCGAATCCTCATCCACCCTGATTCCCATGCTGGAAAGCTCGAGTGCGATGTCGAGAACGGGGTAATATACGAAGATGTCACAGTTAAGTGCCCAGTCATCATAGTCCGGAGCTCTGAAATCATGTTCCTTGCCGGACTTAAGCTTATCGCCGATCTGCATCAGACAGACGGCTCCTTTTTCCTTTGTGATAAGATATTCTCTTTCCTTGGGAGTCTTGTCCGGATATTTATCCTCGAGTTCCTGAGTGGTGATGAAGAAAATATCATGCGGAAGGATCTCTTCAATGTAATCGTACTGGATGGCCATATACTTCTCGGTCTTACGAAGCGCGGCATATACATCAAGCACGGTATCCTTAAGAGTATCAAAATTTCTGTCGGCCTTAAGGATGATCTTTTCCCAGTCCCACTGGTCAACAAATACGGAATGGATATTGTCGGGCTCTTCATCGGCTCTTATGGCGTTCATATCTGTATAAAGGCCTTCATCCACTTCAAATCCATATTTGGCAAGAGCATATCTCTTCCACTTTGCAAGCGACTGAACCACCTCAGCCTTGCGTCCGCCTTCATTGGCTATGGTAAATGATACGGGATGCTCGACGCCGTTGAGATTATCATTAAGGCCTGACTCAGGGGTAACAAATAAAGGCGCAGAAACTCTCTGGAGATTAAGTCTCTCGGAAAGCCTAGCCTGGAAATAATCTTTAACTGTCTTGATAGCTACCTGTGTGTCATGAAGGTTAAGAGGTGATCTGTAACCCTCGGGGATCTTAAAACTGCTCATGGCGTCCTCCATTCTCACGTTTATACGTGATGCGCGTTCGACTCCCGGCCAGTCGGGCTGTCTTCTTACGCATAAAAGCTATATATTAGCCGGAATGTCCGGCCGTTCTCCCAACACGTCAGGCCGGGAAGAATGATCAAATAAACAGGCAATAATTTATTGTATCACCGCAGGAAAATATTACAAGTTTTTGCGCAGATCTTACTCTGCTCTTGCCGTGATTATCCAGGGTGAAGGCTGGGTTTCGAATACATTCTTGGAATCAAGCTTGGAAACAGAGATCTGGATGATGTTAACATCGTTCATTCCGAATCTTCCGAGTATGTCGCGCATATTTGCTGCCACTCTGAAGTCCAGTGTGTAGATGACAAATTCCATATTCGGATTGAGCTCTTTAAGGAATGTGATCTCCTGCTCCATGCTTGCGGAAGCGACCAGCATTGTGGTATCCGGTATGGGAAGATCCTTCATAGTCCTTGCATCAACATGATCGATTATTGTGATGTTCTTAAGACCGAACTTTCCTACGTTCTCCTCAAGGGTCTCTCTGTCACTCTCCTTATACTCAACGGCAATAACGGAGCCTTCTCCGCAGATCATGGCTGCCTCAACCGCGATCGATTCTCCGGAGATAACGCAGAAATTCTTGTTCTCGGCAATCTGCATCTTGGAAAGTATGACTGAACGGATCTCGCTTCCGACATATCTTACGGAACCGGTTGCAAAATTCTTGTTATCCATTCCGAACTTGATGGTGCTGCGGGCATTGGGATTAAGAACGATCATTCCGGCGCTTGCATTGATGCCGCGGTCTATCATATCGGCGACAAGTTTTCTCTTGATGGCGCCTTCGGGCTCCGAACCCTCGTTATAAATGACCTCGCACTCACCGAGTCCGACACTCCACATGCGGTAGAAGATATCCTGATCTCCGGCCTCGGTAAATACCAGAGTGCATCTGTGAGCTTCGACCGTAGGTATCAGGTTCTTATTTTTTCTTGTAATATCAAGGATCTTGACGTGCTCAAGATCTATATCAGTATTGCTTGAAAAATACTGAAGCCAGGAAAGAATATGATCATTGGTAAAAAGTTGTTTTGCCATATTAATCCTCCAATCTGTTTTAGCGAAAGCTTTTGTAAGATAACGCGCTTATGACGCCTTTTCTCACTTGCACTTGGAAAGGAGATCCTCCCATTTCTTGTCCACATACTGCTGGGCAGCTTCGATGGTCCACTCATTTCCCTTTTTGAAGCAGTGTGCGAATCTGTTCTGTTTTGACATGAATTCCTCAACTGGAAGCTTCTTTTTAGGCTCATATGTAAGCCTGTATTCTCCGTCCACAACCTCATAAAGCGGCCAGATACATGTATCGATCGCAGCCTTGCAGATATCGATGAGGTCCTCTGCGGGATATCCCCATCCTCTCGGGCAGGGAGTAAGGACATTTACGAAGGTGGGACCCTGTGTATAGATAGCACGATGAGCCTTCTCGTGGAAATCCTTCATATTTCCGAAAAGAGTGGTCTGTGCCGCATAATGAACTCCGTGTGCCACAACGATCTGGGTAAGATCCTTCTGATCCTGTTTCTTACCGACAGATTCTGCGCCCGCAGGCGTGGTGGTTGCTGCAGCAAATCTGGGGGTCGCAGACGACCTCTGCGTTCCGGTATTCATATATGCGTTATTGTCATAGCAGAAATATGTAAAATCATGACCCCTTTCGAGCGCACCGGAAAGTGACTGGAAGCCGATATCATAGGTTCCTCCGTCGCCGCCGATGACAAGGATCTTGTAGCTTTGATCAGGGTTAATCTTTCCCTTTCTCTTCATGACCTCCACAGCCGCACATACACCTGATGCAGTGGATGAAGCATTTTCAAATGCAGTATGGATATAAGAATCATTCCATGCGGTATAGGGATACTGGAAGGATGAAACCTCCAGGCAGCCTGTAGCATTGCATATGACAGCCTTGTCATTTTCATCGACAGCTCTCATCATAGCTCTGCATACTATTCCCGCTCCGCAGCCGGCGCAAAGTCTGTGACCGGAATTGAAGCGTTCTTCCTTATTCATTTCCTCTTTAAGATTATATGCCATTTTGATCACCTCTCACGCTGACCCATGTGGGTATAGATATCTCCGGTCTCTCCTGTCTCTGCAATCTTGGCAAGCCTGTCATATACGCTCTTTGCAGCATCAACAGTAAAATCTCTTCCGCCGAGTCCGAAAACAATATCAACCATAAGAGGTCTCTTGGCCTTATTGAAGCATGCACCGGCTGTTTCCGCATAGAGAGGTCCTCCGCATGCGGAAAATCCCTCACTCTTATCCATAACGGCAACTGCCTTGCAGCCTGCTATCGCGTTTGCAATCTCCTCACCCGGGAACGGCCTGAATACTCTGACCTTGACAAGTCCGGCTTTAACTCCGGCCTTTCTGAGTTCATCCACGGCAGCCTTTGCGGTTCCTGCAGAAGATCCCATGATCACCATGGCAAGCTCAGCATCTTCCATCTTATATTCTTCTATAAGTCCGTACTTTCTTCCGAATGTCTTTTCAAAATCCGCAGCAACATCAAGGATGACCTTTTTGGCATTCATCATCGCATGAGCCTGTGCCACGCGGGCCTCCATATAATATGCCGAAATGCCGTAAGGGCCCACGGCAAGAGGATTTTCCGGCTTAAGAAGATAATTCTCGGGATTATATTCGCCGACGAATTTCTTAACTGCTTCATCCTCTTCAAGCTCTATATTTTCGATCGCATGGGATGTGATGAATCCGTCCTCGCATACCATAAGGGGAAGCCTTACATCGGGGTGCTCCGCGATACGGTGTGCCTGGAGATAGTTATCATATACTTCCTGGTTATTCTCGGCGTAGATCTGGATGAATCCGGAATCACGCTCTGCCATTGAGTCGGAGTAGTCATGATTAATATTTATGGGGCCGGTAAGTGCGCGGCATGCTACGGCAAGAACTACCGGAAGCCTTGATGAAGCCGCAACATAGAGAACCTCATTCATAAAGGAAAGACCCGCGGATGAAGTTGCGGTAACTGCTCTGCAGCCTGCTGCCTCTGCACCAAGGCAGGCAGAAAGCGAAGAATGCTCACTCTCAACACAGATAAATTCGGTGTCAACCTTACCGTCAGCCACATACTGTGCAAAATACTGAGGGATCTCTGTGGAAGGGGTTATGGGAAACATTGCGAATACATCGGGATTGATCTGTCTCATTGCCGTAGCAATAGCTTCATTTCCCGACAGTCTTTCTCTGATACTCATCAGCCTTCCTCCTTCCAGCGGATTGCCTGGAACGGGCAGGCCTTTATGCATATTCCGCAACCCTTGCAGTGTTCATAATCAAATTCATCTCTTTTTCCGTCAGAAACGGGGATGGATGCATCGGGACAAAATGGTGCGCACAGAAGGCACTGCTTGCACTTTTCCTTGATCCATTCAGGAGTCCTGGATCTCCATTCACCGGTTTTGGTAAGTCTGCTGGTGCCGGGCTCATAGATCTCGCACCCTGTTGTAAGATCCTGCCAGACAATATGTTCATTGATCTCTTCAGCTTTTAATCCCATATCAACCTCTCACTTCCTTCATAGCGGCCCTGAGGCACTGCAGATTGCCTTCCACAAGCTGTGGCTTTTTGGCAAATTTATGTCTGTAGGAGCTTTCCATGTCCTTGAGGAACTGTTCTCTGTCAACGCATCCGCTGACCTCCACCACTGCAGCGAGCATTGGTGTGTTGGGGAAATATTTTCCGAGGTAAGCTATGGATATGGCTCTTGCATCTATAGTGCATACTCTTCCCTTATATCCCTTGAGAAGAGGCTTAAGCTCTTCGGGATCCTTGGAAGAATTGATGATGATAGCACCGTTTTCACTCAGCCCCGCAGTAACATCGACACTTTCAAGAAGCGTTTCGTCTACAACTGCGACGTAATCGGGATCATAGATATTGGAGTGAACGGAACATCTTTCATCCGAGATCCTGTTATAAGCGGTGATTGGAGCTCCGGATCTTTCGGGGCCGTATTCGGGGAAGGACTGGACAAACTTGCCGGACATAAATGCAGCATCCGCAAGAAGCTGGCTTGCAGTCTTTGCACCCTGTCCGCCTCTTCCGTGCCAGCGGATTTCAATCATATTCTCCATAGCAATAAACCTTTCTTTTCCTTACGGTTCAAAACAGTCCATAATTCTCTTTACGTACTGAGAATACACATAATCTGTGCAATTATAACATAAAACCTCCCCGCGTGCGCAAGGAGGTTAAATCTTTTTGTTATTCCCTTGTTACTAAAGCCGCATACTCGGAATAGCTCTTCCCTGTGTATTTCTTAAAGCATCTTCCGAAATAGTTGGGATCAGGGATTCCTACCTTCGCCGACACATTGAACATCTTCATATCGGGGCCGGCAAGTCTCATGGCATTTTCCATCCTGCATTCCGTAAGATACTGTGCGAAGCCCTTTCCTGTTTCGGACTTGAATTTCCTGCTCAGGTAAGAGGAGCTGAAGCCAAAAGCCTGAGCCACTGATGTAAGATTGAGCGTTGAATCGGTGTAGTTTTCCTCGATATATTTCATTACCGCCTCGGTTGTGCTCCGCTGCTCCGAAACTGCCTCGGAACCGTCGCCCCAGGAGATCGGCCCCGTTTCATCAAGGCGCTCCCTGGCTCTTTTCAGCACTTCCATGACCTCAGAGCGTACCATAGGCTTAAGCATATAATCGAAGATCTGGAGGCTTACACACTTTCTTGCATATTCGAATTTATCGTGAGCCGTCATGATGATCATTATGAGATTCGGATATCTCTTGCTGGCAAGCTCCGCAAATTCGATCCCGTTCATGAAGGGCATGGATATATCGACAAAAGCAAGATCCGGCTTTATATCATCTATGGTATTTATCGCCTCTATCCCGCTTGCCGCCTCACCGGCAACCTCCATATCCATGCTTCCCCAGTCTATTGAATTGTGCATGAGTTTCCTTGCGGAAGCCTCATCGTCTATTATCATGACCTTGTACATTCGGTTTTACCTCCGGTGATCCGATACATTTTGAAGCAGGAAGGATCAGTTCTATGCAGGTGAATTCACCCTCTTCGCTGGTGATCCTGACAACATCATCCATATGGGAATAATAGCGTACTCTCTCGATCGTCCCCCACAGTCCGAAGCTTGCTTCATCTCCGGATGCCCTTCTGTCACGGTTCATCAGCTTTTCTATCATTTCGCTGCTCATTCCGACGCCTGTGTCATATACCGAAAGATGCATCATGCCGTCCTTCAGCTTGCAGGTGACCTTTATCACTCCGGGTTCACCCTTGGGCCTGATGCCGTGATAAATGCAGTTTTCAACAAGGGGCTGAAGAGTTAGCTTGGGTACTATACAGCTTTTTGCCTCATCTTCGATATCATATTCATCCTGAATGATATCACCGTAGCGAAGCTTTTGCAGCGCAAGGTAATCCTTTACAATGGTAACTTCCTTCTCAAGGGATATCTCCCTGTCGCCCTTGCTGAGGAAATTCCTGTAAAATCTTCCCATAGTCTCAAGCGCAGAGCTGACCTCTTCGGATCCGTTCTCAAGCGCAAGTGCAGAGATGGTACCGATGGAGTTATACAAAAAATGCGGCTTTATCTGCTCCTGAAGCACTCTCATCTCAGCTCTCTGTATGGACTGCTCCTTGGCAAGCAGCTCATCTATCAGCTCTCCTATCCTGCTTACCATGGCATTATATGAATCCTTGAGATTTCCGATCTCATTATTCGGCATGTGGAAGTCTATGGGTTTGAGCTCGCCGCCCTCTCCTACCTCCATTGCCTTTGAGAGCTTATACACAGGCGCTGTGATATTATGGGATACAAATCTTCCTATGACCGCAAGGATAATGAACATCACAGCCATAAGGAACACCAGTATTCCGACCGTCCTGCCCGGAATGGACATATTATCGAGACTTATGAGGCTCATTACGACAAGGGGCTCGCCTTCGATCCTTGAAGCGGATATAAGAACTCTTTTTCCCTGATACTCGGATGTTATATGCGTCACTCCGTGGAAAGCCATCGAGCGCTCATAATAGTCCACAATATCCTGATTGCCTGATACGTATGTTCCGTCGAGTCCCACGACACAAAGATCACTTCCCGAATAAGATGAAACGGTCTGATCGATGACAGAACCCGATATAAGCATCATAAGATAGCCTGTCAGCTGCTGGGAATTGAGATCATAAACGGCACGCTCTATGGAGATAAATGGACTTCCGTTTATCTTCCTGAGCGTGCCGCTTCCGTTTACATATTCGATTGCCCTGCCCCTCTGGGCAAGCACCTCTTCAGGCCAGTACTCTTCGGAATAAAGAGGACCGTCAAGAAGGAATACGCTTCCCTTGGTACAGGTATATCTTCCGTCTCTTCTGAAAACATAGACGGATTCAACGCCGCTTGTAACATTCAGGATTGCCTGAATGCCATATTTTGCATCATTTGTAAGTCCGGGGATCTCTCTGTCATCGCCCGCTCTGAGAAAGACCGCAAGATCTTTGTCCATCATGATAAGTCTGGACAGTTCCAGATAACTCTCGATGGAAGATGAGATGCTTCCTGACAAACCGGTAAGCTTGAGCTCCGCTTCTCTGACCGCAGAATCCGTCTCCTCTTTCCTGACCATAAGGAAAGTGGAAACAAGGAAAGCTATGGTCATTACAACGACAACGCTGACAAGTATCAGACGAAGCCTTCTTGTGAGAGAGCCTCTTCGCATCGGACAAATACCGCCTTTTAACCCTTGACGGCACCTACAACGAAGCTTTCCTGGATCCTCTTGCTCATAAAGATGTAAACGATCAGCATGGGGAATGTTGCGATAACAAGAGCAGCACCTATGGGGCCCCACTCTGTGGTATACTGTCCCGACAACTGCTGTACTCCTACAGGGAGAGTTCTGTACTTACCGTCACTATTGAATATATTTGCAAACATCAACTCGTTCCAGCACTGAAGGAAGGAATAAATGCTGATCGTTGCAACTGCGGGCTTCATAAGAGGGAGGATAACAACTCCGAATGTCTTCCAGGGACCGCATCCGTCTATCCTTGCAGCCTCATCAAGTTCCTTGGGGATCTCAACCATAAATCCGGTGCAGATGAGTATTCCCATGGCAAGTGAAAATGCCGCATAAGGGAAGATCAGTGCAAAGTAGGTATTGGTAAGTCCCATGTTCTTAAGTGTTACATATACGGGAACTATCGAAGCATGGATGGGAATTGTAAGTCCGAGCATGAAGAACGCATTGACCTGCGAGCTCCATCTCCATGTAAGCCTCGTCATTGCATAGGTTGCCATCATAGAAGCAATGATGACCAGTGCTATAGCACTGACTGAAACAACGACCGAGTTGAAGAAATACAGTGGCATATTACCGGTGTGCCATGCGGATACATAGTTGCTCCATCTCCACTCCCAGGGAAGTCCGATAAGGTTTTTACCGAAGATCTCCTCGTTGGACTTAAGGGAGAAAGTGAACATCCAGTATACAGGGAACAGATTCAGTAATGCCCACAGAACTAATATAACATAAATTATGATTTTTCTTGCACCGACTTTCTCGACGGCGTGTTCTCTTCTAACATCACTTTCCATAAATATCCCTCTCCTTAAATGCCTGGGAAATCAATACCGCAAATGCAAAACACAAAATGATCATAACGACAGCTATTGCAGATCCCATTCCGTAACGGTTTCTGGCGATCAGCATTTCGAACAGACGCAGTGAAGGAACCTCGGTCGAATGCTTGGGGCCTCCGTTAGGGGTCAGGACATAGATAAGGTCATATGACTTGAGTGAACCGGTTACTGCGAAGATAACGCTGACCTTGATGATGGGCTTGATCGAAGGAATAACGATATATCTGTTAACCTGGCTCTCATTAGCTCCGTCGATTCTGGCTGCCTCTCTGATATCAGGGGATACGCCCTTGACTCCTGCATAGAGAAGGAGCATATGGTAGCCTACATACTGCCACAGAGTGGGGATGAATACGCACATGAGAGCAGTTCTCTCATCACCCAGCCAGGGCTTGCAAAGATCTCCGAATCCAAGCTTTTGAAGAGCAACCGTAAGAAGACCGTAATCGGGATTGTAGATCTTCAGCCAAAGTTGACCGATTACTACAGTCGAGATAAGAACGGGCATGAAGTAGATTGAAAGGAAAGGTCTTTCTCCCTTGATTCCTCTTCCGAGTACAAGAGCAAATCCAAGTGAAATAGGGAGCTGTATGAAAACCGACAAAACCGCAAGAAGGCATGCATTTTCGAGTGCCTTCCAGAATCCTATGGCTTTGCTGGTGAATAATTCCTTGTAATTAGCGAGGCCGAGAAATGTCATATCAGACATGCCGTTCCAGTCGAAAAGACTGTAATAGGTAGATTTAATGATTGGCGCAATAAGTATGAAAATAAAAAGTGCCAATGCAGGCAGCAAAAACAGGATTACATTTATATAGTTTATTACGTCTTTCTTTTTCATAAAAAAACCGCCTCCCGGGCGAGTCATATAGTAAACGTCATGAAGGATTTCCGCTGCGCCTGTTTAAGGCTATGTATGAGCACTTTTTCCTGCAGAACCGGTTCTTCATAACATTAACTTTTAATACGGGGAAAATATAGTATATACGTGCGGCCTCCGCTGGCGCGAGGGGGTTATTTGCTAAGGCGTAAAGGCCGCACGTAGTATACACGCAATAATTAGATAATGTCAGAAACGATTTTATCTGATATCGTTGGCAAGGCCATCGATGAATTCCTGTCCGTTAACTTCGCAGCCGTAAACCATTGCTACATAGTCAAGGTAGGTTCTTGCATCGTCAGCGTTCATAGCGGTATCACCGAAGAGAACGTATCCGGTAGCGTTTCCGCAGATCTTTGCAACTTCCTGAGTAAGGGCGTTTACAGAAGAAGTATCTCCGTAAGGAGTCCATGCAGGAAGTCCGCATCCGTCAAGATAGCCATAATGGCAGATGAGCTTTCCAAGCTCGAAGCAGTACTCAGCAGCAACCTCAGGATGAGCTGAAGAAGCAGCAACTGCAAGAGTATCGGAAGGTCCGCCGATAAGCTGTCCAAGCTGTGCCTTGTCAGCGTTGATTACAGGGAACTCAGCAACCTTTACCTTGGGGAAGAATGCTTCGTTAGCTGCGAAGTCAGCGCAGTTCCAGGTTCCGTTCATGTAGAAAGCATACTTGCCATCCA
>CAMNAQ010000064.1 GCA_946531495.1 uncultured Lachnospiraceae bacterium | reverse complement strand
ATAGGGCTATAGCCAAATGGTAAGGCAGCGGATTCTGATTCCGTCATTTTCAAGGTTCGAGTCCTTGTAGCCCTGCTGGAAAAGCCGAGGACATTTCCCCGGCTTTTTCTTTACCCATAAATACACGTAAGGACAGTACATGAACAGTGAACCTAACATGAAGCCTCACAGGATGTTTTTCAGCCGGGTCGGCATGAGCTATTTTATGTTCTTTGCCGTTACCACCGTTCTTCAGCTTGGTATTGTACTGACTGTAAGATTCTCGTAAGGACATTTGGAGGTTTGGTATGTATGAATACGGTGTCCGGATAGGTTACAGCCGCGTGGATGAGAAAAAAAATCTCACCATCGCCGGACTGATCGATCTGTTTCAGGATTGCTCGACTTTTCAGTCCGAGGATCTGGGGATAGGGGTTGATTATTGCAGGGAGCATGGTTTTTTCTGGGTGCTTAACAGCTGGCAGGTAGAGATAGACAGACTGCCTACTTTGTGTGAAAATGTCAGTGTATTCACCTACCCTGTAGACTTTAAAGGATTTTTGGGAAAGAGATGCTTCGGGATCAGATCCGGTAATGACATCATTGTCAGATGCTATTCTATCTGGTCGCTTCTCAGCACTACGGACTACAGGCCGGTCAAGATGAATGAGGATATGACTTCCAGATATAAGACCGAGGAAGCCCTTCCCATGGGAAAGATCGTTCGCAAGATTGATGTGCCGGCCGGGGGAAATGCCATGGATCCGGTGATCATAGAACCCATACATCTTGATGCCAATCATCATGTCAACAATGGCAAATATGTTCAGATAGCAGCTGCATACCTTCCCGAAGGAATGCAGATAAAGGGATTCAGGGCAATGTATCTGGCTCAGGCATTTTTGGGTGATAAGATCATGCCGAGAGTGGTAGAGCCTCAGGACGGCGGATATATTGTTTCGCTGGAAAACAGTGAAGGCGCACCGTATGCGATAATGGAGTTCAAATGATCAGAACAGGATACAAACAGGAATTAACGGTTGTAAAAAAAGTTGAGTTTGGAGTTTTTCTTGCAGAGGAAGGCTCCGGAGATACTGCAGAGGAAAGGGTTCTGCTTCCGGGATCAAGGGTTCCCGAAGGAACTGTTATCGGAAGCAGGCTTGAGGTGTTCATATATCGTGACTCTGAGGACAGGCAGATAGCCACTCTTTCCGAACCGGCATTGACAATAGGCTCGCTTGCCCGCCTTAAGGTTGCACAGGTTACGAAGATCGGTGCATTTCTCTCATGGGGGCTTGAGAAGGATCTGTTCCTTCCATATGCCCAGCAAACCTACAGGGTAAAAGAGGGCGATGAGGTCCTGGTGACCATGTACGCGGATAAATCCGACAGACTCTGTGCAAAGATGGATGTATATAAGAGCCTTGAAGACAGATCGCCGTACAAAAAAGATGACACGGTTGTCGGAACACTGTATCTTATAAGCGAAAATTTTGGGGCGTTTGTTGCGGTTGATGATAAATATTCGGCTCTTATCCCCAGAAAGGAAATGTTCGGTTCTGCCGAAAAACTGGTTCCGGGGCAGAAGGTCACCGCAAGAGTTGCCAAGGTTATGGATGACGGAAGGCTCCAGCTTGCGGTCCGCGATAAGGGATATGTTCAGAGGAACGAAGATGCTGACAGTATCCTTAAAATGCTGGAAGATGCCGGCGGAAAGCTCGATTTTTATGACAGGAGCGATCCGGAGCTTATAAAGGAACGCACCGGAATGAGCAAAAATGAGTTCAAGCGTGCCGTGGGTAAGCTTCTGAAGGAAGACAGGATCACTATAGGGGACGGTATGATATCTCTAAGGAACTGAAGCAGCCCATACTATATATAGTGATTGTTTTGGCACTTTGGGCGTGTTATGATATCAGTAAGTAAGGGAACGATTTTTCTCCCGGGGAGTATTTATGGATATGGGTCTTGTGAATATGGCGACCGGCTTCAAACAGGCTGTTACGATGAACGATATCAGTACGGCAATTCTTGCCAAGGCAATCGATACCGGCAGGGATATGGGGCAGGGTGTTGTGGAGCTGCTTGACTCGGCTGCAATGGAAAGAAGCGTAAATCCTGCAGTCGGAAGCAATTTTGACATGTCCGTATAATGTAAAAATGCATATGATGACACTCCGGTTATGCCGGAGTGTTATTTTTTGCCAATTTTTTACAAGATAAATATTGTTTTCTTGTGCATTTTTGTGTTATTATTTGTTGGGGTTTTACATAATCTGCAGTTTTCGTATGTAAAGATTGCATATCGTGACGGTGCGTTTACTGCTTAACTCTATAAGTAATTTATGCGGGGTAAGTTATGATCTCAAACCAGATACTTCAGGCAACATTGGATGGACTAAAGGCGATCGCCAGAGTTGATCTTGCGATAACCGATCCGGAGGGAAGAACAGTGGTTTCTACCGGTGATATTCCCGGCATCTCCAAAGATGCAGGTGAATTTGCCGTGTCCGGAGCCGACTCCCAGGAAATCAAGGGCAATCAGTATTTCAAGATCTATGACGATCAGTCTGTTGAATATGTCCTTGCGGTTGCAGGTGCGGGAGAGGATGTATATACTCTCGGAAAAATGGCCGCATTTCAGGTTCAGAGTCTGTCGGTTGCTTACAGGGAGAGATTTGACAAGGATAATTTCTTTAAAAACCTTTTGCTGGATAATCTCCTTCTTGTCGATATCTACAGCAGAGCCAAGAAACTTCACATCGCTAATGATATTCCGAGAGTGGTCATACTGACTGAGAGCTCCAATACCAAGGATATCAATATTCTTGAGACAGTAAGGAACTTCTGCTCATCACGCCCCAGAGATTTTGTTACTGCGGTTGACGAAACCGACGTGGTTGTCGTTATGGAACTTGAGCAGCCTATGGCAAGACCCGATATGCAGGAGCAGGAGATTGAGGAGACGACTTCCGGACTCAGGGATGCACTTGCCGAGGCAGGCGCGGTCGGTATTAAGATCGCATACGGAAGCATCGCATCAGAGATCAAGGAGGTCAGCCGTTCATACAAGGAGGCAAGAATGGCTGCCGATGTGGGAAGAATATTCTTCGAGGAAAGAGAGGTTGTTTCATACAGCGGACTCGGCATCGGAAGACTTATATATCAGCTTCCCATCCCTCTTTGCAGGCTCTTTATCAAGGAGATCTTTGACGGCAAGGACATCGATGATTTTGATGATGAGATTCTTCCCACCATTGACAAGTTCTTCGAGAATTCGCTGAATGTATCGGAGACATCGAGACAGCTGTTCATACACAGAAACACGCTCGTATACAGACTTGACAAGATCCAGAAGACCACAGGCCTTGACCTGAGGGTTTTCGATGATGCCATAACCTTCAAGATCGCGCTTATGGTAGTCAAGTATATGAAATACATGAAGAAAAACGAATTTTAAGGAATAGTTTCATGACCAGAAGAGAAAAGATAAAAGCTGCCCGTGAAGAGTTCATTGAAGAAAATGGCATCATCTTTCTTGATGATGTAAGTATGAATTATCCCGAAAAGGGAAATCCTGCCGTTAAAAATGTTACTCTTCGTATAGACAAGGGCGAGTTCGTATTTATAGTAGGAGACAGCGGATCCGGAAAATCGACCCTGATCAAGCTCCTTTTAAGAGAGATCGTTCCCACAGGCGGAGATGTTTACGTATCGGGACAAAATACCCGTAAGCTTCGTCATTCGCAGATCCCGAAGTTCAGAAGGAATCTCGGCGTGGTGTTCCAGGATTTCAGGCTGCTCAAGGACAGGAATGTATATGAGAATGTCGCTTTTGCACAGCGCATAATCGAGGTTCCCTCAAGAGAGATGAAGCGCAATGTTCCCAGCATTCTTGCGATGGTAGGCCTTGCCGGAAAATATAAGGCAAATGTCAGGAAGCTTTCGGGAGGCGAGCAGCAGAGAGTCGCTCTTGCAAGAGCTCTTGTGAACAAACCGGCAATTCTTCTTGCAGATGAGCCCACCGGTAATCTAGATCCCAATAATTCATGGGATATCATGGATCTTCTTGCGGAGATCAATGAACAGGGTACGACGGTAGTGGTCGTAACTCACAGCCCCACCATAGTCAACTCCATGAAAAAGAGAGTTGTAGCCATGAAGCTGGGCGAGATAATAAGCGATGAGCAGGAAGGGGAGTACGTAAATGAAGATTAGAACCTTTCTGTATACTTTATGGCAGGGCATCCGTAACATGTTCAAGAACGGATGGTATTCCCTTGCGTCCGTGGCAACGATCAGCGCATGTCTGTTCCTGCTCGGAATGTTCTATTCCATAGTTGCGAATATGCAGCACATTCTTTACACCGTCGAGGAAGGCGTTTCCGTAACGGTATTTTTCAATGAGGATGTTTCCGATGCCCAGGTCGAGGCCTTTGGACAGGAGCTTCTTCAAAGACCTGAAGTCAGGGAGATTGATTACAATTCCGATGAGGAGATATGGGCATCCTTTGGTCCCACATATTTCGGAGAAGATTATCAGCAGGGCTTTCCCGAGAATCCTCTGAAGGGTGAACACAATTATGAGGTGTTCTTAACCAGCGTCTCTCTTCAGGACCAGCTTGTCACATGGCTTCAGTCAAGGCCTGAGGTCAGACTTGTAAGATATTCCGAGTTTACCGCATCAACTCTGAACGGATTTAATCTGATGCTCGTATATGTATCCGGAGCGATAATCCTGATCCTTCTTGCGGTAAGTATATTCCTTATAAGCAACACGGTACGTGTCGGTATTTCGGTACGATCCGAGGAGATAGGCATCATGAAATATATCGGTGCCACGGACTTTTTCGTCAGGGCTCCTTTCGTACTTGAGGGTATCATGATAGGTCTTGTGGGATCACTGGTTCCTCTCTATCTGATCTACCATTTATATGATTATGTCCTTACACTTATCACTACCAGATTCCAGATGCTCAGCTCAATGCTCAGCTTCCTTACACTTCAGGAAGTGTTTAATGTGCTGATCCCGATATCCGTCGGAATAGGCGTGGGCATGGGACTTCTCGGAAGCTATATCACTGTCCGCAAGTACCTTAAGGTCTGAATATGATCGGCCCCGTATCTGCTTTTTGCGTGGGATACATCAGAAAAAATACATGAAGATCAATATAAAAAAGGTAAAAAGAATAATCGCACTTGCATCGGTTGCAGCGGTGATCGTATCTTCGGCATGCATACGAAACAGCCGGCCGGTAAGAGCCATAACTTATACAAATGCCCTCATTGAGGAAAAGCAGCGCGAGATACAGGCTGCAACTGCCGAAAGAGAAGCACTTGCAGGACGTGTAACGGATCTTAATGCAAGCCAGAGAAGGCTTGAGGAACTTAAATCCGATCTGAACTCCTACGTCACGGAGCTTGATGCGCAGCTCGAAACCATGCAGAATAACATCGCTGAGCTGAACGGTCAGATCCTTGCCAAGGAATTCGAGATTTCACAGACAGAAGCGGAGCTTGCTCTTGCCGAGGAATATGAAGCTACCCAGCATGATGCGATGATAGTCCGCATGAGACTGATGTATGAGCAGGGTGATAAGAGCATGATCGATATGCTCCTTTCATCCAGAAGCATCAGTGATCTTCTCAACAGTGCCAATTATATCGAAAGAGTTGTCCAGTACGACAGAAGCGTCTGGGAAGAATATAAAGCGAATGTCGAATATATAACCCTTTGCAAGGAGCAGCTGGATCTTCAGAAGGAGATACTTGATGAAGCAAAGGTTGCTGCCGAGGAGGAAGAGGCCAATCAGGAAGCTCTCATTAACGAGAAAAATAATGAGATCAGTAATTACCAGCTTCAGATTAACGCCACCGCAGCAGATATAGCAGCTTATCAGGCCCAGATCGAACAGAGAGAAGCAGAGATCGAAGCGGCACTGAAGGCGATAGAGGATGAAAGAAGACGTCTTGCTTCTGCCAATAACCTCAGATATGACGGCGGTCAGTTCCTTTTCCCGCTCGCTTCATATAAGTATGTATCATCTGATTTCGGCTACAGAAATGCTCCGACTGCCGGAGCCAGCACCTTCCACAGGGGAATAGATTTTGCAGCCAATTACGGCACCGATATCTATGCGGCATATGACGGAGAGGTTGCTGCAGCCGGTTACACGGGAGCGATGGGCAACTATGTCATGATCGATCATGGCGGCGGGTTGTACACGATCTATGAGCATTGTTCCTCTCTTTGCGTATCAAAGGGTGAGTTCGTTGTTATGGGACAGACCATTGCTCATGTCGGCTCCACCGGAATATCCACCGGTAACCACCTGCATTTCGGTGTAAGACTTAACGGAGAATATACATCACCGTGGCCGTATCTCGGAAAATAAAGTAAGAGTGCAGTTATGAATGAACAGGATAGCTTAAAAGAAAAAGAGCAGTCTTCCGGAGGGGAGGCTGCTCTCATAAGTAAAGAGGCGAATGAGCCCGGACAGATGAATGCGACCGGGGCGGGCAAAAGAAAAAAGAAGCATCTTTTTGCCAAGGGTTTTGCATTCGGAATGTTTGTAATGCTCTTTTTGTGCACAGGACTTGTTCTTATCCTGATGCTGAGCAGGGTTCTCTATATCTCCGGAAGGGGAGGTCTGGCAGACAGCGAACTGATAGCAAAAGCTGAATCCATTGCCTACTATCTTGAAAGGTATTCCCTTTATGAATATGATCCGGATGCAATAAGGGAAGGCATGCTGGATGGACTTATGGAGGGGACCGGTGACAAGTATGCGGCATATTACAATCCGGATGAGCTTGCCGATCTTTTTACCGATTATGAAGGCAATTTCTGCGGAATAGGAATGCTTATCAAGCAGACTCTTGAGGGTGATGTATATGTCAGCGGAACCTATGAGGACAGCCCGGCGGAAAGAGCCGGATTCCTTGCCGGCGATGTGATCAAGGCTGTTGACGGAGAAAACGTTGAGGGACTTGACAGGTACGATGTAGCAGAGAAGATCCGCGGCGAACTTGGAACTACGGTAAGCGTTACGGTATACAGGGAATCTACCGATGAGACTCTCACCCTGTCTGCGACCAGACAGACACTTCAGAAGATAGAAGTTGATTATCGTATGGTTTCGGATACGACCGGATATATCTGGATAAAGGATTTCGATGAAATAGTCGTTGATCAGTTTGCCGATGCCCTTGCCGATCTGAAGGAGCAGGGAATGGAGGACATGATCATCGATCTGAGAACCAACACGGGCGGACTTCTCAGGGCGGCTCTGAACATCACCAGACAGATAATGTGCAAGGGAACGATAGTTTCAACAAGGACTGCAACCGGAGAGACCGAAAGCTATACATGCGACGGAAACAGTGAGTTTGGCGGAAGGATAGTCATACTTACCGACGGATATACAGCCAGTGCTTCGGAGATAGTTACCGGAGCGCTCCGTGATAACGGAATGGCCATCACCCTCGGAACCACAACCTACGGAAAGGGAGTAGTTCAGGATTTCTTTTATCTCAGCGATGCTTCGGGAATAAAATTCACTACCGAGGAATACCTTACACCAAACGGAACCGCAATAGACGGTATCGGTATAGAACCTGATATAGAGCTGGAATTCGATTATGACAGATATCTCGAGGACGGATATGATAACCAGCTTGAAGCTGCCATAGAATATCTTGAAAAATGATATATGAGTAAGCAAAAGACCTCCTGTCTCGTACAGGAGGTCTTCTATATTTGCATTAAGAGGGGAGTTGCATCTTGAGGTCAGGGGGTAACGGCTTCGGTGCCCGCAGCATCGGAGCCCGCGGAATCTGCAGAATCTGCGGAACCTGTGGCCCCGGATGATCCCAGGATATCCTCTTTGGTCAGGGAGTACTGTCCGAAGAGGTTGTTGTTCCACTGGTTCAGGGTTTCGAGGTTCATGGTGCCGCCGCCGCGGTAGTTGCTTGCGTGGTTTGCCGCCATCTCGGCTGTGAAATCCTCGAGGGGATATACACCTTGGATCACAAGAGGTCCGTAAGTCTGATATTCCACAAGAGGAAGGGCACCGCTGGTATCAAGGTCTACATGAGCTCCGTCCTTATCAACATGAACGGTCACCCAGGCCATGCCCTCGAAGCTTGTGTAGTTTGGCACCTGGCAGTGAATGAAATTCCCGAGGGAATAATAGCACAATCCGGAATTGCCGGAAGGAGTGGTTATGTATTCCACGGGCTCTACGATATGAGGGTGAGCCCCGATTATCACATCCGCTCCGGCATCGATCATCTGACGCGCAAAGTCCTTCTGGTATGCACAGGGCTCGAATGAATATTCATATCCCCAGTGCGGACATACGATCACGATATCGGAAACCTGTCTTGCAAGCTTTATATCCTCGATGACTTCGGGATTAATCGTATCGAAATCAATAGTTCTGCTGGAGGGATCATAGTAGCAAAGTCTGTTGAGATATCCGTCAAGTCCGTTTGCCCAGGTAGCCCAGTTATGGGAATAAGTGTAATTGAGGATGGAGATCTTGACACCGTTTACCTCTCTGATGACAAATGCGGAGGTGTTGTACATATCAACCGGCTCAAGCTCAAGGTCGTCGAATCTCGGACGGTTGTTCTGGCTGACACCGTATTTATCCAGCCAGTATGAAGGGGAATGCTCAAGCCTCGAATCCTCGGATAGATCGCTGTGGGTTCCGACAACGCTTATCTCGGGGTAATTGTTTTTGAAATAATCATGAAAATAGATAAGTCCGTTCAGGCCCTGATCGTAGCTGTGGTTGGTTGCGGTAAGAACAACATCGAACCCCGCTTTTACTATGGCGTCTGCGGCTTCGGTAGGTGAGTTAAAGGCCGGATATCCGCTGAAGCCCCTGTCGTTACCTCCTATGGGAGATTCCTGGTTGATGATAGCGATGTCCGCAGCATCTATGAATTCGAGGATATCCTTGAAAAGAAAATCGTAATTGCGTGTTCCGTCTGCCTGCTGTCCCTGATTGACAAGGCCCATATGAAGAAGATCGTCCCCGACCATCATTATATGAATGTCGAACTCGTCAAAGGGCTCCTCTTCGGGCTCGGGTTCCGGCTCGGGCAGCTTTATTTCTTCTCCGGCCATCGGATCCGAAACTTCAGGCTCTGTTTCGTTCACCGGGTTTTCCGCTTCTGCTACCTGTCTTTCATCCGCAAATACCGGTCTGATCAGGAATACATAACCGACCACAAGAAGCAGCGTGAGCAATGCAAGAAAGCCGCTTACAAAAAGTATCCTTTTGCGGCGCTTCTTCTTAAGATATTCTTTCATCCCGTAAGATGTCATTTTTTCCTCCATAAACAGGTGCCGTCATAGATCATGGCACCCCTGCAACCTCAAAAATATAACATTTACGCGGTTTAAACGCAACTTTGTTAAGTCTTTTCGGCGAGTTATTAAGGGATGTTTCGAAAATGTTACAAAAATGTTGCAAAATGAAAAAAATCCTTTATAATAGGATTTACTCGTGTAAAACAAATCAGAAACCATGAATTTAAAGAATAAACTTATAAATGCATCGGTTCTTCTGGCAGGCACAGCATTGGCTGTGCTTATTCCCGTTAATGCAAAGGCTGCCGGACTTGTATCCGGAGGCGCAACGAGGGAGCTTAATACTTCAAGCGCAACTCTTTCCGAAACAGTTTCGGTATCTGTACCCGCAAGGACCCTGACCGCCCAGATCACGGATCCTTCAGAGGTTATCGAGGAAGAATATCTTAATCTTTCAATTGCCTTATTTGAGTCGGATCCTGCGTATTGCAATGTCAGATCGGGTCCCGGCACCGAATACAGTATCGTGGGAAGGATGTACAACGGAAGCGTCGGATCCATAATCGAAGAAGAGGATGAGTCCATAGAAGGCGATGCGGATCCAGGTGACGATAATGACCGTTGGATGCATCTTCGCAGCGGTTCTGTAGAGGGATATGTTCTTTCCGATTTTGTCGTGTCAGGTATCGAGGCATATAACAGGCTTGAGGATTATACCGAATATTATGCGGAGGTTCTCGTAAGCCAGCTCAATGTAAGACAGGAAGCTTCCATTGATTCCGCTTGCCTTACATATATAACAAGGGGCGAAAAATACCAGGTCGTTATGGAGAACGGCGTTGATCCCAGGGTTTATCTTGCAGCAAGGGAGAGCGAAGCCGATCTTGACGAAGAAGATGACGGAATGACCTGGATCAAGATCGAATATGCAGAGGATAAAGTAGGTTATGTATCATCCGATTATATAACCATTACCGAAGAGTACAGAACAGCCAGGTCTCTTGAAGAGATCCATGCTGAGGAAGCAGCGGAAAGAGAAAGAAATCTACGTGCGACCACATCAAATCCCAACGGCACCGTAGCATATACCACCACACCACCTGAGATACTTAATATAGTTACAAATCTCAGCACCGATTATTCAAGCACATCGGAACTCAGAATGGCTATAGTCAATTATGGTCTTCAGTTCGTCGGTAATCCTTATATACTTGGAGGACAGACTCTTGCAGGAACCGACTGCTCCGGATTTACCTGTTATGTCTTCAGGGATTTCGGATACAGCATTGCAAGAACTCCATCCGGACAGTACGCATCCGCAGGACGTCCCGTAACTCTTGCAGAGGCACAGCCCGGTGACATTATCTGTTACGGTTACGGCGGATGCTCGCATGTCGCTCTCTACATAGGCAACGGCCAGATCGTACATGAATCAAATCCCAGAAGAGGCCTTGAGGTCAACTCGGTAGGATTCATGAACAACATCATAGGTGTCAGGAACGTAATAGACTGATAAGAGAGATTTATGATATATTAATCCCGTCCTTGTTAAGAGGACGGGATTTGTGATTTAAGGAGGAAGAGCATGGATATCGAAAAAATACTGTCAGCCTGCGACCATACACTTTTGCATCAGGATGCTACATTTGATGACATAAAGGCTCTTTGCGACGATGCGATAAAATATAAAACGGCATCGGTCTGCATTCCGCCCTGCTATGTCAAGGAGGCCAGGCAGTATGTCGGAGACAGGATGAAGATCTGTACGGTCATAGGCTTTCCGAACGGTAATATGACTACGACCGTAAAGGTTCTCGAGACTTTCGATGCCATTGATAAAGGTGCCGATGAGATAGATATGGTGATCAACATAGGAAAGCTCAAGGCACGCGACTATGCTTATGTCAGACAGGAGATATCCCTGATAAAGCAGGCATGCGGTGACAGGGTTCTCAAGGTTATCATAGAAACATGCATGCTCACCGATGAAGAAAAGGTGAAAATGTGTGAGATCGTAACCGAAGCAGGTGCTGATTATATCAAGACCTCTACCGGATTTGCATCGGGCGGAGCAACCTTCGATGATGTAAAGCTCTTTGCGCAGCATGTGGGTCCTGACGTTAAGATCAAAGCTGCAGGCGGGATCTCAAGTCTTGAGGATGCGGAAAAGTTCATGGAGCTAGGTGCATCGAGACTTGGAACAAGCAGGATCGTCAAGATAGTAAAGGAAACAGAACATTAAGGAAAAGGTCATCCGCAAATGCGGATGACCTTTTGGTTTTATTTTCCGAGAAGCTGCATGTAATAGGGAAGCTCAAGTTCAAAATTTACCGCATAATCTACTCTTTCGGGATCATTATATGTGTTGCGTATGCTGGCGGTTGTATATTTTGCTGCAATGACTAAAGAGTCATATATGCTTTTTCCGCTTACGAGCGCACCGGTAAAGGCACTTGCATATACATCGCCCGTTCCGTGAGATTTTGTGGGAACCTTTTCCATTCCGTAGCTGATGAATTCATTTTTTGCCGAATCAAATCCTATGAAGCCGAATGATCCGTCCGATAATGTGGCGCCGGTTATAACAGGGAAGCGGACACCATTTTCGGCAAGCTTTTTAAGAAGATCCCTGATCACTTCCTCGGGAGCATCTTCTCCGGGATAATCTTCTCCGAGCATTAAAGCAGCTTCCGATATATTGGGAAGAGCGATATCTGCCTCTTTGCACAGACCGCCCATCTCAAGTGCGAACGCTTTGTCAAATCCTACGTAAAGATTGCCTCCGTCTGCCATTGCGGGATCGACGATCTTGTAAGTGCCTTCGCCGGAAAATTATCTCCTG
>CAMNAQ010000063.1 GCA_946531495.1 uncultured Lachnospiraceae bacterium | reverse complement strand
AGCAGAAAACATACAGGCATTACGATAGAACCTGATATGCGGAAGGACTGAGCAAAAGCAAGATAGTACTTTGAAATGCTGCCCTGAAGGAATGCTCCGAGTAGCCCTGACAAAATGATGGTTGCTAAAGCTAAGGTCAGGACTTTTAGCATCTTGACGTTCTTTTTGACCGGTGTTTTTGCACTGCCTTTTACGGCGAGGTTTTTAGTGAGATTTTTGCTTATAGCCTCACAGACGATCAGGCCTGCTATCAGAATGGCATATGAAGGCGTGATCGAAACAGCAAGTCCGAGGGCTATTCCGGAGATTACGGGATAGCCTTTTAATATTATTCCGATCCCTGTCAGGATAAGACTCGCCCCATCCGGTCTTCCACCCACAGAGGAATAAAATGCAGTGGTGGGTAGCAATAAATATGAGAGTGTGAAGGTATGATCGTAATGCCGCCCTGAATGTGAAGATGACCGTTTAAAGTATTTTGCGGTGATGAATCCCCACATGCATGCGGCAGCAAGATCAAAAAACATTGCGCACAGCTTGTACAGGAAATAAAGGTCTTTATCGTTTCGAACCGCGATCGTATCCAATATGCGGATATACAGCATATAAAGGGCAGTATGATAATTGCTTCCGTTTTCAAGCAGGTCCGACAGATAGTCCGGTGTGTAGGCCCTGATGAGGTATTTTCTTGAGATCACGGTGATGGCAAAGACTGTTATCGTTACCGCAAATGGGATATATTTTTCAAGCAGTTCCCAAAGGGTGCATTTTTTCATATCGTTTGCACCGGATAAAAACCCTTTGCGGATATCGTTAGCGGTAAATACGGTAAGAACTGCCAGTATGAGTCCGAGTCCCATGGCATATAATTCGTGCTCCGGCCATCTCCCCGTAAAAACCGGCTGATAGATGGTCATGCATACGGTTATGAGAATATAGAAAGAGATCCATGATCTTTTCGGATGAACGATCGCATATACTATTGCGATCAGCTCGGCAAGCAATCCGTATCTTTCATGTATCGAGGGAAGGAAATATACTGCGGTCATGATCGTAAGAAGAGCTATTCCTGTCCAGTCCTTGTCGTTTAATTTTTTTCCGCATCCAAGAAGGATGATAAACAGCAGTGCATAGGTGATCGCTACCCATCCGATGACGGGAATGTGGAAAGTCTCATAGTCGGCCCATCTCCAGAAATATGCCCACAGTCCCGGATAGTACATATACATCTGCGGGTAATCGCCTGTCTGTCCCAGATAGATCGTTATGGGGGAAAGAGGGCTGTATCCCGCAATGATCGCCGGAATATAGAGTATCTCCACAGTGAGCGGAGCAAGGAGGCATTTTAACGGTTTAAAGGATCTTCTCGAAAAAAGAAAAAGGATCATGAACGGTAGAATGAAGACAGTCTGAAGCTTGAATGCCATGGCACATCCGAGAAGTATGAATGCGGCGGACTGTTTGTTTTTAAAAAGCGCATATACCGAAAGGATAGTAAATGAAGCATATATCCCGTCGCATTGTCCCCAGTATGCACCGTTAATGACAAGCACAGGATACAGGATGGCAAGTGCAAATCCGCAGATAAATGCAGCCTGCTTTTTACCGGTTTCAAAAAAGTGGGATGAAAGAAGCCCTATGGCAAATGCTGCAAGGTATTCGAACAGGATCGATACTGCCTTGATCTTGATATGAGCTGCTCCGGGAATATAGTGAAGAAGCCAGAGTATGGTGACATATGGGAGGCCGTAATTACCGGTATAATTCTTTAGCACCCCTATGCCATGATGAGCGGGAAGCTCGTTATACCACGGTATCAGGCACTCCGTCATATCCCCGCCTATGTGCGAAAGTCCGGGGATCCTTACCGCAAGCCCTGCCGCTCCGATGATAAAGAGCAGGATCGCCGTGATGACATTTTTGTCATCGGAAAGCTTATTATGTTTTTCTTTTATTGATGTTGGCATGTATACGATAGTTCAAGCATTCTGTGATGATTTATAATTGTATCATAGATAGCTTATTATATGAGACTGTATTTTTATGTGAGATTGCAGGCCATCTTATTTGTGCGTGCAGCCTGTATGAGATGTGAGTGTGATCTGTTTTGATACATGAGTATGATCTGTCTGTTTGTTGATAACAGGGTTGTTCTGCTGTAATATCTGAATGTATGGGCATAAAGGAAAAAAATGAAAAAAGAATATCACTGATCTGTGCTGCGGCGGCCATATTGCTGGGGCTGATCGGTATTGCGGTCCGAATCCCCGGACTTGATCATATAAGCGGTGATATGGAGGAGTGCCTGATACCGTGGTATAATGAGCTGCCTGCGCATCAGGGCATTGATGTTCTTAGGAACTATACGGGAAATTACGGTATCCCTTATGTTTTTATCCTGTGGATCCTGCATTATTTTCCGGGTGCCGTGCATATCAAGATCAAGGCTGTATCTGTCTTTTTTGAGTTCGCTGCATCCGTCGGCGCAGGACTTCTTGCTTCGCATTTTTATGAAGGAAACAGGAAGAAAGCGGCTTTTGTATGCGGATTCGGATTGACTGTTTTGTATCCTGCCCTGGTCATCAACGGAGCATATTGGGGACAGTGTGACGGCATCTATTCATCCCTGCTGATCCTTGCTCTGTACCTTCTTTTTGAAGACAGGCATTTTCTTTCATTTGTTTTGTTCGGAGCCGCCTTTGCTTTTAAGCTTCAGGCTGTCTTTATCCTTCCCTTTCTGATCCTGTATCTGTACCGGCGCAGAACTGTTTCTTTTATTAATTTACTTATCATACCGGTGGTGGTAGAGATCATGTATATCCCGGGTTTTATTGCAGGCTACGGTCCTCTTGCGCCTGTTACGGTATATATGGGACAGACTGCCGATTATCCCCAGATGTATATGCACTATCCGAATCTGTGGTGCTATTTCTGGTCTTTTGCAGATTATGAGATGTTCCATGTCCCTGTCATAGGATGGGTGGCAGCGGGATTTGCCCTTTCTTTATGCATGCTGATGCTCAAAGGGAGGGATCTGAGCGACAGAACCTGGATCTCTGTTGCAATGTGGTCATCTCTGTTCCCGGTATATTTTCTACCTGCAATGCATGAAAGATACAGCACTGCAGCTGAGCTTATAGCAGTTATATATGCAATACTCAGACCAAAGCGTTCCTGGACCTCAGTCTTCCTGTGGCTGACGATCAGCTGGGCTGTATATCAGCCTATGATCATGGACAGGTTCCCCGAGCAGGAAAAAACGGCAATAGGTATGATGTTCGTACTGATCGCGCTTACTGTATTTATGATAAAGGATGTCTCGGAGGATGAAGGATGCATCGGAGTATCCCGAGTCAAACCGTCAGAAATAAAGATGCTTGAGCTTTTCGACAGGTGCGGAATGTGGCTTGTGCTTGGAGTGGTACTTATTATCTTTATCTTCTCCGGATATAAGGCCCTTTCATTTGAGCCGATGATGATACTTGAAGATGTTCAGGCCAATCTGGCGCTTCTCCGGACTCCAATGTACAGGATCTGCATGGCGGCTGTCGGAACTGCAGGCGGGATTTGTGGGATGGACAGTGATGCGGCCGTAAAGCTCTTCGGTGTGATCGCCATGGCCGCAGCTTCGGTTTTGTGGGGATTCGTTGTGTTTTCTAAGGGACCGTCCATAAAGCGCTGCATTTTTTCGATTGCTTTTCTTGTAATTCCTGCGACGGTCTTTTATACTCTTGTCCTTGGAAGCGCAGACGGGATCTGCCTGTGCCTCTGCGGGGCAGGAGTACTGTTTTTGAAAAAGTGGCTGGTAGAAAAAAGAAAGGCTTGTATGGCGATTTCGTGCACTATGTTTTCGCTGTCTGTTTCTATAATGCCTTCGTATCTGATCTTTATTCCGGTTATCATTTTTATGGTGATGGAAGGGTGCTTCGGACATTTTTCGGCAGATGATCCGGATCATGCGGGTATGGCTTCAGGGGGGCTGAAGGCGGTTAGGGATTATACCTTGCAAAAGATGATGATTCCTGTATTTGCCATATCGGCCTGTGCTCTTTTGACGTTTTTGCTTGGCCCTCTGACGGGACTTGGTATCCGAGATTCATTTGTATCCTTCGGACACGGTTTTCTGTTGCAGGGAGCCGTATGGGTTCCGGTTTCTGTCATCCTTCTTGTGATGTGTGCAGGTGACCGCAGGTATATCCTTTCGCTCCTTGCATTTGAATTTGCCCTGACCATTGGATACGGAAAATATATTGGTTCGGTTAAGGAAAAGTATTATATCATTATTCCGCTGATGATCATCGGATGCATTCTGAATGCAGCGTATGTTGTATATACCGGTTCAAAAAGCCGGGATTTCAGGTGACCAGTATTTTGCAGGCAAAGGAAACGAAATATCAAATGGAACAAAGAAAATACTCACTGGACTTTATAAAAGTTGTCGCCACTGTTTTTATATTCTGTCACCATTACCAGCAGTATCTTGGCGGAATGATCGAGGGCGGTCTGAATTTTTACGGCGGAAGATTTAATTTCGGGCTTATGGTTGAGATGTTCTTTCTTTTGTCCGGTTTTTTTGTATGGCCGTATGTGAAAAAGATCCATGGCGGAATGTCATTTAAATCATTTTTTCTTCATAAGGCTAAAAGACTTGTTCCGATGGTGTGTATATGTGCCATAGGCTTTCAGGTCATCGTCCTTATTTATTACGCCATATTCCATAGACTTGAGTGGTACTTTAATACAATATCAATCTGGGAGCTGATCCTTGCCTGCACTGGGCTTCAGAAGGGCTGGGTCTATGCGGAAAACATTTATGTCAATTACCCTGTCTGGTATATTTCCGTGCTTTTGCTATGTTTTGTATTCTTCTGGGTCGGAACATATATATGCAAAAAGCTTCATACATCCTCCAGATATTTCTATGTGATAATGATCTTTTGGGGACTTTCGATCAACAGCTATGATATCAATGGTCCCTTTATGAGCCATTATAATGCCAGAGGATATATCTCGTTTTTTGCGGGTGTACTTCTTGCATCTTATTTCTTTGATAAGAAGATCTCACTGAAAGAAAGTGTGTTTTCATTTATGGTCATAGCTTTCCTTTCGGTGATCTACATAGTAAAGCCCGAGTGCTTTGACATAAGGATCGAATACATCCTCGTGTTTGTTTTTTATCCTTCGCTTATCATCCTGTTCCTGTCCGACGGGGTCAGGCGATTATTTAACTTTAAGTTCTGGAAAACAGCAGCGGGGATATGTTTTAACGGATTTATGTGGCACTATCCCATGCTTATCGTACTTTTGATCTTTATGGAAAAAATTCCCGATGCCGTAAACAGAAACAGCTATCCCGGCATGTGTGTATTTCTGATACTGACCCTCAGCGTCGGAGCTTTGTCTTATGTTTTTATAGAAAATGGCCTGGTAAAGAAGATTTTCAAGTAAAGGTAAAGGTTTTGACCCGGCAGACCGTTTATGCGGAAATCATAGGCAAAAGCATTGCATATAACACCTGTTATTAGATATAATTTAACAGGTGTTTTTTGTACTTCATTGCGGATTTTCATATTTGGATATACCTTTTTGTAACTTGACAGACTCTTAACATCACGGAGGATTAGCATGCGGGTAGTTATTCAGGAAAACTATGACAAGATGTGCAAATGGGCAGCGGATTATATTGCTGCAAAGATCAAATCTCACAATGAGGACAGGCCGTTTGTTCTGGGACTTCCCACAGGTTCCTCTCCCATAGGGGTATACAAAGAGCTTGTCAGACAGAACAAGGCGGGCGAACTGTCCTTTGCAAATGTTGTGACCTTCAACATGGACGAGTATCTGGGACTTCCTCATGAGCATGACCAGAGCTATTGGTATTTCATGCATGACAATTTCTTCGATCATCTTGTGGACATGAAGCCTGAGAATATCAACATTCTCAATGGCATGACCGACGATCCTGTTAAGGAGTGTGCGGATTATGAAGCGAAGATCGCATCCTACGGCGGCATCGATCTGTTCATGGGCGGCATCGGAGTTGACGGACATATTGCATTTAACGAGCCCTTTACAAGCCTCGCATCACGCACCGGTGTAAGGGATCTTACTACCGACACACGTATAGTAAACAGCAGATTTTTTGATAATGACCCGGAGAAGGTACCTGCACAGGCTCTTTCGGTAGGTGTCGGAACCGTTACGGATTCAAAAGAAGTTCTCATACTGATAAACGGACATAACAAGGCAAGAGCTCTTGCTGCAACCGTTGAAGGCGGTGTAAGTCAGAAATGGACATGCTCTGCACTTCAGATGCATAACGGTGCGATCATCGCATGTGATGAAGCGGCATGCGGTGAGCTTACCGTTGATACATATAAATACTTTTTGGATATTGAAAAAGGAGAAAGATTGTAATGTATACCATAAAGGATCTCTATGATCTTGACCACACGCTTGCAAAGGATTATCTTTCGCAGTTTACTTATCCCTGGGAGGCTCTTAAGGGAATCAAGGATTTCATCCTTCAGCTTGGTCCCACCCTTGGTGATGAATATGAGGAGAGGGAGGAGCATGTATGGGTTCATAAGACTGCAACCGTGTTCCCTTCAGCTTATCTCGGAGCTCCCTGTATAATCGGCCCTAATACCGAGGTTCGTCACTGTGCATTTATCCGCGGTTCGGCTCTTGTGGGAGCTGACTGCGTTGTCGGAAACAGCGTTGAGCTTAAAAATGTGATCCTTTTCGATCATGTCCAGACTCCTCATTACAACTATGTGGGAGATTCCATTCTCGGATACTTCAGCCACATGGGTGCAGGCTCCATCACAAGTAATGTTAAGAGCGACAAGAAGCTTGTTGTTGTTCATAACGGTACCGAGAGCATCGAGACAGGCGTTAAGAAATTTGGTGCGATGCTTGGAGACCACGTAGAGGTCGGCTGCAATGCGGTATGTAATCCCGGCACCGTGATCGGAAGAAATTCAAACGTATATCCCACCTCATGTGTAAGAGGCGTTGTTCCCGAAAACAGCATCTACAAAAACAGCGGTGAGATCATACACAAAGAAGAGAGGTAATTTAAGATGGGCAAGTATTTCGGAACAGACGGATTCCGCGGTGAGGCTAACAAGGATCTGAACTTTGAGCATGCGGTCAAGATAGGCCGTTTCCTCGGATGGTATTACGGAGCAAATCAGGGCAAGAAGGCCAAGATCGTCATCGGTAAGGATACAAGACGCAGCAGCTATATGTTCGAGTATGCTCTCTGCACCGGCCTTATGGCATCCGGCGCTGATGCGTATATCATGCATGTAACAACCACTCCCTCTGTTGCATATATCACAAGAGTGGATGATTTTGACTGCGGTATCATGATCTCCGCGTCTCACAATCCCTACTATGACAACGGTATCAAGCTTTTCAACGGAAACGGCGAGAAGATGGATGAGGAGACCATCCTCAAGGTAGAGGATTACATTGACGGAAAGCTCGAGGTTCCTGTTGCCGAAAGAGACGGCATCGGCCGTACCGTTGACTATGTCGCCGGCCGTAACCGCTATATCGGATATCTTATCTCCCATTCCAAGTACGGCTTCAAGGATGTTAAGGTTGGTCTTGATGTGGCAAATGGCGCAGCATGGCAGATCGCAAAGGGAGTGTTCGATGCTCTCGGAGCCAAGACCTATGTCATGAATGATGAGCCGGACGGATTCAACATCAATACGGATTGCGGAAGCACACATATCGAGCATCTCCAGAAGTTCGTTGTTGAAAAGGGACTTGATGTGGGCTTTGCATATGACGGTGATGCCGACAGATGCCTTGCCGTTGATGAGAAGGGCAACATCATAACAGGCGATCACACGCTGTATATCTACGGACTGTACATGAAGGAGCGCGGAAAGCTTCTTAACAACAAGGTTGTTACCACAGTCATGAGTAACTTCGGTCTTTACAAGGCTCTCGATAAGGTTGGCATCGAATATGAGAAGACCAAGGTCGGTGACAAATATGTATATGAGAACATGGTACAGAACGGCCACCGTATCGGAGGAGAGCAGTCCGGACATACTATTTTCACGAAGTATGCAACAACCGGTGACGGAATCCTTACCAGCCTCAAGCTGATGGAGGTAATGCTTGCAAAGGGCAAGCCCATGAGCGAACTTGCCGCTCCCGTGGTATTCTATCCCCAGGTTCTCAAGAATGTCCGCGTTAAGAGTAAGCCCGATGCCCAGAACGATCCTGATGTTCAGGCAGCTGTTCAGAAGGTTGCCGATGAACTCGGTGATACCGGACGTATCCTTGTCCGTGAGTCCGGAACAGAGCCTGTTATCCGTGTCATGGTCGAGGCTGAGTCGGATGAGCTCTGTGAGAAGTACGTCGACGGCGTTATCGATGTGATCAAGGCCAAGGGACACCTGGCTGAATAGGTGCAAAAGGACGGTTCTTTTTTGCACCACATGTCAAAATTAAGGAGGTATGTTATGTTTGAACAGGTAAAGCTCGCATTTGCTAACGACGGTCTTGAGCCCGTCATTGATGTTGCAACCGTTGAGACTCACTACGGCAAGCATCACGTTGCTTACACCAAGGCATTTAACGATCTTGTCGAGAAAGCCGGCCTTCAGGATAAGAGCGCTGAAGAGATCCTGAGTAATCTTGATCAGGTCGCTGATGAGACTCTTAAAACAGGCCTCCGCAATCAGGGCGGCGGATACCTTAATCACAATATCTACTTTGAGCAGTTAAAGCCCGCAGCAGAGACTAAGAAAGCTCCCGAAGGCGCGCTCCTTGCACAGATCGAGAAGCAGTTCGGAAGCGTCGATAAGCTCAAGGAAGAACTAAATGCTCTTGCGGCATCACAGTTCGGTTCGGGCTGGGGCTGGCTCGGAAAGGAGGCTGACGGCACTCTTGTCACCTACAAGACAGCCAATCAGGACAACTGCTACAGCTTAAAGCTTGACTCCGTTCCCATTCTTACGCTTGACGTATGGGAGCATGCATATTACCTGAAGTACAGGAATCTCCGTGCGGATTATCTTAAGGCTCTCTGGGACGTGATCGACTGGAGCGTTGCCGAGGCACGTTATAATGCATGATGATCGTTTATGGTGCGGATGGCATTTTGCCACCCGCACCGGATGTTTTTGAAAGAAAAGATTATGCTTACTATTGCTTATCTGATATCCTTCCTTGTTGCCATAGCGATCCTTTTGTTCATGATCACCTACGGGGAAGGATATAGTATCAATCAGGTTCTTCTTGCTGCAGTGATAGTCATCGGAAACGGTGGCTATTTTGCGCTGTCAGTTTCAGAGGATCTGGCCCATGCCATCCTCTGTACCCAGCTTACATATACCATCGGTCTGTTTGCTCCGATGCTTCTGTTTATCAATATTACCGAGATATATAAGATCAGGGTGCCCAGCTGGCTTTTATGCTGCATGTATGCTGTCCAGTTCGCTCTTTATCTGTGTACCGCGACCATCGGAAAAACGGATATCTGGTACAAAAGCGTCGAGTATAGCAGAATGGGAGATATCGTATATCTCTCCAAGGTATACGGTCCCTTCCATACTTTTTATTTGGTGACGATGTATCTGTATTTTCTCCTGCTTGTCATATGCTCTGCGGGTATCATAAAGGGGAAAAGAAAGATATCATCACAGGATGCAACGGCGATATTTTTCCTTGAATTCTTCACCATCGCAGTCTATGTTGCAGAAAGACTTGTAGGCTTCAGGGTAGAGCTCTTCCCATTTGTCATCGTATTTTGCGAAGTTCTTCTGCTGATACCTATTACCAAGCTCAATACCTATTCTCTTACGGGAAACAATGAGCTGATCCGCAAGAGGCTTGATGATGAGGGATATATATTCTTTGACAGAAGGCTCAGGTTCATGGGCGGTAACCAGAAGGCCTTCGAATTATTTCCGGAGCTTCATGAGTGGGCCTTGGAAAAGAAGATACCGGGCTCGGGCGGAAGATTTAATACGTACCTCAGGCAGCCGCTGTATAAATATCTGGAAGAACAGAATGAGGAGCTTTTGCTTGGCTCCTTCACAATAAAGGACGTTAAGCTCTCATACCGCATCGGTACGATAAGAAATCGTTCAGGGATCAATCAGGGATATATCATTGAGCTTGATGAGGTGAAATTATCGGAATGATACGGTGCCGAAGGCCGGCGCCGGGCTGTATTATGATTTAACCGTGATTTGATAAAGATTTGATAAAAGGATCATTTTGAAGATAAACGAACAGAAAGTAAAAAGCTTCATAGATTATTTCTCCTACTGCTTCATAATGTTTACGCTCATAATCTTTTTTATGGCTTTTGTGAAGACGGATCATAAGGGGGAGGCTTACATCGGAAATTTTGATTCCGGTTATTACAATTCCGGCTGGGTTCTTGAAACAGGCGGGAAGTATTATGATGTGACTCTTCCCGTGACAGCGGATGCGGGCAGTGGTGATTGGCTTGTCATAAGAAATACTCTTCCCGAAAATATCACGGAGCATGAGACCATTCTTTTCAGGACCATGATGGAAGATGTATATGTCTATGTGGACGGAGAGCTTCGCTCGAGTTACTCAACAGACGGCTTTGATTCCATGAGTTATCATCTTCCCAGCGCTTATGTTGCATGCGATATAGGCCCTGAAGATTCCGGCAAAATGATCGAAGCAAGATTTTTGGTAAAGACTGTGGCAACGGTTGAATCCGTTCGCATCGGATTCGGGAATAATGCATGGTTTTCCGTGATACAGGAGAACATCCTTCTTCTTGCCACGGCACTTATGATACTGATCATCGGTGTCTCTGTAGTTTTATTCTATCTGTTTTCAAGGGAAAGATTCAGGATAGATAAATCATTTTTCTACATGGGTCTTTTCATGGTCTCGCTCTCTACATGGATCATCAGCGAAAGCAGGCTCAGACAGCTTTTTTTCGCAAGACCTTCCCTGTCCAATTATTTTACATTCTTTGCGATCGAGATAACCGGAGTGTTTGTCTGCAGTTATTTCGATGAGATTCAGAGCCACGTTTATCACAGACTGTATCTGTGGCTGGAAGCTCTGGTCACCTTGCAGATCCTTATCAATCTGGGGTGCGCCGCCCTGGGGCTTGCGGATTTTTTTACGACCCTTTTGATAACCTATATCTGGATCGGTCTTGGGATCATAGCGGTAATAAGCACTCTTGTCAGGGATGTGATTCAAAAGCGAATATACAATTACATTGCGATCTTCATCGGCACCTGCGTTTTCCTGCTCTGCTGCATTATGGAGATCACAACCTTCTTCTTTTCCAATATATGGAGCTTCGGATTTTTCATCTGTGTCGGACTTATGGCGCTTCTTATAACAACAATTGTCCAGACCGCTCTCAGGCAGGAAAAGTACACCATAGAGCGTGAGCATGAGAAGGAAGATTCCCTCATGAATACTATCGAAGCCATCACCGGCGCTATCGATGCCAAGGATGAATATACCGGCGGACATTCGGAGCGCGTAGGCCTTTATGCCGGAATGATCGCGCGTGAGATGGCTGCGGATTATGATTTTTCCGAAGAGGATATTCTCAGGATCCGTTACATCGGATTCATGCACGATATAGGTAAGATCGGTGTTGCGGACACTGTTCTTAATAAGGCGGGAAGACTTACCGATGAAGAATTCTCGCTTATGAAAAAGCATGTGGAGATAGGATATGACCTTCTGAAGTCCATGGATAATTCAATCGAAGGACTTCCGGAAGGTATCAGATATCATCATGAAAAATTCGACGGAACAGGCTACCCCGACGGACTTGCAGGTACTGAGATACCTCTTGTTGCGCGTATCCTCTGTGTTGCTGACAGCTTCGACGCCATGACATCAAACCGTGTCTACAGAAAGCGTCTTACCGATGAAGAGGTTATTGCGGAGATAAAGAGATGCTCCGGCAAACAGTTTGATCCCGCGATCGCAGGTATTTTCGTGAGGATGATCGAAAGAGGCGATTTTAAAGTTGCAACCGTCGACGGAATGGAGACCAACGAACAGGGAATAGTCTACAGATCATCTCTTCTCGAAAGACACCTGCAGATGGATATCAAGTCAGATCCCGACAGGATATTCCAGCCCGCGCACGTCAGGATGATCTGCTATGTCATGAAGCTTGCAGAAAAAAATGACAGACGATTTGACGTTTTCTTTGCAGGCGTCCTGCCGAAGGAATGTGGCGAGCATGGTGATGAATGCAAAGAGCATGCTCCCGGAAGACACGGAGTATCCGAAGATCTCGAGGAAGCATTTGATGCCCATATCAGAAGTCTTCTTGAT
>CAMNAQ010000062.1 GCA_946531495.1 uncultured Lachnospiraceae bacterium | reverse complement strand
TTCATGCCTTGCT
This sequence comes from uncultured Lachnospiraceae bacterium, assembly GCA_946531495.1. Lineage (GTDB taxonomy): Bacteria > Bacillota > Clostridia > Lachnospirales > Lachnospiraceae > AC2028. The sequence continues at coordinate 12,326 of CAMNAQ010000062.1, read as the reverse complement.
GCGATACTTGCTGTCAGTATCAGCTCCGGCAAAGACCACAGCTTCTATATGGCCTTTATGATCTCTTTGCTTGTATATTCCGTCACCAATATGATCCTATGGTGTGCCTTGACATATGTCAGGATGGGTATGGTGTTTGATCCATTCAGGAATATTCTCCTTCCGGTCGTATCCGGTGCAGTTACGGCGATATTCCTTCTGCTCATTACTAATGCCGCTGCAGCGCATCTCGGTAATCTGTTCACTATGGTGATGTGTATCCCGATAGGACTTATCATTTATCATTCCGTGCTCCTTCTTTTGAAAAATTATACGGATTCGGAATTGAAGCTTATGCCTTTTGGAAATATCATTTACAGTCTGGGACAGATATTAAAGGTGATCTGATATGAAGATAGCTATAATTGGCTGCGGTGCATCGGGAATGACCGCAGCCATTTCTGCAATAAGAAACGGTGCAGGCTCTGAAAGCATCACTATATATGAAGCCTGTGACAGGCCCGGAAGAAAGATCCTCGCAACAGGGAACGGCAGATGTAATCTTGGCAATGAATGTCTGGAGAAAAGCAGTTTTTATACATCTGACGGTAACGGTGATGAATTTCTTTCTTATCTGATCCATACTTTTTCTGTTGATGATCTGAAAAAATTTTTTGAATCATTGGGAGTCATCACCTGCTCGAAAAACGGATATATGTATCCCAGATCGATGCAGGCATCTACTGTTCTTAACGCACTTATCAGAGAATGTAACGATGCCGGAGTCTGTATCAGATATTCTTCACCTGTTTCGGATATAAAAAGATCCGGTAAAGGCCTTATACTTACAGTAGGCGGAAAAGAAGAAAGGGCTGACCGCGTCATAGTTGCTTCAGGCTTTGGCTCCGGCGGATTTTTACCCAAAGGTACAGATGTCACAGAGCTTCTTAAAGGTCTTGGAATTCACGTAAAAAAACCGCTGCCTGCCCTTTGCGGTCTTAAGACTTCGGATAAAAAGATCACCGCTGCAGGAGTTAGGGCTGCGGGAAAAGTCACCCTGTTTTCTGAAGACGGGATACTTGGCTTTGATGAGGGAGAGATACAGTTTACCAAAGAGACTGTATCCGGCATTCCTGTTTTTCAGATAAGCAGGCTTGCTTCCGTAAATCTTTCAAAGGGTAAAAGAGTATATGCACTTCTTGATATGATGACAGAAAGATCCTACGGGGAGATCGTTTCCGTGATACGCAGGATCGCTTCCATGTATCCGGAAAGATCAGTATTATCTGTTCTTGAAGGAATCCTGAATAATAAGCTCGCAATGCTTGTTCTTGAGCGTTCGCAAATACCTGCAGAAAAAAAAGCATCTGATCTTAAGGATGTTCAGGCGGAGAAGATCGTACATAATATCAAAGAGCTTAGATTTGAGATCACCGCAGCGGAAGCCTTTGAAAAAGCACAGACCATGTGCGGCGGGGTTCCTGTCGGAGAAATAGATAAAAACTGCAGCCTTAAGTCAGATGAAAATATTTTTATTACAGGTGAGCTTCTTGATATAGACGGAAAATGCGGAGGCTATAATCTGTATCTTGCGTGGGCTACAGGGCTGATTGCGGGCAGGAGCGCGGTTAAATGATCAGGATAGATCAGATAAAAATTAAACCATCCAAAGACGACAGGCTGCTTGCAGGAGCAGTTGCGGGAAAGCTTGGCATTAAAACGGAGGATATACTGGATCTCGGGATCATTAGGAAGTCGCTTGATGCACGAAAAAAACCGGAGCTTTATTCCGTTTACAGTGTGTGGGTCAGGACTTCAAAGGATGAAAAGCTTCTTAAAAGATTCAGGAAGGATGATAAAGTAAGTGTCTTTGAACCCGTAAAATACAGGCTTCCTGAGCCGGGAACAGAGATCCTGAAAAACAGGCCGGTCATTGTCGGAATGGGACCCGCAGGTCTTTTTTGCGCTTATGAACTTGCCATAAGCGGATACAGGCCGGTCGTTCTCGAAAGAGGAAGGGCGGTTGAAAAGAGGAAGGAAGATGTGAAGAGATTCTGGGAGACCGGAATTCTTGATACTGTATCAAACGTTCAGTTCGGTGAAGGCGGAGCAGGTACTTTTTCTGACGGAAAGCTTGCTACATCCGTTAAGGATAAAGAGGGCAGGATACATGAGGTTCTGAGGATCTTTACGGATAACGGAGCTCCCTATGATATCTTGTATGATCAGATGCCTCACCTTGGGACTGATATTCTTCCCGTTATAGTAAAGAGCATGAGGGAAAAGATCATTTCCTGCGGTGGAGAGATATTATTTGAGACGAAGCTTTCGGCAGTTTCCGTAAAAGAGAACTGTATCACATCCGTTACTGCGGAGTGTGAGGACGGATCGATAAAGGAGATCCCCTGTGATGTTTTGATGCTTGCGACGGGGCATTCTGCGAGAGATACATATAAAATGCTTTATGAAAGCGGCCTTAAAATGGAACAAAAGCCGTTTGCTGCAGGCTTCAGGGTACAGCATCCGCAGAAGATGATCGATATTGACAGATACGGATCATATGATGCGGCCGAGCTTTTGGGTGCATCTCCTTATAAGCTGACTTCGAATTTTGAAGGCAGGGGTGTTTTTTCATTCTGTATGTGCCCGGGAGGATATGTTGTGAATGCTTCCTCCGAAGAAGGTGAAACATGCGTAAACGGAATGAGCTACAGCGGAAGAAATTCTGTAAGTGCCAATTCTGCGATCGTTGTAAGCATTCCTGTTTCGGAATATGGTTCCGATCATCCCCTTGCAGGTATTGATTTTCAAAGAAAGCTTGAAAGAAAAGCATATGAAGCAGGCGGAGGAAGGATACCTGCAGAGAGGTACGGGGATTTTAAAAAGAGTGTATCCGGCGAAGCGGGAGGGGATCATGACTCCAAGGTCTTTGAGGACTTTGAGCCACAGTTTAAGGGAGAATATGCATGGTGTGATCTCAGCGGGATCTTTGATGAAGGGATCAATGAACTCTTTGTAAAGGGAATGACATCATTCGGACATATCATTAAAGACTTTGATGCTTCGGAAGTCATAATGGCGGGAGTTGAATCAAGGACCAGTTCTCCGGTTAGAATACCGAGAAATGATGATATGGAATCTTCGGTAAAGGGAATTTATCCTCTCGGAGAGGGCGCCGGGTATGCGGGAGGAATCACCTCAGCAGCAGCTGACGGACTCCGTGGTGCCGAGGCAATCATCAGTAAGTACAGCGCTTTTCAATGAGCTTGCATTAAGATTTGGAGCTTTTTAACAGCTCTGATGCATCCTCGGGAAGAAGAGGACGGCCCCATATGAAGCCCTGGATAAGATCACATCCTATTTCGCGAAGAGTTTCAAGCTGAACATTTTCTTCTACGCCTTCGGAGATGACATCCAATCCCATGGTGTGGCCCAGAGAGATGATACCTGCAACATATTGCTTGAATCTTTCGCTCGAACCAAGCTGGTCTATAAATGATTTATCTATTTTCAGAAGGTTTGCGGGGAATTTGCTTAAATAGTTAAGAGATGAATAGCCTGTTCCGAAATCATCGATAGCTATATTGATCCCCATGGAATGTATGGTATTGATGCGGTCCATGGCCTTGTCGATTGATTCGATCATTACCGATTCGGTGATCTCTATCTCAAGCTGTGATGCAGGGATCCCGCTTTCTTTGAGCAGGGCAGAAATCTCATCGATAAAATCTTTCTTCATGAGATGTCTGACGGAAACATTGAGACTCAGCACGACTGATGATCCGTCTTTTCGTATATGCTCTCCGATAAAGGCTGTAGCTTTTTTAAATACGGCACTGTCCACTTTATCAATCAGCCCCGCCTTTTCCGCAACGGGTATGAATTCGCCGGGACTGATTATATTCCCCTCGGTATCCTTCATTCTTGCAAGTGCTTCAAAACCGCGCAGTTTATGATCCATATCAAACTGGGGCTGAAGCATGAAAAAGATAGTATCATTTTCAAGTGCAGATCTTATAAGTCCTTCAGTCTTTATTGCCTTTTCATCGCTCGACATATCAGCGGTATATCTGAGAATATGATTGCTGCTGTTTAAATGCTTGATCTCATGCATGGCAACATTCGAATTGGATATGATCCTGTCGATCGTATCCCCGTCATCGGGATAAATGGAATAACCGATGGAAGCGGATATAAAGAAATCATATCCCATGATGCTCAGTTTTTTGTTTATTTCTTTATCATATAATTCAAGAGATTTCTTCAGATCTTCTTCGGAATCAAAATTTCTTATAAGAAGCGAGAATTCATCACCGCTTGTTCTTCCGACAAAATCAATCGTACCCGAAGTGCCGGATTCGGCAAGATCCTTTAATCTGGACGCGATGATCATGAGAACCTTATTGCCCGCTTCGAATCCCATGGTATCGTTTATATTTTTGAAGCCGTTAATGTCGATTATGACATTTGCAAATCTTTCTTTGCGTGAAACAAGCGCATTTATGAGCTCATCACATGCAAATCCGTTCGGAATGCCCGTCATCAGATCGGTAACGGCAACCTCCCTGATTTTTGCCTGATAATCAAGGATCTTCTTGTTGTTAAAATATATAAAGATTATAGCGATTATTGCGAGGATATTCCCGAAGACTCCTGGAAGAGAATTGAGATTGCCTCTTGCAAAGGTGCTGAAAAGGATAATGGGGAGCTGTACTGTCAAAACAACCAATCCCGTCAAAAATCCTCTGTACCCATAATATACTGCCAGGAGGATGACACAGATGTTGGCGACGGAAGACAGAACGCCGGCAAAAGAATAGATATTTAAATTGATACCGGCTATTATGACCGATCCCGCGGAGTTGGCGGAAATGCTTACGATCGCGGATGTGACAAAATATAAGACCAAAAGTCTCCAATAGCCTGCTTCTCTTCTGGTCCGGTGCGCTGAGTAGAGCCTATCAAGAGTATCTTCTATGATCCTTTTATCGGTTGTCTGTTTTTTCCTCATAAGATCACGCTTTCTTCTATGTGCCTACACTATCATTCTATACAAAGTTTTATATTATATCCATCATAGTTTTATTTTTCACAATGAAAAAATGCCCTTCATTTTTTTCCTCCGTCTTAGAGATATTTAAAGGATTTCCTTCATTGCATATTATGCCGTGCGGCAAATTATATAATTTATATTTCATAAGGATTATGAAAAGACAATTTATGTTAAGATAAAAAAGCTGATAAAATGCGAAGGTGCGTGTGTCAGAAAAACCTTAAGCGGAAAGCAAAGTATGGTCCGGAAACATCATCCTGAAACAAAGGTTGCTCTTAAGAATCTGGCATATACATATGAGAGTCTTGGAGAAAACGAGAAGGCGGCGGAACTAAGATCACGCCATTAATTGACTATTTTTCGGCTCTGATTTATATTTATACGGTATATTTTTTTGAGGGAAATAAGCTGTGATACCGGGAGCCCGGACCGGCCGGTGCATGGCCGTTATGGTGATTTAAATGAGTGATCTCAGAGAAAATTTTAAAAATAAAAAAAGGATAGTGGTCAAGATCGGATCATCATCCATCAATCATCCGGAAAGCGGAGGCATGGATTTTACGAGAATAGAGCTTTTGGTAAGACAGCTCTGTGATATCCACAATTCCGGCAAGGATGTTGTTCTTGTATCTTCCGGCGCCATAGCAGCAGGTAAGTATGCCATAGGTTACGGAAGAGACAGATCCGTTTCACATGAACTTACGCTGCCGCAGAAGCAGGCATGTGCCGCTATCGGACAGGGAAGACTCATGAATATTTATGAGAAGTTCTTTACCGAATATAACCAGCTTCCCGCACAGGTCCTGATGACAAAGGATACGGTCCTTAACGATACCAACAGGGTAAATGCAACCAATACCTTCAAGGCGCTGCTTGATATGGGAGTTATCCCGATCGTTAATGAAAATGACACCATTGCAACCCATGAGATCGAGATAGGCGATAATGATACCCTTTCTGCAATGGTTGCGTCGATGGTGGATGCGGACCTGCTTATTCTTTTATCCGATATTGATGGTCTTTACACCGACGACCCCAATAAGAATCCGGATGCAAAGTTCATTGCGGAGGTTCCTAAGATAACAGGTGAATATCTCGAGATGGGCAAGGGCAGTACCGGTACCGGAATGGGAACGGGAGGAATGAGCACCAAGCTTAATGCAGCATCGATCGCTACATATTCGGGTGCGGATATGGTCATCTGCTCAAGCAGGGATCTTACCATATTACACAGGATAATTGCCGGAGAAAATGTAGGAACTGCTTTTAAGGCAAATAAAAAGGATGATTTCAATCTTCCCGAATTTGTATCACAGATACTTAAGTGACAGTCAGAACTCTGAAACGGATTCAGAAAAAATCGAGGCCCTGACGGGAATGATGTGAGGTATGTATGGCTGAAAAGAAACTGCCTGAGATAACCAAAAAACAGATTAGGACTGATATTATCGCCAAAAGGGATGCTCTTACCGAAGGTGAGAAAAAAGCTGCATCCGATATTGTGAAGGATAAGCTTATATCAGATCCGTTTTTTGTCAAAGCTAAAAGAGTTCTCGGTTTCATGCCCTTTGGAAGTGAGATAGATATTAAACCGGTACTTCAGATAGCACTTGATGAAGGAAAAGAGGTATATGTCCCGAGCATCACAACTAATGGATTTCATAAAGAAATGGAATTCAGAAAGATAGAGGATGTGGATCCGGTTCATTTTTCCTTCAGTAAATACAAGATCCTTGAACCGCCTGCAGAGAACGAACTCTATGAATATAATGAAGCGGAAGCTATGATGCTTCCGGCAAGAGATCTGATGATCATGCCTGGTGTGGCATTTGACATGTATGGTAAGAGAGTGGGCTATGGCGGAGGATTTTATGATATGTTCCTTGAAGACAAGCTTACTCTGAGGATCCATTCCATAGCTGTGTGCTTTGACTGTCAGATGCTTGATATCGAGATCCCCGAGGATGAGGGTGATGCGAGACCGTTCAAGATCTATCATGCCTGATCCTTATTGCTTGTTATCACAAACAGACTAAAGAGGGATCCGTCAGATGCGGATCCTGTATACTATAGAGGTGGAAATATGACTGAACTTATCACAATGTGTGAAAATGCGGTTAAGGCAAAATATGATGCTGCACTCATTGCTACTGCCGTAAAAAATGAAGTTCTCATAAAATGTGCTGAAGCTTTGGTTCAAAACAGCGCCTATATCATCTCAGCAAATGATAAGGATCTTGAAGCGGCCGTAAAGAACGGAATGAGCGAATCCAAGCAGGACAGACTCAGACTTAATAATGAGCGTATAGATGGCGTTGCGGAGGGACTCAGACAGGTCAGCGAGCTTCCTGATCCCATTGGGGAGATCATGGATGAATTCGATCGTCCCAACGGCCTTCATATAACCAAGGTAAGAGTTCCGATGGGAGTTATCGGGATCATTTATGAATCAAGACCAAACGTAACTGCAGATGCCTTTTCACTTACATTTAAGGCAGGAAGTGCCTGCATATTAAAAGGCGGAAGCGATGCGATAGAGACTAACAAAGCAATAGTCAGAGTGCTGCGTGATGTACTTGAAAAGGAAGGACTGAATCCCGATATCCTTCAGCTTATAGAAAATACCGACAGGGCTGTCACTACTGAGTTCATGAAGATGAAGCAGTATGTGGATGTACTTATTCCCAGGGGCGGTGCGGGACTTATACGTGCCGTGGTTGAAAATTCGCTTATTCCCGTTATTGAGACGGGAACAGGTAACTGCCATGTTTATGTTGATAAGGATGCGGATCTTGATATGGCGGTTAAGATCGTTTTTAATGCCAAGACCCAGCGCATTTCTGTCTGCAACTCAATGGAAAGCCTTGTTGTTCATAAGGACATCAAGGATGAATTTCTTCCGAAGCTTTATAAGAAACTTTCCGAGAAGAATGTGGAGTTTAGATGTGATGCCGCTTCTTACGAAGTACTCGGTGCGGTTGCAAAGGCTGCCACGGAGGAAGACTTCGGAACAGAATATCTTGATTACATTCTTTCCGTCAAAACGGTCGGAAGTGTTGAAGAGGCTATAGAGCATATCAATAAATACAGCACTCATCATTCCGAAAGCATTGTTACTTCAAGTGAAGAAACCGCAGAAAAATTCCTTGAAAGAGTGGATGCGGCATGTGTTTATAAGAATGTATCCACAAGATTTACTGACGGATTTGAGTTTGGCTTTGGCGCTGAGATAGGTATCTCCACCCAGAAGCTTCATGCAAGAGGCCCCATGGGACTTAAGGAGATCACATCCTATAAATACAGGATAACCGGTAACGGACAGGTCAGAGGATAATAACCGGATTGGCATGCAGGGGAAAGTCTTAATGCATTATAGTGCATAAGCTGCATGGAAGAACGGATTAAGGAGTTGATAAAAATGGAGAAGATCAGAACAAGATATGCACCTTCGCCCACAGGTAAGATGCATGTAGGTAACTTAAGAACGGCACTTTATGAGTTCCTTGTAGCCAAGCACGAAGGCGGTGACTTCATGCTCAGGATCGAGGATACCGATCAGGAGAGATTTGTTGAAGGTGCGATCGATATAATCAACCGCACTCTTGAAATGACGGGACTGTATCATGATGAAGGTCCGGATAAGGATGGCGGTGTCGGACCCTACGTACAGTCGGAAAGAGTTAAGACCGGCATATACATGAAGTATGCCAAGGAGCTTATCGATAAGGGAGAAGCATATTATTGCTTCTGTGACAAGGAAAGGCTTGCTTCGCTCAAAACGGCAGTATCCGAGGACGGAAAGACCATTACCGTATATGATAAGCACTGCCTCGGACTTTCTAAAGAGGAAGTTGAGAAGAATCTTGCAGAGGGTAAGCCCTTTGTCATCAGACAGAATATCCCTAATGAGGGAACAACCACCTTTAAGGACGAACTTTACGGAGATATCACGGTTGATAATTCCGAGCTTGATGACATGATCCTTATCAAGTCGGACGGATATCCTACCTACAACTTCGCCAATGTGGTTGATGACCATACAATGAACATCACCCATGTTGTAAGAGGCAATGAGTACATCTCATCATCACCGAAATATCAGAGACTGTATGATGCTTTCGGATGGAAGAGCCCTGTTTATATCCATCTTCCTCTTATTACTGATGAGAATCATAAGAAACTTTCGAAAAGAAGCGGACATTCTTCATTCGAGGATCTTATAGATCAGGGATTCATCTCGGAGGCTATAGTTAATTACATCGCACTTCTCGGATGGTCACCTGAGGATAACAGAGAGATCTTTTCGCTTGATGAGCTTATCAGGGAGTTCGATTATCACAGGATAAGCAAATCCCCTGCGGTATTTGACATCCAGAAGCTTAGATGGATGAACGGAGAATATCTTAAGGCTATGGATGATGACAAATTCTTCGAGATGGCTAAGCCCTACCTTGAAGAGGCTCTTCCTGCAGGTATGGATCTTAAGAAGGTTGCATCCAAGGTCAAGACCAGGATCGAGGTGTTCCCCGATATAGCTGAACAGGTTGATTTCCTTAAGGCTGTTCCCGAGTATTCGACAGAGCTCTATGCCAACAAGAAAAACAAGATCGATGCTGCAGGCTCTCTTGCGGTGCTTACGGATGTTCTTCCAATACTTGAGGCACAGGATGATTATTCCAATGATGCTCTTTATGCAAAGCTCCTTGAATATGCTGAGAGCAAAGGCTTTAAGAACGGATATGTAATGTGGCCTGTAAGGATCGCTCTTTCCGGCAAGGTAATGACTCCTGCCGGAGCTACGGAGATCCTTGAGCTTCTCGGTAAGGAAGAGTCTGTTAAGAGGATTAAGGCTGCGATTGAAAAGCTCAGCTGATAATAAGACTATATGATGACCGTATAATGAGGATGCCGGGTTGACCAAACCGGCATCCTTTTTGCATAGGGTTTATACATAAATGATTTAAATCTGAGAACAGGTTACTTTAACGGCATTTAGAGGTAAATCTGATGCTTTATAACTGTGTTGTGTAAGGTATGGAAAACAAGCGTGATCAAGAGTAAAATATATCTGTTAAATGAAATGATACAGGAGTATTGGCAATGATCAAAATAACAGGCAAATATGTAAGCAGATCAATATCCCTTCTGATGGTGGTCTGTATGATGATAATGATACTGTCACCTGCACTCAGGGTCGGGAGTGTCAGAGCAGAAGGTACACCTTCCGCATCCAATGTATCCACCAATCTGTGGGGATCCGGCGGACAGATATCCTTTGATCTGTCAGGATGCGACGGCTTTCTTACTATCACCGTCATCGTTGAATTCAATTCCGAAGTGAATTCCCCGTCCGGATGGGGATTCGATTCATATACGGCAAGCGGAAAGCAGGTTACCGCAACTGTAAGGGCCGACGGTGGCAATTCATGGGGTTTTAATTCAAATGTCGGTATCCAGGTCAGCGGCTCCGGTATTTCTTCTGCAAAGCTTGTAAGTGTTGAAGGTTCCGGAACATATTCTGCTCCTGTAATAAATAACAATAACAACAATAACCAGAATCAGGATCAGAATAATGGACAGAATTCGGAAGCAAGACCTGAGTTTTCATCCCCTGCCGTAACTACGTACGGAACAGCGGGAGATGACTGGCTTACAACGGATGGATCTAAGATCGTTGATATGAACGGTAATGAAGTATGGCTTACCGGATGTAACTGGTTCGGATATAACACCGGTACAAATCTCTTCGACGGACTCTGGAATGCGGAACTTGAAAGCTCCATAAAAGCAATCGCGGATCATGGCTTTAATCTTCTTCGTGTTCCCATGTCAGCAGAGCTTCTGCTTGAGTGGAAGAAGGGCAATTATCCTACGGCAAATTATAATCATGCATATAACAGTAATCTGAATTCACTCAATTCTCTTGAGATCTTTGATTATGTTCTGACACTCTGCGAGCAGAACGGCATCAAGGTGATGGTTGATATCCATTCGGCTAATACGGATGCATCGGGACATAATCATCCCGTATGGTATACCGACAGGATCTCCGAAGATCAGTACATTGAAGCACTTAAGTGGCTTGCCGATCGATATAAGAATTACGACACAATAGTTGCTTACGATCTGAAGAATGAGCCTCACGGAAAGGCAAGTGAGCAGACTCATGCTATCTGGAATGATTCCGATGATAAGAATAACTGGAAGAGAGTTGCGGAGAAAGCAGGTAATGCCATTCTCGACATTAATCCGCATGCACTTATAGTGATAGAAGGAATCCAGATCTATCCCACCGATCCCCGGAGTAATAATTTCACATCAACGAACGATGCCGATTATTACAATACCTGGTGGGGCGGAAATCTCATGGCAGTCAGAGATTATCCCATCGATTTCGGAAGCGCATCAAGAAACAGCCAGATAGTATATTCGCCTCATGATTACGGCCCGCTTGTTTATCAGCAGCCATGGTTTTCCGGCGGTTTTACATATGATTCGCTGTATAATGACGCATGGCATCCTTACTGGCTCTATATCGAAGAGGAGAATATCGCTCCGATCCTTATCGGTGAGTGGGGCGGATTCATGCAGGGCGATAACCTTAAGTGGATGGAGTACATAAGGGATCTTATCGGAAAAGAAAACCTTCATCATACCTTCTGGTGCTTTAATGCAAATTCAGGTGATACCGGCGGTCTTGTCATGGATGATTTCAAGACCTGGGATGAGGAAAAGTATGCTCTTGTTAAGCCTGTTTTGTGGCAAAACAGCGCAGGTAAGTTTATAAGCCTTGATCATGAGGTTGCTCTCGGGGCAAACGGTATCAGCCTTGGTGAGCATGCCGGAAATGCACCGACTCCCGTAACCAATCCGGATACCGCAAATACTGATCAGGCCGCTTACGGTGATCAGAACACAGGTGATAACATCACGGCTGCCGAAGGGGCATCCGGAGGCCCTGATGGTACTCAGGATGCATCATCCGATCAGGGCTCTGTAACCGATCAGAGTACTGCAGCTTCCCAGGCAGTTGCAGATACTGCAGCTCCCGCTTTGGAACAGACAAATTCCGCACCTTCCGCAGGTGATGAGAAGAGCAGTAATCTTATAGTATTGATTGTGCTCCTTGTAGTTGCTGCAGCTTTGCTCGGAGGTTCCATGATCATCACGATGAATAACCGTGATAAAACTAAGAAAGAAAAATAATCCTTAACATTTCGTGTTGAAAATGTTATATTCACTTCACGTAAAAGCCCCCGGAGAAGGCATGTTATGTTTTTTTCCGGAGGTTTTT
>CAMNAQ010000061.1 GCA_946531495.1 uncultured Lachnospiraceae bacterium | reverse complement strand
CCAAGATCGAATCGGTCGCTAACAAATACAATTTTGTATGGAAGAACACTGTATCAAAAAACATGATCAAGCCGTGATGCTGATCAGAACGGATACATGTCGGTTGCGTTGTCATGTTGGGTGGGCACACATTGGAAGTCTCCGACCATAAAATACATCTCGAGGGTTATACTTTTGTAATTAATCTTTTCATCGGATCCGGGCTGCTGATACCAATGAGCCGTTCTCAATCCGTTTTCATAAACGTAATATGTGGTGTTTTCGGTATCGCTGAAGTTTATGGTGCATACGCCATCCATCAGCCCGTTCTTTACTGTTCCGTTATAGTCGGATACTCTGACAAAATCATCGTCGTTATGATATACGGCCACTCCGTGCCTGTGGAACGTTCCCTCAAAAATTCCGTTTGCACATTCTCCGGTCACGAAATGGAATCCGTTCCAGTCTGATCCGCCGCATGCGACATAAGTGCCGTAACCTTCGCCTTCATCGGGAATAAGCCATACATCTATGTATTTATATGAGTCTGAATAAGTATGCGGCTGTATTACGCATCTGTAATCCTCATACAGGAATCTGTATGTTCTTTCGACTTCGGATCCTTGTTCTATTTCGGTTTCAATATATGCCTGTACGAAAGCTATCTCATCCTGATTCGTGTTATCATATCCGCATACTTCTCCAATGGCTTCAAAATCACCTCCGCGGCATGTTTCGATGAGGCGGTCCATGAAGCCGCAGAATTCTTCGGGATAATCGTACCTGGAGTACGCGTGATGAATGACTCCGTCCACCACGGTTTCGGGAATGGCGGATATTCCGGTGGTATTATGGCTTACCACAAGATTGTTTTCATTTTCATCCGTGTCACCGTCCGACAGACGGTTCCTGAGCAGCTCCGGATCCCATCCCGTTTCATCTATGACAGTATCAAACAGATCCGGATCGTCTAAGATCTCCGCCAGCGCATCGAACGGAAGCTCATATTCGGAGAATTCCTCAATGATCATATCAATTCCGTCATCCGTAATGATGACGGTAAGCTTTTCCCCTGCACTTACTTTTTCTGATTCCGATTCTCCGGAGTCCGGATCCGTTGCCATGACAAAAACTTTTCCGCTTGTCATATAAAGGACTTCATTTCCACTTTCATCCGTGTCGACAAAACCGGATGTTCCCCTGATCCCAATGACCATTGTCGAAGTGCTTATATTGAATGCCTCATCATCTTCGAGAGGTTTTTCGATATTGAAAAAGAGAGTTCCTTCCGAAAGGTCAAGCTCGATCTTTTTTCCTTCTGCGCAGAACCGGGCTGTGCTGAGTTCCATGACGGTGACCATTCTGTCTTCGTCAAGCAGAACCCAGGCTTTGCTGTCTTCGGAAGTTTCAAGTGTGTTTCCGTCATTAAGCCTTTTGTCCGCAGATACGGAAATTTCCTTTCCGTCTTTATCCGTCAGGCTTATATCGCCCGTATAGTCCGATAATCTCATCGTGGTTGCTCGCAGCTTGCCTGAAGCGATTATGATGAGCAGCACGCATAAAATAACGGCAAGAAGAGCGGCAATGACTATCAGCGGTATCAGTATTTTCTTGTTGGTGTTTTTATTCTTCAAGACAGTTCTCTTTGTAAAATCCGTCATCAAAGTATTACAACAGCATTATATACCAAAAGCATGCTCTGTGATGTCCATTCTTAAGGTTGCCCCAAATGCCTTGTCCGTCTGTTTTCGTATGCTATTATGTTAATCGGAATTGATTTGTATGTATTCTGCAGAGAAATGAGAGAGCCCCTTTTTATGCCTTTTTATCCTTTACAAAAGCGGGAGCGTTAGTGTAGAATAGCACAAGTGTGGATTGTATACGATTATGCAAATATCCAATTTGGATCTTTTGCCTGCGGGTCCGGGAATCCGCTTTGTTTATTGATTTACGGAGGAAGATATGTCTAAGCCATTCGCTGAAATGACCAAGGAAGAGCTTGAAGCATTATGCGCTCAGCTGAATCAGGAGTATAAGGAAGCAAAGAGCAAGGGACTTGCACTCAATATGGCAAGAGGAAAGCCTTCACCTGCCCAGCTCGATATGGGAATGGATTTCCTGAATGTGATCAATTCCGAAAGTGATATGATCGCAAGCGATAATTCTGATACCAGAAATTACGGCGTTATTGACGGTATACCTGAGGCTAAGAAGCTGATGGCGGATATTATGGAGACATCCCCTGAGAATGTCATAGTATGCGGAAATGCATCACTTAACATAATGTATGACACATTTTCAAGAGCATTTACTCACGGACTCCTTGGAAATACTCCCTGGTGCAAGCTTGATAAGGTTAAGTTTCTCTGCCCCGCACCCGGATATGACAGACATTTTGCAATCTGTCAGCATTTTGGCGTCGAAATGATCACTATTCCCATGACTTCTTCGGGACCTGACATGGATCTTGTAGAGGACTGGGTTTCAAAGGATTCTGCCGTTAAGGGTATCTGGTGCGTTCCCAAATATTCCAATCCGCAGGGTATAACATATTCCGAGGAGACTGTTAAGAGGTTTGCTGCACTTAAGCCCGCTGCACCTGATTTCAGGATCTTCTGGGATAATGCATACGCCATTCATCATCTGTATGAGGAAGAAAGCCGTCAGGATAAGATCCCTGATATCATTTCCGAATGTGAGAAGGCAGGAAATTCCGATATGGTATTCGAATTCTGCTCCACCTCCAAGGTTACCTTTGCGGGAGCAGGTATTTCAGCCATAGCATCTTCAAAAGCCAATCTGGATGACATGAGAAAATCCATGACCGTCCAGACCATAGGCTACGACAAGATCAATCAGCTTCGTCATGTCAGATATTTTAAGGATATCAACGGAATCCGCATGCATATGATGAAGCACGCAGCTCTTCTTCGTCCCAAGTTCGAGGCATGCGAGGAAGTCCTTTCAAAGGAACTCAGCGGAACAGGTATCGCAACATGGACTGTTCCAAACGGCGGATACTTTATTTCTCTTGATGTAATGCCCGGATGCGCTAAGAGGGTCGTTGCTCTTTGCAAGGAAGCCGGAGTAACTCTTACAGGTGCAGGTGCGACCTATCCCTATAAAAACGATCCCAAGGATTCCAATATCCGTATCGCACCTTCATATCCTTCACCGGATGAAATGGCACAGGCTACGGATCTCCTTGTTCTCTGCGTAAAGCTTGCGGCTGTAGAGCAGCTTCTGAGCGTTTGATCGATTCAGCGGGTGCGCTTGCAAAAACGCTGACTCCAAAGTGCAAGGTAAGGTTAATGATATGGACGAGATAAAGAGAATAGACAGAAAACTGGTTCATAAGGGCAGAGTTATTGATTTTTATCAGGATACGATGCAGATGCCGGACGGTCATACCGTTGAATGGGATCTGATCGATCACGACGGAGCTGCAGCTGTTGTGGCCGTAAGAGAAGACGGAAAGCTTCTTATGGTAAAGCAGTACAGGAATCCTCTTGAAAGACAGACTCTTGAAATCCCTGCGGGAAAGCTTGATACAAGGGATGAGGATCCGAAGGAGGCTGCGGCGCGGGAACTTGCCGAGGAGACGGGATATGTATGTGAGGATATAGAGTACCTTACGACCATCTATACCACGGTTGCATTCTGTAATGAGAAGATCGGACTGTATCTTGCAAGAGGGCTTAAGGACAGACATCCTCAGCATCTCGACGAAGATGAGTTCATAAATCTTGAAGCCTATACACTCGATGAGGTGAGGCAGATGATCTATGAAGGCAAGATCCAGGATTCGAAGACTATCGTCGGAATTCTTCTTTACGCATCAAAATATCACCTATAATTTATTATATTTTTTTTTCGGGGACTTGTGGTTGCAAGTCCTCTTTTTTTCCCATTTTTACAACATATTGTGGTAATAAAAAATCGTAGAAAAATCGGCATTTTTTCTATGCTTTTTTTCGCTTGAAAAACTTTTTTCCGTTTTTTATAATGCGATTTGTCGCTTAAGGCGCTTTACATAAAGTGGCTTATTGGGGAAGACAAAAAATGGCAAGGATGCCGGTTAGGAATTATCATTGATGGGGAAGTATCTTGATCTTTTTACCAGGTATCTCGGTGAAGAAAAGAAGATGTCCGAGAATACCATTCAGTCCTATAGAAGAGATCTGAGCAGACTTGAAAGCTATTGCAGCAATCTGGCAATAGACGATCTTACCGAAGTTACCGAACATCATCTCGAGACATATATAGATTATCTGGAAGCGGGAGAGTTTAAGTCCTCGACCATATCGAGAAATGTGGCTTCGATTCATGCATTCTATTCATATCTTTATACTCTTCATGAAGTTGATGAAGATGTATCAAGAGGCCTTGCAGGGCCTAAGGTTAAGCGTGCCAATCCGGAGATCCTTACGGAAGATGAAGTCGTAAGGCTTCTTGAGGCACCCTCTTCGCATGATCCGAAGGGACTCAGGGACAAGGCCATGCTTGAAGTGATGTATGCCACCGGTACCAAGGTTTCGGAGCTTATAAGCCTGAAGGTGGAGGATGTTGATCTTAAGACGGACATGCTCTTTGTAAACGGAAGGAGCATTCCTCTGGGAAGGCATGCAAGGGGCGCGATGATCGAATATCTTGAGAATTCCCGTGCTGCTCTTATAGGAGACAGGGACAGCTCGGTCCTGTTCCCCAATTATCAGGGCGAGGAAATGTCGAGACAGGGCTTTTGGAAGATACTCAAGTCTTATGTTAAGGCTGCCGGCATAGAAAAGGATGTAACACCGTGTCTTCTTCGCCACAGCTTTGCGGCGCACCTGATAGAGCACGGAGCAGATATCAAAAGCGTATCCGTGATGCTGGGACACTCGGATATTTCCACTACACAGGTATATGCGAAAATGGCCCAGAATTCTCTCAGAAAAACTTATGCCGAGGCTCATCCGAGAAGCTGAAAAAATAACATTCCAATCGTTTGCACATGTGCGGATTATATAATATAATCGTTAACTGGACGCTTGTCTGAAGAAGTATTAACCGCGCAAAAAAGGAAACGATAGTTATGTCATTTGAATTCATTAAAAAGCTGCCTACTCCCGATGAGATAAGAGCACAGTATCCTGTGCCCGAGAAGGTAAGAGAGATCAAAAAGATCCGCGATGCGGAGATAAGGGATGTTTTTACGGGAAAGTCCGATAAGTTTCTCGTGATCATCGGACCCTGCTCTGCAGACAATGAAGAGGCGGTCTGCGACTATGTCGGAAGACTCGCAAATATATACGATAAAGTCAGGGATAAGGTAATACTCATCCCGAGAATTTATACAAACAAGCCCCGTACCACAGGTTCAGGCTATAAGGGCATTGTTCACCAGCCTGATCCCCAGAAGGAAGTTGACTTCCTTGCAGGACTTGTTGCAATGAGGCATATGCATATAAGAGCGGTTGAAGAGACCGGTCTTACAGCTGCTGACGAGATGCTCTATCCCGAGAACTGGAGATATGTTTCGGACATTCTCTCCTATGTTGCGATAGGTGCGCGTTCCGTAGAGGATCAGCAGCACAGGCTTACCGTTTCCGGATTCGATGTTCCTGCCGGAATGAAGAATCCTACCAGTGGTGACCTTGCCGTTATGATGAATTCGATATATGCGGCTCAGCATGCTCATTCCTTCATTTACAGGGGATGGGAGGTTAAGACCACAGGTAATCAGGAGGCTCATGCAGTGCTCAGGGGAGCTACCAACAAGCACGGTAACAATACCCCTAACTACCATTATGAGGATCTTGTCAGGGTTCTTGATATGTACAACAAGATGGACCTGATGAATCCTGCGGTTATAATTGATTCCAACCATTCGAATTCCGATAAGCAGTTCAAGCAGCAGATCAGGATCGTCAAGGAGGTCATGCATAACCGTACTATCAATCCCGATATCAGAAAGCTCGTAAAGGGCGTTATGATAGAAAGCTACATCGAAGAAGGAAGTCAGAAAATCGGAGAAGGCGTCTATGGCAAGTCCATTACGGATCCCTGCCTCGGATGGGCCGACAGCGAAAGGCTGATCTACGATATAGCAGATCTTGTAGAATAATTGCGGCGATGATCCTCTATACGGGCGGTTCATCACCGCCTGTTGGAAGCAGTGTTAAATGGATCATCGTTTTGAAAAAATCTTAATAAGACTTGTGCCTGCCCTGATACTGATACCGTGCATCATATGTGTGATGCTTGCGGAAAGGGTCTCTTTTCTTGAAAGAAGGATACAGGCATCTGCAAGCTGTGAGGCGCTTGGAGAGCGTGAATCTAGGCTTGTTGAGCTTGCATGGTATGACAGATATTCTTTTGAATATGATTCCGAAGAGGTATCTGACGGTGAGGCAGGAGGCGTTCAGGCCCTCGGAGAAGTATCCGATGCGGATGCGGCATCCGGAACGGAATATGTTCCCGGCAGATTTGTTCCCTATGCGGATACTGACGGAAACGGACAGATCAATTATGCATCCGATTCGGAGTGGGACGGGATTCACAGAGTCTATCTCACCTTCGATGATGGTCCCAGTATCTATACCGATGATATCCTTGATATTCTTGCGGAATATGGAGTAAAGGCTACATTTTTCTGCATAGGAAGGGATAATCCGGCATCCTATGCAAGGTATCTGCGCATTATTGAAGAAGGCCATACTCTGGGTATGCATTCATATACTCATATATATAATGAGATCTATGCATCGCCCGAAAGCTTTGCCGCAGATACGCAGAGGATCAGACAGCTCCTCGAAGATGTGACCGGAGTTACACCTAAGTTCTACAGATTCCCGGGCGGAAGCTCTAATGATGTCAGCGCGACCGATATGCATATACTCGCTGATTATCTTGATTCCCAGGGAATTGTATATTTTGACTGGAATGCGTCAAGCGGAGATGCCAGCGGAGAAGCGCTTACTTCCGATCAGATAATGCGCAATGCCGTTAGCGGGATCGAGGACAGGCCCGTGACCGTTATCCTTATGCACGATACCGCTACTAAGTGGAACACAGTACAGGCACTTCCAGGCATAATCGAAGCCATTCAGTCAATGGACAATACTGTCATCCTTCCGATCACGGATGACACTACTGTCATTCAGCATAATATCTGACTGCGGACCTGACCATCCTTACAGGGATTCCAATATTAAATACGGAGGTAGCATATGGGTTTTTTCGGTGAACTGAAACAGGATCTTTCCATGGTTGCCGGTAATGAAAAGAAAAAGGAAAAAGCCGATGCCGAGGCTGACAGAATCCTGGCTGATGCCGAGATTGCCGGGCTTGATGAGGCTGAAAGCGTTATGAAGCAGACTTCACTCGAGGATTATGACTTCGGTGGAGAAAACGATGATGTGTCATCCCTTCTTAAGGATCTTGTATCCGATCTTGGGGGTGAGGATCTTCACGCACCGGTTTCGGAAGAAGGAGCTGATGCGGAGGCTTCGGAAGCTGATATCGATTCCATCCTGAAGGGGCTTATGCCTGAAGAGGATGCGGTTTCTGCATCTGAGCAGGACAGCGAAGAGGAAGCCGGTTTTGATGCAAATGAAGAATCACTTGCATTTGACGAAGCACCTGCAGTGGAAGACGGTGCGGAAGAAATAATCAGTCCCAAAGCTGCAGAGGCTTTGGATGACATTTTGAAGAATGTCGTTACGGAGGAGAATGCAGATACTGAAATGAGCGCTGAGACGGAAGAGATCGCAGGTGCTGCAGATTTTGCAAAGGATGTACCTGCTTTTGCCGGCGAAGAAGAGCCTTCGGATGAAGAATCCGAGGATGCCGAAGAATCTGAAGATTTTGAGGATGATACTTATACAGAAGGAGCATATGAAATGGAAGCAGGAACTTATTCAGACGAAACAGCGGTCATCACCGCCGGAATGGTTGTAAACGGTGATGTGGAATCCCTCGGTTCACTCGATCTTTTGGGCAAGGTGAACGGTGATGTAAATGTTAAGGGCAAGCTCAATGTGACCGGTCATATAATCGGAAATTCCGAAGCAAAGGAAATCTTTGCCGAGAATGCAAAGATCACCGGAAATATCACCAGTGAGTCTTCAGTTAAGATCGGTGCAGGAACCGTCATCATCGGAAATATTTCAGCATTCAGTGCCGCAATTGCCGGTGCGGTTAAGGGAGATATCGATGTACACGGTCCCGTGATCCTTGATTCAACAGCAATCGTAATGGGAAATATCCGTTCAAAGTCTGTACAGATCAACAACGGCGCTGCACTCGAGGGCGTTTGCTCACAGGCCTATGCCGAGGTCAGCCCCACATCGTTCTTTGATGATTACAAGCCCGAGACTAAAACCGATAAGAAGGCAAGAAAGAAGACCGAAGAGAATAACTGATACTGAAAAAACAGGGTTATTCGAAAGGAGAATCTATGAGGATACTTTTAAAGCTCAGTGGCGAGGCTCTTGCCGGACCTTCAAAAACCGGATTTGACGAACCTACCGTAAGGATGGTTGCCGGACAGATCGCCGAGATAGTCAGCAAGGGCACACAGGTTGGAGTCGTCATAGGCGGAGGCAATTTCTGGAGAGGAAGAAGCTCGGAAAATATTGACCGCACGAAGGCCGACCAGATCGGAATGCTTGCTACGGTAATGAATGCTCTGTATGTTTCGGAAATATGCAGGTCCGTAGGCCTTAAGACAGATATTCTCACACCCTTTACGATAGGTGCGTTTACGGATCTTTTCTCCAAGGATAAGGCAAATGCCGCATTTGAACAGGGCCACGTGGTCTTTTTCGCAGGCGGGACCGGACATCCGTATTTTTCAACAGATACAGGTGTCGTGCTCAGAGCGGTTGAGGTTGAAGCTGACCAGATACTTCTTGCAAAGTCCATCGACGGTGTGTACAACGCAGATCCTGCCAAGGATCCTTCTGCCAGGAGATATGATGAGATCAGCATAGATGATGTGATCGCAAACAACCTTCAGGTTGTGGACATGACCGCATCGATCCTTGCAAGGGACAACAAAATGCCCATGGCTGTTTTTTCACTGAATGAAGAGAACAGTATAGTAAATACTCTTTACGGAACATTTAACGGAACGAGGATCAGCTGTTGACCTGACAGCTGCCCGGTATATCAGCGGAGGAAAAAATATGGATGCCAGATTACAGGCTTATGAAGAGAAGATGAAGAAGACTCTCGATTTTCTTGGAGAGGAGTATGCTGCGGTTCGTGCCGGAAGAGCTAATCCTCATGTACTCGACAAGATAAGAGTTGATTATTACGGAACTCCTACCCCCATTCAGCAGGTAGGTAATGTATCTGTTCCTGAGGCGCGTATCATTCAGATCGCTCCCTGGGATAAGTCAATGCTCAAGGCTATCGAGAAGGCTATCCTTACCTCCGATCTCGGTATCAATCCACAGAATGACGGAAGCATCATCAGACTTCAGTTCCCTGAGCTTACCGAGGAAAGACGTAAGGATCTTGTTAAGGACATAAAGAAGAAGGCTGAAGAGAGCAAGGTAGCTCTCAGAAACGTACGCCGTGACGGTAATGAGGAATTCAAGAAGCTCGGAAAGGGCGAGATCTCAGAGGATGAGGCTGCCGATCTTACGGATTCACTCCAGAAGCTGACCGATGATTATATCAACAAAATCGATAAGCTTCTCGAAGAAAAGACCAAGGAGCTGATGACAGTATAATGGATAAGATACCTCTTCATCTTGCCATAATTCTTGACGGCAACGGAAGATGGGCCAAGAAAAAGGGTCTTCCGAGAAATGCCGGACATGCAGCCGGAGCACGTGTTCTTGAGGACATGTGTGAGGTTGTATGGAATAAAGGCATCAGGTATCTTACCGTCTATGCCTTTTCTACAGAGAACTGGAACAGACCGGCGGATGAAGTATCTGCACTTATGAAGCTTCTCAGGGATTATATGAGAAACTCCGTAAAACGCGCCATGAAGAATAATATGCGTGTCAGAGTGATCGGAGATAAGACCGGTCTTGACAGCGATCTTCAGGAGTCCATCGCTTCTCTGGAAGAAGCTACTTCGCAAAATACCGGACTTACCTTTCAGATAGCACTCAATTACGGCGGAAGAGATGAGATAGTAAGGGCTGTAAGAAAGCTTGCATCTGAGCATGATATAGATTATATGAGGGGTCTGACTGATAAGGAATTGGGAGATGCGCTTGATACCGCAGATATTCCCGATCCCGATCTTCTCATACGTACTTGCGGTGAGGAGAGGATATCCAATTTTCTTCTCTGGCAGCTTGCATACAGTGAATTTTATTTTGCTGATTGTGCATGGCCTGATTTTACAGAGGCTGAGCTGGACAGGGCACTTGAAAGCTATGGCTCAAGAACAAGACGCTTCGGCGGACTTGTGAAGGGCGAAGAGTAAACAGGAGACCTTAATGTTCATCAAGAGACTTATCAGTGGTATCGTATTAATAACCATCTCGGGACTTGCATTTGCCTTTGGGGGTTATTTTCTGAATGCATTTCTGCTCGTCATTTCCCTGATCGGATATGCGGAGCTTGTTAAGGCACTCTGTTCCGAAACGGAAAAGAGAAAGCTTAACGGTCCGGATACCATCGCAGGCGTCGCTATCATTCTGTACTACATAGCCGTAACATTTACGTTCAATTACACCTTCCTTATCCTTGTCATAGGCGGATTTTTGCTTATGGAGCTTGTGTGGTTTGTTTTGAAGTTCCCCGAGTATTCCACGGACAGGATCGTAAGGACGGTCTTTTCTGTTCTGTATTGCCCCGTGATGCTCAGCTTTATTTACATGCTGAGAAATCTTGAGGGCAGGGAATATTTTGTATGGGTCGTGATGATATCCTCATGGGGATGCGACACCTTAGCCTATTGTTCCGGAATGCTTCTCGGCAAGCACCATCCCTTTCCGAAGCTTTCTCCCAAAAAGTCCACGGAGGGCTGTATCGGGGGAATACTTGGAAGCACACTTCTCGGAGCGATATTCGGATTCTTTTATGTATCAAGATTCATAGACGAACCCTATATAGTCCTTAAACTGGCGCTTATATGCGGAACCGGTGCACTTATGGGAATGGTCGGTGATCTTGCTGCATCGGGGATAAAGAGAAATAATAATATCAAGGATTTCGGACATCTGATACCGGGACACGGCGGAGTGATGGACAGATTCGATTCGATGATCCTCTGTGCTCCGGCTGCATACATTCTTACATATCTGCTGGTATCAAAGGTTCAGTAACGGAATTGATAATGCGTCCGGGGAATACCCGGCCGCATTAATGTTTTAAGGAGTTTTTGTCATGAACATGTTGTTTTCGATCATATGGTTCGTTGTGATCTTTTCCGTAGTCGTAACATCCCATGAGTTCGGACATTTTATTGTTGCCAAAGCGGCCGGAGTCAGGGTCAAGGAATTTCTTGTCGGACTCGGACCTGTTCTTTTCAAATGGAAAAAGGGTGAAACAACTTACAAGATTTGCCTGCTTCCTCTTGGCGGTGCATGCGTATATGACGGAATGGATGATCTTGAAGACGATGTCATTATGGGCACCGAGCAGACGGAGGATCCGGGTGAGGTTAAGGACAGATCCAAGTTCCTCCATGCATCTCCCTGGGTAAAATTTGCAATCCTTATCGCAGGACCTCTTTTTAACTTCATACTCGGATTTATAGTTGCTTTCGTAATGGTCAATATGATCGTTATAAGAGAACCGGTCATAACCGAACTGATAGAGGGCGGAGCTGCGGAGAGTGCGGGACTTCTTCCCGGTGATAAGATCATTGCGATCGATGGAGAGACCATTTATCTTTATGACGAGATAACCGTATACACCTCGCTTTACAATGGCGGTGAAGTCCTGATCACATACGAGAGGGACGGGCAAAGGGGAAATGTCGTAATGACTCCTCTTTATGACGAAGAATACGGAAGGTATCTGTTCGGCATCATCAATGACACCTATGTTGAGGAGCTTCACGGCACCGATGCGTTCAGATACACCTGGTATGAGATGAGATACAATGTCAGGATGGTCTGGAAGAGCCTCGGAGGACTGCTCACCGGAAGGCTTTCAAGACAGAATGTTGCAGGACCCGTTGGCGTTGTAAATATGGTTGGAGACATCATAGAAGAAACCAGCCCCTACGGATGGGAGACTGTTCTTGTTAACATGCTCAATCTGACCCTGCTTCTTACGGTAAATCTCGGAGTGTTCAACCTGCTTCCCGTGCCCGCTCTTGACGGAGGCAGACTCCTGTTTGTTATTCTCGAGATATTAAGAGGAAAGCCGGTACCCGCCAAGAAAGAGGCATATGTCCATCTTGCGGGAATGGTGCTTCTTCTCATAATCGTCGTTATTGTGTTCTTCAATGATCTTCATAACATTTTCATGTAAAGGATCTCCGGCATGCAGCAGGCGTTCCGGAAAAGTGCGTGAGGGCTGATATGAAAACAATCTCTATACTGGGGTCCACCGGCTCAATCGGTACCCAGACTCTTGAAGTAGTAAGACAGAATCCGGATAAATTGAAAGTAACCGCCATGTCAGCGGGGAAAAATATCGATCTTTTCGAAAAGCAGGTAAGGGAATTTATGCCCACGCTTGCGGTAATGGGAGAT
>CAMNAQ010000060.1 GCA_946531495.1 uncultured Lachnospiraceae bacterium | reverse complement strand
CAAAACCGCTGCTTTCAGATCCGCCTGACTCATTATACCTGCCATAAAACTCCGAATATGACTTTTCACCGGCAAAAACCTTATATGAGTCTGTAAGAACATCCCTCAGGAAAGCATCATCAAGCCCCATCACACCAAAGTCATCATACCATCCTCTGTAATAAACTCCGAATGCACAATCACTCAGATTACCGAGACCACCGGCATATTCATATCTGTAATCGTAATATTCGGATTCCGTGACCTCACCCTTATCGGTAGTATATGTATATCTATACTCTGTAGAATCCGTTGTGATGTCATAATATTCATATTCAAGAGAGGCTCCGTAAATATAGCTTGAAACCGTTCCGCCCGAATATGTAACATCGTCATAACAGGTTCCCATGTTACCTTCACTGTCCTCATATGATTCCAGCATCATGTAATGCGTAAGCCCGGTATCGGAATCATGATATGTAAGGGGAAAAGGATAGTAGATAAAATCCGGACAAGGTGTATCCGAAACTTCCAATCCGTCAAACTTCCAGTCTGACTCCTCAAAGAAATCTCCCTTTTCGGAAAGCTCAAATATCCTTGCGGATGTCACATTAGTCCCGTAAAAGGCTGTCATGCATAAGAGCTCGCACCTTCCGTTGTGATCAAGATCGGTGAGCGAATATGCGGCATCCTTCACACTGACTGTTGGATCATTCGGGATTGACCAGATGTTCTTGTTCTTTACAAACACCTTGATCTGTTCATTAAGAGTATCCGGATCGATGATATCTACATAAACAGGTGTATCCTCATGTTCATCTTTATCGTCCCTGTCATCGTTGTCATCATCATCATCATCATCATCATCATCGTCGTCTTCGTCAACTTCGTCTTCATCGTCATCTTCTTCCTCGATGACATCAGCCGTCTTTCCACATCCTGTGATAAAAACTGAAGTGCAAAGGATACATGCCATGATAAGTGCAAGATACTTCTTTTTCATAATATCCTCCTAAACAGTCCCCCCGCTGAAATATACTGTGTCATACCGTATCATACTTTTTCGAACATCATAGTATATGAGTTTTCTATGAACCCTTCGGAACTGTAGAATATAAGCATTACAGTCATATGAAGTCTGCCATCTTCTTCAATGGTATTCAGCATCAGGTACTGCTTTCTTGCAACAGATTCCGGCAGTACGTCCTTATCATCGAGTTCAAAAACGAGAAATCCATAATAGTCTTCGACAGGAAGTGACAAATGATATGAGCGCTCCCCATAAGAATATTCGGTCAGGACCACGGTCCCGTCACCACTAAAGGTAAGAGTCTGGTAAAAAGCGGAATCCTCGTCACAATAGGCGGACTCGCCATCCATTTCGCAATAGAAAAGTTCCCATGTTCCGACAACTTCGTCAACTGAAAGACCAGTTACCTCATCATCGGTGTATCCATCATCCGGAACAATCGCAGAAGGGGCATCCCAAGAAGCCAGTTCACTTGCGATGGCAGCAGTCTGAATATAATGCCTGACACCTGTTACCAGATTCATTGCCAGAATAAGAACGATCAGCAATTTCATAAGCACGTCTTCCTCATAAGAAAGAAAAATAACACTACAGCGATCCTTTGACACCGGCCGCCTTTTCCTTAAGCTCCCTCGCATTCTTAAGTGTGCTGTCGGTTACAGAATCCGTACCAAGAAGTCTTGCAATCTCCGCGATCGATCCATCCTCCCCCGCTGCGATGACGTCAGTCGTGGTCGACTTTTCATCCGATGATTTGACGATCATAAAATGGTGATCGGCCATGGCTGCGATCTGGGGAAGATGGGTTATGCAGATAACCTGATGGTGTCCGGATACCCCAGCAAGAGCTCCCGCCACCTTCCAGGCCGTAATGCCGCTTATACCCGAATCAATCTCATCGAAGATAAGCGTTCCGGTGTCTTCCCTGCCTGCCATTACAGTCTTTACGGCAAGCATCATTCTCGAAAGTTCTCCGCCGGATGCAACATCCGCAATCGGCTTTCTGTCCTCACCCGGGTTTACGGATATAAGGAAATCTATCTGATCTATGCCCTTTACTCCGGGCTCTGAAGCAGTCTGCTTTATCTCAAGGTCAACTGTTAAAAAATTCAATTCCTTAAGTCTTTCGGTCAGTTCCTTCTGAAGCTTCGGAATGTTCTTCTTTCTGATGGAAGATGCTTTTTCGGCTGCGGACATATACTCTTCCCCGGCCTTTTTCAGTTCCGCCTTCAGCCTGCCGATATATGCATCATAATCCGCATATTTATCTATTACTTCCTGTCTTGACGAAGCATACTCGAGGATTTCGGAGATTGTTCTTCCGTATTTGCTCTTTAGCTTATTGATAAGATCAAGCCGCTCTTCTGTTTTGGCAAATTCCTCTTCATCGAATTCCATCGAAGACATATAAGAGCCAAGTTCCATCTGAAGATCCGACAATATGGACTCGGCAGTTCTCAGCTCCTCTTCAAATTCCATAAGAGATTCGTCATATTCCGCACAAACAGCAAGTTCCTTGAGAGCCATGGATGTAAGATCGCATGCACTTTCTTCTCCGTCGCCCCCGATCATATCATGAGCTTTTCCGACGCCATCAGCGATCTTCCTGTAATTGCTCATAAGACGGTACTTAGCTTCGATCTCCTCATCCTCACCTTCCTTAAGAGCCGCATCCTCTATCTCGTTTAATTCAAATTCGGCAAGGGATACTTCTCTTTCTGCAGCGCCCGTATCGGACAATTCCTCTTCAAGCTTGTCGCGAAGCTCCTTCATGACAGTGTATTTTCCGTCTATATCCGAAAGGAGTACCTGCAGCTCCTTCCCGCAATAAAGATCGAGAATTTCAAGCAATTCGGATCTGTGGAGAAGGGTTTCATAATCCCGCTGTCCGTGAACTCCGATCAGGGTCTGGGACAGACTCTTCATCTCCTTTACGGTGACATTGGACCCGTTGATCCTGCATGAGCTCCTCGTCTGTGAACAGGTTCTTTTGATGAGAACGCTCCCGTCTTCCTCAAGAGGGATATCCAGATCACGAAGCACCTTAAGAGCACTCTCTCCGACTTCATCGAAAACAAGCTCAACGGAAGCATTCTGTGCTCCCTTTCTTATCATCGAAGTGTCAAATCTCGAGCCCAGCGCCATCAGAACGGAGCCCATCAAAAGCGACTTACCAGCGCCTGTTTCACCGGTAAGGATATTAAGACCTTCTGAAAACTCTATGTCGGCATCCTCAATTAGAGCCAGATTTTTAACATGTAGATTCTTTAGCATTTTTATCCGCCTTTTCTCCGGCGGGTCAGAAGCTTCAGGGGTTCACGATGCCCCTGATCTTAGCCATCAATGTATCGACCGAATCGGCATCCCGTATGGCAAGCATTACCGTATCATCACCTGCGATGCATCCCGATACCTCTTCAAGATGCATTGCATCGATCGCGGCGCCCACAGCCATAGCCATGCCCGAAACCGTTCTGAGCACAAGAATGCTCTGTGCTTTATCCATTGCCACAAAAGCGTCCCTGAGCACTCTTGAATATTTTTCTTCCATGGCTCCGGAATGTGACGGGATCCTGACATATTTTAATCCCGCTTTATCCGAAGGCATCTTGCTTAACCCCAGTTCCCTGATATCTCTTGAAACGGTAGCCTGGGTTGCCCTGTAGCCTTCCTTTTCCAAAAGCTCACACAATTCTTCCTGGGTAGCTATATCGTTGTTTTCGATAAGGCTGATTATAGCCTTCTGTCTTGCTTCCTTCTTAAGCATCAGGCATCTCCGAGCTTCCTGTGAAGCGTCTCAAGGAAACTGAGGTCGTTCAGTTTGATGAATCTGGTATATTTCTCGGACTTCCTTATCCTTATTACATCTCCCTTTTCAAGGAGAACCCTGTAGCTTCCGTCAAATGAAAGCTCTATCTTCCTGTCATCCGCGTAGCTGTCCGGAAGTCTTACTTCAATGCTGTCATCCGCAGACAGGATAAGTGATGCATGATTAAGAGAATGGGAGCATATGGAGGTAAGGACCATGACATCTGAAGAAGGCTCTACTATGGGGCCTCCGGCAGAAAGATTATATCCGGAAGAGCCTGTAGGGGTGGTCACTATTATTCCGTCGCCCTTATACTCATGCAGAAAATGACCGTTAACATAAACATTCAGGACGATCATGTTCATACCGCCGAAGCGGCTGATGACGATATCATTGAGCGACCTGCCCATTATCTTCTCTCCGTTTGACCTGATCACTTCACCACGGAGCATCATCCTTTGTTCAGTATAAAAATCACCGTTTATAAGCCTGTCAAAGCTTGCTTCCATATCTGCAGGTTCGATCTCGGTAAGAAAACCAAGCTTGCCAAGATTGACTCCGACGATGGGGATATCAAGTCTCCAGGCTTCCCTTGCCGCCTGAAGTACAGTACCGTCTCCTCCGAGGACTATGATGCAGTCATAATCCTGGCGGCCCTGATCTATCTCCGCATCCTTATCTTCGATCCGCTTGATATCGGAGATGATAGTATCTGTTTCTATTCCCCTTTCGGAGAAAAAACCGGACACCTTCTCTGTATACTTACCGTCCGGATCCTTGTTTTCATTTGTGTAGATCAGAACTCTCTTCATCACTTAAGCTCCGTATGTGATCTGCCCGCAAGCTCCTCACATCTGTTCTTCCATTCAGGAGTATCAGAAAGCCATTTCCCTTCCGTTTTAGCCTCTTCAAAAGCTTCGATCGCATCCTTTTCGGAAAGTGACAGGATCTCTTCGGAAATGGCCTCTTTCTTCACAAGATTCATGAGATATTCGATATTTCCCTCCGGTCCCTTGATCGGTGAAAAATCAATCCCAAGAACATCGAAACCGGCAAATTCGGCAAAACTGACGGTCCTTGAAATGACATCCCTGTGAGTCTCAACATCTCTCACAACACCGTTCTTGCCAACCTTTCCCTTGCCTGCCTCAAACTGGGGCTTGATGAGAGCAACGATCCGCCCTCTGTCCTTCAAAAGATTTCTTGCAGGTATCAGTATCTTATCAAGAGAGATAAAGGATACATCTATGCTGGCAAAATCTATCCTTTCGGGAATGTCTCCGGGAGTCAGGAATCTGAAATTGGTCTCTTCCATCACGACAACTCTGTCGTCGTTTCTGAGCTTCCAGTCAAGCTGTCCTTTACCGACATCCACGGAATAAACCTTTTGTGCTCCGCTTTGGAGCATGCAATCGGTAAAGCCCCCGGTAGATGAACCTATGTCCATGCACACAAGCCCCGTAAGATCAAAGTCCCACACCTGCATGGCCTTTTCAAGCTTGAATCCTCCCCGGCTGACATATTTCAGCTGTTTGGATCTGACCTCGATATTCTTACCCTCGGGATCAAAAGATGCTCCGGCCTTGTCCTCCCTCTGTCCGTCAACAAAAACCTCTCCTGCCATTATCAGCGCCTTGGCCTTTTCTCTTGAGGGAGCAAGTCCTTTATTCACAAGTATGACATCAAGTCTTTCCTTCATATCATTTGTCCAGGACAAGTCTGGCTTTTACGGATGAAACAATGCCCTCCGCATCCAGTCCTATCTCCTTTTTAAGCTCAGGCACACTTCCGTGACGGATGAATCTGTCCGGAACCCCGAGATTTAATACATCCCTGCTGATGCCTTCAGCTGCCAGGACTTCGAGAACAGCTTCACCGAATCCTCCCGAAAGGACATTATCCTCGAGAGTAACGATAAGCGAATGATCCCTGCAGCACTCCTTTATGATATTCTCATCAACAGGCTTGATAAACCTGACATTTATAAGACTTACATGGTAGCCTTCTTTTTTAAGGATATCCCTTACCTGCTCGGCGGTTTCCACCATCTCGCCCACCGCCATAAGGCAGATATCCTTTTCACGGTAGATCCATTCGCTCTTTCCAAGCTCAACAGGCTCCCTGAAATCTTCAAGCCCTGCATATGCCGTACCTCTCGGATACCTGACTGCGATGGGACCGTCGTAGGCAACTGCGAATTTGAGCATATCGGACAGCTCCCATTTATTTTTGGGAGAGCATACCACCATATTCGGCATATGGGACAGATATGAAAGATCAAAGACTCCCTGATGGGTCTCACCGTCAGCTCCCACAAGCCCTGCCCTGTCTATGGCAAAAACAACGTGCAGGTTCTGCAGGCACACATCGTGGAGAACCTGATCATAGGCTCTTTGCAGGAATGAAGAATAAACCGCAAAGACCGGATTGAATCCGCCCTTGGCCAGCCCTGCGGCAAATGTCACGGCATGCTGTTCGGCTATACCCACATCAAAAAATCTGTCCGGGAACTTGTTCCTGAATCGCTTTAATCCGCACCCTTCCGCCATTGCCGCGGTTACCGCAACAAGCTTTTCATCCTTCTCACCGAGCTTGAACATAACGGTGGAGAATATATCCGTCCATCCCGCAACCGTTCTGTGATTGAGAGGAACACCGTTTGTAACATCAAAGGGTTCTGTGCCGTGGAATCTTGCAGGGTGCTTTTCGGCAGGTGCAAATCCCTTTCCCTTCTTCGTAAGTACATGGATGAGAACGGCACGTTTAAAACGCTTTGCCTCTCTGATGGCATTTCTCATTGCCTTGATATTATGTCCGTCAACGGGTCCGAGATAGACTATCCCCATTTCCTCGAACATCATTCCGGCAGGTACCATAAGAGATTTAAAGCTGTTCTTGGCTCTCCTGATCTTGCCGACAACATCAGCGCCATAGGGCTTGTCCTTGATCTTATCGTAGATGGATGCTTTCAGTCCGAGATATCCGTTTGAAGTACGGATGGAATTCAGATACTTCGGGATACCTCCCACGTTCTCCGAAATGGACATATTGTTATCATTAAGTATGATGATGTAATTGGAATCAAGACGGCCGGCATTGTTAAGAGCTTCAAAGGCCATACCGCCGGTAAGGGATCCGTCACCGATAACGGATACGATGGTCTCGTCCGTCCCTCTGAGATCTCTTGCACAGACCATTCCGAGACCGGCAGAGACAGATGTAGAACTGTGTCCGGTATCAAAACAGTCGCAATCACTTTCCGAAGCTTTGGGGAAACCGCTCATTCCTCCGTATTTACGCAAAGTATCAAAACCGTCTTTTCTGCCGGTGAGGATCTTGTGGGTATAAGCCTGATGTCCCACATCCCAGATCAGCTTGTCCTTCGGCAGATCAAGTTCAAGATGAAGCGCCATGGTAAGCTCCACAACGCCAAGATTAGCGCCGAGATGTCCTCCGGTCCTGCTCACCTTGTCAATAAGGAATTCCCTTATCTCTGAAGCCAGGTTATTCAGATCATCCTCAGGGATATTTTTTATATCTCCGGTTTTATTTATCTCATCAAGGATCATTTCTTAATTTCGTCTTCCAAGGAGTGAAAGGATCAGCTCCTCCATAAACTCATGTTTTCCGGGAAGTCCGTCCAAAAGTTCAAGTGCCTCTTCCGTAAGCCTCTTCTCATCTTCCTCGGATTGTTCCAATCCGTGAAGCGTTACATAAGTCTGCTTTCCGTCTTTGGCATCCGAGCCGACGTTCTTACCGAGTTCTTCGGTATTTCCTATAACATCGAGCATGTCATCCCTTATCTGAAAGGCAACTCCCACGTTATAGCCGATCTTCTCAAGTCTCTCTATCTGCCTTTTTCCTGCACCGGCAAGTACTCCGCCTATCATAAAGCATGCCTGTATCAGGGCGGCCGTCTTATGCTCATGTATGAAGAGAAGCTCTTCCTCCGAAAGGGAAAGATTCTTTTTCTCGGCCTCCACATCCGCGCACTGTCCGCCGACCATTCCCCATATTCCGGCCTTATCGGCAAGAACACTTAATGCCTTGGCGCAGGATTGAAATCTGGATGCCATCGTTTCGGAGCTGACTCCAAAGGCTAAACCTTCTTTTTCGATAAGATCAAAGCTCTTAAGCGCCGTCTCATAAGCGTAATTAAGCAGCCCGTCGCCCGCCAGCACAGCCATTGCCTCTCCGTACTTCTTCCACGTGGTTTCCTGACCTCTCCTGAGAGTGTCATTGTCCATGCACGGAAGATCGTCATGGATCAGCGAATAGGTATGTATCATTTCGATCGCAGCCATAAAGGGTTCCACGATCTCATCCTGTCCCCTGAACATTCTGTAAGTCTCCTGCATCAAAAGAGGACGCAGTCTCTTTCCTCCGACAGTAACGGAATAGTTCATGGCCTCGATCACCGAATGCTGATGCTTTTCTTCGGGATCGGGCAGATATTTCATTACGATGTTTTCCGCTCTTTCGGTCTGGTTCTTCAGTTCCCTGACAAAAATAGTATTGTCCACTTCCTTGTTCCCTTTACTGAATCTTCTCCAAAGACATATCGGAATTCAGTTTCATGACTTCCTTTTCAACCATGTCTATCTGTTCGGAGCATTTTTTTATAAGATCCATGCCCTTTTTATAATTTTCAAATGCCTCCTCAAGCGGAAGGTCATCGGATTGCAGTTTTTCGGTGATCTCTCCGAGCAGATCAAAATTCTCTTCGAGTGTCAGTTCCTTTTTTTCTTTAACGCCTGCTGCCATATTTATTCTCCACTGTCCTCAGATCTCTTTACACCTGTTACCCTGGAATCGATCTCCCCGTCAAGAACGCGAATGCTGATACTGTCCCCGGGCTTTACGGACGAAACAGACCTTATATTCTTACCGCTTTCATCCGAAGCATATGAAAAGCCGCTCTTAAGCCTTCCTACAGGGGACAGCCCTTCAAGCTTTCCGGCATAGATATCTCTTTTGCGAATGGCTCTTTTTAACGAATTATCCATTCCACCGGGAAGCATGATACCGTAGCGTTCGAATTTATTCTTCGAAGCCGTGAGTATTTTCTTCATGGAAGAATCAAGGATCTGCCTTAGGCCTTCAATATCCTTTCTCCGGCGCAGAAGCCTGCTTTCCGGAGAATAATACTTAACCGAAGCGGTATATTCTTTCAGAGACATCCTCTTATCCTTTATCTGCCTCTTCATATGCCCGAGCAGCTCATCCGGAGCATCCTCCAGATATCTGAGAAGTCCCTTTATCTCCTCTGTCAGAAACAGTGCCGCTCCCGTGGGAGTCGACTCGTAGTGGTCGGCTATATCGTCCGTGAGCGTTTTGTCCCTGTCATGTCCGATCGCCGAAACTATCGGTGTAAAGCAGTCAAAAACAGCCTGTGCAACCTCTCTTTCATTGAATGTCCAAAGACTGTCCTTGGAGCCTCCTCCCCTTGTAAGAAGTATCACATCCGGACCGAATTCATCCATCCTTTTTATCGCAGCAGCAACCTCCGATGCCGCCCCGTCTCCCTCCATCAGAGCGGGACATACGATTATCTGCACATAGGGATCGTTCTTTCTTGCATTGGTGACCACATCCCCTATGGCAGCACCGGTTGATGATGTGATAAGTCCTATTGTTCCCGGAAATCTGGGAATGGGCTTTTTATACATCTCATCAAACATTCCCAGTTCTTCAAGCTCCTTTCGAAGCTCGATAAGGGCGCGCATCCTTGCGCCTTCTCCAGAGTCCGATATCCTCTCAAACACAAAAGAAAGCCCGAACTGCTGATGGTAATTCAGGCTCCCGTATATGGATACATGGGCTCCCTCGCGGATGATCTGTTTATATTCATAAGTGCATTTGCTTGCAAACATCATGCACTTTATGACTGCCTTATCATCCTTCAGGTCAAAATATATATGACCGCTCCTGTTGGGACCGTGGTATCCGACTATCTCTCCCTCGATCTCTATCCTGCTGAGAGAGTTGCTTAGTCTTATTGCCGTATTCAGGTTCTGTACCAGTTCGGATACGCTGTATGCCATTATTATGTATTATCCTTAACCTTGGTCAAAATGGCATTTACAAAAGCTCCGCCGGTGTTATCGCCATAGGTCTTGGCAATCTCCACGGCTTCATCCATTGCAACGCCTACAGGGATGTCGTCATCATACAGCATCTCGTAGATCCCCAGTCTGAGCGCAGCAAGCTCGCATTTTCCCATGCGGCTTCTGGTCCATCCGACGGCGTTCTTATCTATTGCCTCATCGATCTCTTTGATCCTTGATGCAACGCTCCTAAACTTGGTCACGATATAATCAAGATCTTCGGGAAGATACTCCTCAGAAGCGGTCTCGATATAGCTCTCTATCTGACCTTCAAGCTCACTTTCCGGATAAAATTCAATGCGGAACACAAGTCCGAAGACTCTGTCCCGCAGTGCATGTCTTGTCATGTTCTTTTTGTCTGTAACTTCCACTTCAGACCTCTACTCCGCTTACTCTAATATTTACATCAGTACAGGTAAGACCGGTCATGTTCTCAACGGAGGTCTTGACCTTTGACTGAACAGCCTGACATGTTGCCGGAATGGGATATCCGAACCTTGTGGTGATGATCATTGAGATCTTTACATTGGTTCCGGATATATCAGCCTTGATCATGGATCTGTTCTTGGTCTTTTCTCCGATACCGGATGCTCCTTCAACCTCACTTGCGGCAAGTGCGGCTATTTCAGCAACAACAGCATCTGCAATAAAAACATGTCCGTTATTATCACTGGTACCGATCGAGATGCCGGACTTTTCGGTCGTGTTCTTAGGCTCTTTGATCTTCTTTTCTCTGGCAGTAGCCATCTTATGTCTCCTTTCGACTGACATAACCTATACGTACAAAATCACATACGCAGATATTATATCATAAATCACGTTTCTTTTCCATCGGGGCACTCCCCGGATCTTTAAGAATAAGACCGTGTGCCTCTTAATCCGTTTCAGGGATCTTAAGGCATCTGACTTAAAAGCCGAGGCCTTTAATTCTTTGAAAAATCAGCAAGCTGGAGGCCTTTATTTCTGTCGATCGTCATCTGGGCACTCCACTCATTTACGAACAAAAGAAGAGGATTTCCCTTCATATCCCTGACCTTCTTCATGTCGGAGGTTCCTGAGAGCTTATCAACATCAATCTCGGAAGGATTTGCTATCCACCTTATATGCTCATAAGGCAGCGAATCCATCCTGACCTCTACATTGTATTCATTCTCCATACGGTATTTGAACACATCGAACTGAAGAACTCCTACCACGCCTACGATAACATCCTCCATGGTTCCGGACAGCTCCGTAAAGATCTGTATCGCACCCTCCTGGGCTATCTGTGTGGCTCCCTTTACAAACTGCTTTCTCTTCATGGTGTCCATAAGGTGAACCCTGCAGAAATGCTCCGGAGCAAATGTGGGAATACCGTCAAATCTGATATTCATTGACGGTGCGCATACCGTATCGCCTATCGAGAAGATGCCGGGATCGAACACGCCTATGATATCACCGCCGTACGCTTCGGAAAGGATCTTTCTTTCATCGGCCATTATCTGCTGCGGCTGGGAAAGTCTCATATTCTTTCCCGTTGCGATATGCTTTACTTCCTTTTCCGCATCAAAGCGTCCGGAGACTATCCTCATGAATGCTACTCTGTCTCTGTGAGCTTTGTTCATATTGGCCTGTATCTTAAATACAAATGCGGAAAAATCATTCTTTTCCGGTTCGACCATGATCCTCTCGCCTGATGCATTTGATGCTTCCCTTGCAAGAGGGGATGTTGTCATGTTCAGGAAATGCTTAAGGAATATCTCCACACCGAAATTGGTAAGAGCAGAACCGAAGCATACGGGAGTAAGCTCACCGGCTCTTACGGCATCAAGATCAAAATCCGCCCCGGCGCCGTCAAGAAGCTCCATTTCTCCAAGCAGTTTATCCGCAGCATCGTCTCCTATCAGAGAGCGCATTGCCGCCTCATCTGCCACGGATACGACCTCGGCATTACCCTCCCTGGTGCCCTTTTCGGTATCCGAATACTTGATGACTGTTTTGCTGTCACGGTCATAGACGCCCTGAAAGCTCTTGCCGGATCCTATGGGCCAGTTCACCGGACAGGTGGCAATTCCAAGCTCCTTCTCTATATCGTCGAGAAGGTCAAAGGTGTCCATCGCATCACGGTCCAGCTTATTTATAAATGTGAATATGGGAATGTGGCGCATAACACAGACTTTGAAGAGCTTTCTTGTCTGTGCCTCAACGCCCTTCGAACCGTCGATAACCATGACTGCGGAATCGGCGGCCATAAGAGTTCTGTAAGTATCCTCTGAGAAATCCTGGTGTCCCGGAGTATCAAGGATATTGATGCAATATCCGTCATATTCAAACTGAAGGACAGATGAAGTGACTGAAATACCACGCTGTTTTTCAATCTCCATCCAGTCCGATACCGCATGTCTGGCTGTAGCCTTTCCCTTTACACTGCCCGCAAGGTTTATCGCCCCACCGTACAGAAGAAATTTTTCCGTAAGTGTCGTCTTACCTGCATCGGGATGCGAAATGATCGCAAACGTGCGGCGGCGGTTTATTTCTGATTCAATATTTCCGGAACCCATTTTCAAAGATCTCCTAACTGAAAAATATATACGGCACTGTCACGGTGCCTGTCATCTGTTAATACCGAATGTAACGTGCTTTTTTGATGCTCTTAATATCGCCTTTTTGGTGCTTCATTGCAGGCGGTCCACATCATCCTGTCCCTTTGCAAGAAGCTCTGCATATATCCCGCCCAGCTCTTCAAGCCCCTTTGCGATAAGGCCGGCG
>CAMNAQ010000059.1 GCA_946531495.1 uncultured Lachnospiraceae bacterium | reverse complement strand
GCGGTGCTGACATTTCTGTCATCGAGAACCTTCATGTCTACAAAACATGTATCAGCCCGCCTTACCGCAAACCCGCTGTCTATAGCTGTGCATTCTATTGTGCTTTCAATCTCATGCAGGCGAATATGGCCTTTTTCATCAGGTGTGATCGTGGTTTTGACCCTGATACCGGGATAAGGACTCCATACAGAAATAACTGAATCATCCTCTATCTTATGTTCCTCGCATATCCTGCGCACATACACATATCCGTCGATCAAAAATGCCAGCATACAATCCGGGGCACACTCACACATTTCATACTGCGAACGGCTGACACTGATACCGAACTTGGAATCATATGCGAATTTGCTGTATTTTTCAACTATATGTCCATGTCCTCTGGGACTGTATACTCCGGGCACAAAAGCTGTTGTATGATTTCCGGAATGATATATGAGCATATCCGCATATTTCATGGAACTCACATGATTCTTCCAGAGAAGGTCTGTATCCATCGATGCTTTGGAAGTATAGAAGGGATGGTCTCCCGGAAGCATAAGGAAAGCGAATGTCTTAAAAGCCCAGTATGGTGAACCCTGTGCATTGTATCTTTCACTCATGTGAAGATTTGCATATCCGTAACCAACAGTCAGCATTCTGCCCTCATCGAAGATATCCCTTTTGAGCCAGCTTCTTAAATGCTCAGTGATCAGTGCTTTCATCACCGGCAGGGGAAAAGGCTCGATATCAGCAAGCAGGCATGCCGAAAAAAATGCGACCTGCGAAAAGCGATATGTCAGTGATCTTCCAAAAGGTATGGCGTCTCCATCTTTATCAAACCAGTAAATAAACTGCTTTGAAAATTCCAAAGCTCTCTGTTTATATGTATCGCTGCGGGCCGGATCTTCGCTTTCCATGACCCTGGCGTACACAAGGCAGTAAAAATGAATCGCAAAAGAAATATAATAATCCTTCTGACCGGAATCGCCGTCACAATACCATCCTTCTCCAAGATAAAAAGACTCGAGACCGTTTAAATAATTCTCCAGCATATCGGACCTGTAAGGCATGTCTCTTTTCTTAAGAGCGATATTTACAAGCACCGCAAAAAGGATCCAGTTACAGACCGGAAGTTCCTCATCATTGATGCGGCCAAGATAGGCAGCCAGATTCTTCTTAGCTTTATCATCAAGAGGATCCCACAGGATACGGGGAGCAAATAACATGCCGTATGCGATCGCCGCCATCTCTACAAAGCGCTGATCAAAAGGCTTGCAGTCTCCCCAGTATCCGCTTGATGACGGATCTGTTCCCTCAGACAAGCCTTTTCGGTAGATTTTGGCATATTCGGATGAGATGACGTTATATGGATCCTCCGTATTGCTTCCGCCCCAGACGGGAACAAGCCCCCAGAGAGGCCTTGAAAACGCCTCCATATCAGCAGCTTTTGCGTCATAGTGTGCAAATACCCTGTCACGTTCGATACCGGTGCAATGATCGTTAAAACGCGGTCTCAGGGGTTCGAGAATATCAAACAGAAGCTTTTCAAAATCTTCCCTGCTGTTCAGTTTATCAAGATCAAGAAATTCTGTCCCTTTCACTCTACCAATATACCTCCCAGTTACAGTCAAGCCGAGTCAGCGCTTCCATATAGAAATAATCTCCCCAGGAATTACATTCATCCACTCCGTAATGATTACAGGTATTATAGGGCGAATGATTTGAATAAGTACTGTGAAGGACCAGACCGTTGGAAACCGAATGATCACGAACTACGCATAAATCCCAAACCGCCTTTATCAGCTTTTTGGCATATCCGATATAAAGCTTTGCCGTATCATCAGGCAAAAACCTTGACATTTCAAGCATGCCGCATGCAGCAATTGAAGCAGCAGAAGAATCCCAGGGCTGAGGATCAGCCAATAGCTGTTCCCTGCTCCATGATGTAAATTCAAGGTCCCAATACGGGATCAGGTTCTCAGGAAGATTCTTAAGGAAGTAATCTGCCACAAGGTAAAACAGCCTGATATATTCCGGATCTCCGGTATATCTGTAGCTTTCCGCCATACCGTATATTCCCCAGGCCTGACCTCTGGCCCAGGCAGAACCGTTCCTGTATCCCTGGCACGTTTCTCCATGGTCCGGCTTTCCGGTTACAGGATCAAAGAAAAAGGTATGCCATGTGCTTCCGTCTTCGCATATAACATTGGAAACCGCATTATGTATATGCTTTAGCGCAATATCTTTATACCTTCCATCCCCTGTTTCACCTGATGCCCAGAAAAGAAGCGGTACATTTAACAGACAATCAATAATAAGCCTGTAATTTTCCTTCTGATCCATCGGCCCCCATGCCTGTAAAAAACCCGGTGCAGGCTGAAATCTTGTAAGCAGCTGGTCTGCGGCCATTATTGCGGCTTTTTTTGCATCTTCATCTCCGGTCAGTTTATAAGCAGCAACACATGACGGAGAATACAGAAATCCCATATCATGGTGATCAACACTTATCTTCTTTTCAATGCGCTCAAGAAAGCTCTTAACCTGAACCATTCCGGCGTTATAAAGCTTATCTGCGTCTCCGCTTCTTTCCGGATATCTTCGCTTTATGTATTCATATGCAAGCCATATCTCACCGGTCCAGAACCCGTTGGTCCAGTCGGTATTTTCCGACGGGGAATAGAAATTATCTGTGCTGTATGCAGGCTGGAACTTATCCGTAAATTCCGGAAGGATCTTCAGTATCTGCCTGCATGCAAAATCAAGACCTGCAGTAATATCTTCTCCCCGTATCTCTTCATGCTCTTTAAGATTTGTTATTTCATTCATTTCCATTATCTTTACAAACCGTTCCGTAAACTTCTATCTGTGTCAGCGCAGGAAACGGTGAAGGCTCGTCTGACTTTATAAGATCCCTTAGTATAAGATGCTCAATAACTCTTTTGGAAAATCTGTATTCCTGTGCACGTGATGTTTTAATAAGAGGAACTGTCTCTGTCGAGCCATCCGAAAATTCAACAGTAAGCTGTGTCCAGTAATTATCGTGAGGAAAATCCGATCTTGTATAAAAGACCATCCTGTCCACACATACCGGTCTGCCGAATTCAAGCATCATCACAGCATCTTCACGCCTGTTTATACCCCAGGATTCGTAAGGCCACTCACCATGGGAAAGATTAGCCCTCACTCCGTCAATGGCATTTTTAGCGGCAAAAACACTTTCTCCCCTTGTCTCCACATTGGCGCTGGCATGAGGGAAACATGGTACGTCCTTATGCTGGTCAGACGGATTTAATGCAAGATTTCTGTATAACGAAACCTCTTCGGGCGTTGCCACCTCGGCATAAAGATAATGTCTGTTTCCGGAAAAAGCTTTCGGCGAATAGCTGATACGGGCTTCGCCGAAGGGAATATCATACTTGACGGTATCTGTCACATATACAAAAGAGGCCTGCAATGCATCATCAACGAGCCAGTTGATATGAATGTTTTTTTGAGAGGTTTGCAGTTCGATCACATCACCTTCCGCATAGCAGGCAGCATATACAAGATCCACAAAGTCCTCTCCGCTTGCAACGGCAAGGGTATTTCCCTCTCTGTCGAGTATCTTAAGTGATAAAGTAGCCATTGTCATCCTTTCAGACCGGTACTTGCTATTCCCTGTACGAAATAATTCTGGAAGCAAAGGAATATGATGAGAACCGGTATAAGTGACAGCATTGATCCTGCCATTATCAGACCGTAATCTGACGAATACTGTGAAATGAACATTTTAAGTCCGAGCTGTATCGTCTTTTTATCCTGGGACTTCAGATAGATAAGAGGTCCGAGATAATCATTCCAGGTATTAACAAATGTAAAGATAAGAAGCGTTGCAAGGGCCGGTTTTGACAGCGGCAGCATGATCGTTCCATAAATCTGATATTCGCTCATTCCGTCAATACGCGCCGCTTCACACAGTTCATCAGGTATACCTTCGTAGAACTGTTTCATCAGGAACACTCCGAATGCCGAGAAAGCCTGAAGGCAGATGATCGCAAGCAGCTTATCATTTAATCCCATTTTACGCATCAGGATAAACTGAGGAACCATGTATACCTGCCAGGGCATTGCAATCGTTGCGATATAAGCAAGGAACAATCCCTTTCTGTGTCTGAAATCCAGCTTTGCAAAAGAATAAGCGGCAAAGCTTGAAGTCAGAAGCTGCAATACAGTTACAACAATAGTCAGTAAAAATGTATTCCCAACAAATCTGCCAAAGGGAATCCTGGTCCATATATCCTTATAATTGGACCACTTCGGGACTTCAGGAATAAATACGAAAGGATTTATCTTGAAAACTTCCCTGTCACTTTTTATCGCTGCCGAGAACATCCATAGAAAAGGAGTGATCATGAGCGCCGCTATTACAAGCAACAGAATATATACAACGATCTTGCCGAGAATGGCTTTTCTATGTGCAGATCTCATATTCTTATGCCTCCTTATCTGCCTGTAATTTGAACTGGATAAGTGTTACTGCAAGTACCATCACAAACAGCACCATGGCAACCGCACTTGAATATCCGAGATCCCAGTCAATAAATGCCTTCTGATAGATGTAATAAACCAGAACTGTCGCTGAAGTGGTAAGCTCTCCGCTTCCGCCTCCTGCCAGCATTACCGCAATGTCATAAATCTTGAAGCAGTTTATCGTAAGCATGACAACAACGAAAAATGTGGTGGAGCTGAGCTGGGGCCAGGTTATATATTTGAACTTCGCCCATGTCCCTGCTCCGTCAAGAGAAGCCGCTTCATACAATTCTCCGGATATTCCCTGAAGTCCCGCAAGATATATGACCATGTAATAGCCCATATATTTCCATACGGAAAAAAGGATCATGGAGACTATACATAATCCTCCCGAAAACCACTGGGGAAGATTCTCCTGAGAAACATGAAAATAGGTATAAAGGATATTATTGATGGGGCCCTTTGAAGGATGGAACAAAAGCTTCCAGACGGAGGTAATGGCAACAAGCGAGGCTACATATGGGAAAAATGCCAGTGTCCTGAAAATACCTCTTCCGAAGACCTTCTGGTTAAGGATTATTGCAAGGGCCAATGATGCCACCATGGTAAGCGGCACTGTTCCGATACAGTATATGATGGTATTTTTAAGCGCTGCCTTGAAGAATGTGTCTCCTCCAAGCCTCCTGAAATTATTGAGTCCTTCAAAGGAGAGCGGATTGGAACCATCCCAGTTCATAAATGCCAGAGCAAAGGCAAAGATGATAGGGATCAGGGTAAATACACAGAATCCGATAAAATTGGGCGCAATGAAGGAATATGCCACAAGATCGCGCTTAGTCTGTCTTGTGATCAGCTTTCCGCTCTTTACCCTTTCCAATTCACCGTTACATTTAGATATCTGCCCAATAAGCTTTTTCTTCTCCTTGGCATCCTTTTCTGTGTGAGCCATTTCGATAAGTTCAGACAGCCGGTTCTGCAGCTCCTCTATCTTGGTATTTTTGGCAGTTTCGGTTATATTTTTCACTGGTCTATCTCCGTCAGTTCTTTTTTCCGTATTTTAGAAAAAGGTGGGAACAGGTCCCACCTTTTTCTGTCCCGTAAGTTTTTAAGATTAATTTATTGCAGATACTTCTCTGTTCATTGCTGCAATACCATCATCAATGCTCATCTCTCCGGTCATTATAGATCCGTGATAGCTGTCGAGAATGGAGTTGATCTCGGATACATTCTCACCGTAAGGAACTTCGAGGTAGAGATTGGAAACATTAAGAGCCTCTCTTGATGCATCATCGGAAGGGAAGCCTTCAAGGCCTGTGATGGCAGCCTTAACCTCTTCTGTCATGATGGCAGGGAAGTTGCCTGATGAA
This sequence comes from uncultured Lachnospiraceae bacterium, assembly GCA_946531495.1. GTDB lineage: Bacteria > Bacillota > Clostridia > Lachnospirales > Lachnospiraceae > AC2028. The sequence continues at coordinate 6,996 of CAMNAQ010000059.1, read as the reverse complement.
GCCATAACAGCTGCGCCTTCCTCACCGCTTACCCACTTAACGAAATCCCATGCAGCATCGGGGGTATCACTTGCCGAAGTAACGGCAAGACCTGTTATGGTACCGAGAGTGGAGCCTGCGGGAACGCCCTGAGCATGAGGATACTTAACGATGCCCCAGTTTCCGCAAAGTGATGAATCATATTCACCGGACTTAAGATTTGACATCATTGTTGCAATAAACCATGAACCCATGTTAAGCATTGCGACGTCTCCGCCTGAGAATGCTGCCGAATAGTGAAGTCCCTCAGTCTTAAGATCAGTGTACTTTCTGCACACACCGTCTTTTTCCTGATTGAGGACCATCTCATAATAAGGCTTCATGAAATCATAATTTCCATCGAGGATACTGTGCTGTCCGTCAAGAACTGCGCAGAGCTGAACGGTGGATCTCCAGGTGTGATAATGTGTACCGTAGATCTGTGATCCGAAGGTTGTATCCGTTACCTGTCTTGCAAGAGCATCATACTGTTCCCAGGTCATATCATTTGTAGGATAAGCAACGCCTGCGGCATCGAAGATATCCTTGTTATAGAAAATAACCCAGAAATCGTTTCTGAAAGGAAGCTCATAAAGCTTGCCATCCACAACAACCTGATCTGTAGCTCCGGCATACTTTGAAAGATCAACGCCGTCAGAAGCAATATAATCATCAAGAGGAAGGATTACATTCTTCTGTACCAGTGTTGCATATCCGGGTACATCCTTGATCGTAACAACGTCAAAATCACTTCCCGAGCCTGACAATTCGGTAGCAAGTACCGTCATATAATCGGTTGATCCAAGGTCTACCATCTCAATGGTTACATTGGGAAATTTAGCTTCATATGCAGCTTTTAAATCTCCCCAGTACTGTGTTGTACTCTCATCCCAGATCGCCCATTTCAAAGTAACGGGATCACCTGTGACTTCTGCAGAACCTGAAGATGCGACAGTGCCATTTCCGGAATCTGTGTTTCCGGTCGTTGCAGCCGGCTGTGAACCGCATCCTGCCAGTATTGATGCAAGCATTGCAACGCTCATCATCAAACCGATAACCTTCTTTTTCATGTTTTTCCTCCTTTTTGTTTTATCCTGATAACTTTTTTCCTTACAGGATTTCCACATAAAATAAGTTATCAGTTTGGTTCTCAGATCAACATGAAATAATTTCCGATTCCATGAAAAAATTAATGAAGTTGATACAGGGGATCTTTTCTCAAATGTAATATTTTTTGATTTCATATAATATTTTAGCATACGTCCCATAAGGCAAAGGATTTCACCGTATACTATGATATAATGACCGGGTATGAGATACGCTCTTAAAATAGGAAAAATTCAAAGACGGATCATGTTTACGACACTATCCAGCATCCTGGGAATGTGTCTGGTCATTACTGCCGCAAGTTATTTCTTTTTCCACAGATATATGCAGAGCAGTCTTATCAGTTCTACAGAATCAAACCTCCGTATGCTTGGCGATTCCGTTAATGAAAATATACAGGATGTTTACAGGATGGCACGCTTTTGCCAGGGAAGCTCCGACATTGCGGATTACATCAAAGCAAGTCCCGAACCGGGATCGGTGCTAAGCGTAGCTACCTATGACCGCCTGTATGAGGAATACCAGAATAATTATTCAAGCAGCTATATGCCACGTGTCATAGTTGCAACCGATAAGCACTATCTTCAGGCATGTCAGGCAAGCTATTCAACTTCAGTGGATCTGATCGGAATGATAAAAGAGCTTCCGTATTTTGATTCCATGCTATCTGCCGATGATTATGATTTTTCACAGGGAGTTATAGCTGACCCTTTTCTCAGGGGCAGCAACACAAAATATGTGATCCCTCTCATACGTCCCATTTCCTTCCAGTTCCGTTCTAATCAGGCCGGATTTCTTTTCATGGAGATATCCTGTGACATGATAACATCTAAGCTTTCCACCTACTATATGGAGGAAGGAAGCGAGCTTTATCTTGTTATGGGCGATCATATTTATCTTCTGAACAGCTCTTCAATAACCGAAATCGATCCCGGATATACTATCCTGGAGGATATATCCGAAGTTTCATCAGAGGTGACCAATGTATACAGAGTAGGCACATCCGAAGGTAACAGGACGGTTATCGTCTATCCGCTTTTAATGAATGACTGCTATCTTGCCCAGACAGTCTCTCCCAGGGAAACCGACAGACAGGTCGTTATATTCTGGCTGATCATGCTTGCCATCCTTATCGGACTCATCGGCATAGGTCTTATCATGGTCAAGATGATGAATGACATGATACACAAGCCTCTGTCCAGGATCCGCAATAAAATTGACCAGATCTCAGAAGGCGACTTTTCAAGGGATGAATCCATTGAAGCCGAGCACGAAATAGGTGAAATAGGAAAAGGAATCAACGATCTGTCGGAAAGTGTTTCAAAGCTTCTTGACAGCCGCGTTGAAAACGAAAAGCAAAAGCGTGATCTTGAATATAAAATGCTTCAAAGTCAGATCAATCCTCATTTTCTTTATAATACTCTCAATTCCATAAAGATGATGTCCCTGGCCCAGGGAGCAACCGGCATTACCGAGATGACTACCAATCTGGCATCTCTGCTTCGAAGCATTTCCAAGGGAACATCGCTGCTTGTTCCGATTTCGGAAGAGCTCTCACTTGTAAAAAACTATTTCACCATACAAAACTTACGCTACGGCGGTATGATAAGGCTTAACATCAAAGTCGATGATGAAAAGATCTATGATGCTCAGATACTGAAATTTACTCTTCAGCCCATTGTCGAAAATGCCATCTTCCACGGACTTGAACCCAAGGGCGGCAATGGAAGCATTGATATCCATGCATATTATGTACCGGGAAATGACGAATCGGATGACATTTGCATTGATGTTACCGACGATGGTGTCGGCATTCCAAAAGATCAGTGCATGACCCTTTTTAATGACCGTGAAGGCGAGAACAGATCGGAATTTTTTAAGGAGATCGGTATCAGCAACGTCAATAAGCGTCTGAAATACGAATTCGGAGAACAGTACGGACTATTTATTGAAAGCGAAGAAGGAAAATACACAAGGATCAGTGTGCTGATCTCGGAAAGAAGGACAAATGTATAAAATACTGATCGTGGATGACGAACCACTGTCTGTTATAGGAATAAGATCTATGATCGAGTCTTTGAACACCGGGCTTCAGGTTATCGGCACTGCGGGCAACGGTGAAGAGGCTCTGAGCATAATGAAAAGGGAAATGCCGGACATAGTTCTGACGGATATCAAAATGCCGGTAATGGACGGACTGACTTATATCAAAGCCTGCAGGGATCTGTACGGCCAGGATAAGCCTGTATTCATCATGCTGACAAGCTACGAAGAATTCTGGATGGCCAAAGACGCGATCCGGTATGGAGCAATTGAATATCTGGTAAAGGTTGAGCTGACCGAAGAGATACTGAAGGACACCCTGCACAGGGCAATTGAAAAGATAGGACCTGTGAACAAAAATTCAGGCGATCCAGAAATTTCCGAATCTTCTTTTATGTATCGCATGCATGATAAATTCATGATCAGCCTTCTGCATGATCTTTTTGAATCCGAAGAACAATTCAGGCTTCAGGCCAAAGATCTGGGACTGATCTTCGATTATGAAAAATACCTTTGCTGCTATGGCGAACTGTTGTCCTCCCAGAACTCTTCACTGACATATGAAGGCCATACCGCTCTATTTGCGGGCTGTGTTCGGATGATATCAAATCTCATCGAACGTTCCTATCCCTGCTATATGATAACCCTGGACAATTCCCATTTTGCGATGATCATCTGTTCACCCTCGGATCTCCCGGACCCTGTGGATTTATACGAAAGGGTTTTTAACAGTGTTCACAACTACTACAATGTAACGATCAAATGCGGTATCGGGATAAGTGTGTCCTCTCCCATGTCAATATGTGATTCATTCCAGTTTGCAAGATCCGCTTTCAGAAAATGCAGCGATGAAAATCCTGTTGTACTAAGTTCTGATATGGGTGGTTTGCAATCTCATGACTCGTTTAATATTTCTCTCGTAAAAAACGATCTGACCAGAGCCTTTGAAGACTATGATCCTGCGCTCCTGTCAGATACGGTTTCAAGACTTTGTGATCTTTTGAATGAGCACAAGGAGCATTACGTACAGGCTCTTGATCTTGCAAGCAACCTTTTATATCTGTCCATCTCAATTCTACCTGATGGAGAAGATGTTCTGAATAATTATTTCTGTGATACGCCGGATTCATATCTGTCTTTGTACCGTATGAACACGGTCTCTCAGATCATAGACTGGCTTGAAAGATACAGAGAATGCATGTACAGCCTTTTCGAAGAAAGGCGCAGAGATCATAAGAACCATATAGTTTCGGACGTAAAGAAATACATTAATTCCCATACCCATGACAAGCTGACATTAAATGAAGTTGCGGCGATATTCGGGATCAGTCCGTCATACCTAAGCCAGCTTTTCAGCAAATACAATGATACGGGCTTTAACGAATATATAAATATATGCAAGATCGAGGAAGCAAAAAGGCTCCTCAAGTCTGAAAATCTCAAGGTTTATGAGGTTGCGGACATACTCAATTTCGGCTCTGAATTCTACTTCAGCAAGGTGTTCAAAAAGATACAGGGAGTCACCCCCTCTGAGTATATTGCAAAGCCCTGAGTCCGGTACTTATTTATGCAGATATATTGCAAAAAACCGAGTCGGGTATATGTTTAATGCAGGAGGCCATATGAACAGCGGTGTCCGTGATATGACTTTTCAAAAAATAATAAATGATTTTAATGGCGCCCTTCATCCATATGATCCTTTTTCGAAGATCAGATCGGAGGGCCTTCAGGTTCCTGACAGACTTCGTGAACGCCTGTTAAACGAAGGCAGGAAATATCTGTCAGAACCATATGCCCCTCTATATGCACATGACTATATGCAGTTTATCCGTACCGGTAACCGTTCCGAATTCGAGCAGAAATATTTTTCCCGAAGACATCATCTGGGCGCGGTTGTTACAGCTTATCTTACAGAGGAGTCGGAAGATTTTCTGAACGATATCATTGACGGTATATATTGTATTGGTGAAGAAAGCACCTGGGCCCTTCCGGCTCACTACTCTTATGTCAGAGACACTCCCCAGCTGATACTTCCCGATACTTCAAGGCCCCTGCTTGATCTGTTTTCATGTGAAACAGCCGCTCTTCTTTCCGTAACTTACAATCTGTTAAAAGACAGGCTGGATAGTATTTCTGATCTGATCTGTAAGCATATCTATGAGCTGGTAAATTGCCGGCTTATTAGGCCTTATCTTGAAGAACATTTCTGGTGGATGGGAAATGGTGACGAACCAATGTGTAACTGGACACCCTGGTGTACACAGAACGTTATGCTATCCGCATTTTTATTGCCTTTTGGTGAAGATATAAGAAAAAAAGTCATAAAACAGGCAGCATACAGCCTTGACTGCTTTACGAAAGATTACGGCGAAGACGGATGCTGCGACGAGGGAGCACAATATTACAGACATGCGGGACTTTGTCTGTTTCATTGCATGGATATCATAAATTCCGTTACCGGCAATTCTCTGATTGAACTGTTTTCATTGCCCAAGATCAGAAATATCGCTTCATATATCGTAAATGTCCATGCATGCGGAGATTATTATATTAATTTTTCAGACTGTGCTGCCAAGGCCGGCAGAATGGGGGTCAGAGAATTCCTGTTTGGAAAAGCATGTGATCTTGAAGCAATGAAGGATACTTCATCAGAAGATTTTGACCTGGATTGCGTAAACGGAGATCCGTTTGAAGATGAAAGCCAGAAGCTTAATCTGTATTTAAGAGTCCTTACATGTGCATGCTCAGAGGAAGTGCTGTCATATCATAAGAATATGGCAGGAAAAAACGCTACTACGCCCGAGGATATCTACTATCCCAGTGTGGGAGTAATGGTTGCAAGGTCGCCACGCTTTGTAATGTCAGCAAAGTCCGGCGACAATGCGGACAATCATAATCATAACGATACAGGCAGCTTCATCCTGTATATGGATGGCAGACCGCTGTTTGTTGATATCGGTGTGGAAACCTATTCACAAAAAACATTTTCAGACCGCAGATACGATATATGGACCATGCAATCCGGATATCACAACCTGCCGACGATATGCGGGCATGATCAGATGGCAGGAACGCAATACCGTGCAACAAATGTAAATTGTGATCTGAGCAGCAGTCTCAAAACAATTTCAATGAATCTGGAAAATGCATATCCTATCGAAAATATTTCTGATCCAATATCATATATCCGAACCATGACCCTGGATGTGTCGAGGGAAATGTTTATTTTGACGGATTCAACCGGCTGTAATGATGTCATATTGAATTTCATTACATATGAAGAATTAAAGCCTTATGATACTCCGGATTCATTCATTCTAGGTAATGCCCTTGTCAGTTTCAAAGGAGCATCAATCATATCTTCAGAGAACCTGCCCATCGCTGACCCAAGGCTTAAGTTATCCTGGGACCATGACCTTCACCGAATCAGGCTAAGGATGGAAGAAGCGGAATTCACCATGACTGTGTTGCCGTCAGCGTGCAACCAACATGGTTATCATACAGTCATTTTGTAAGGATGGATTTCGGCGATCTCATATTCCATCTCTGTTTTCAGCTGCCTGATATCAATAATGCGAAGCAGTTGTTCTGTGTTGGCAACATCTGTCATTCGCTTTTTTCCATCCCGAGCTTTCATCTTCAACTGGTTACAATTTGTCACCAGTTGACTTCCCTCTTCTTTTAGTCTCTGTTTTAGTTTATTCCAATATTTTCTTCCATCCGCGCTTTCTGTTGTCTACTCCTATAGACATCCCGTAGTCAAGTAGTACATTCCGGCATAAAGAAATCCAGCCCCGAAGGACTGGACATCATTCTTCTGTACTTACA
>CAMNAQ010000058.1 GCA_946531495.1 uncultured Lachnospiraceae bacterium | reverse complement strand
AAGCATGGATATTACGGGGTCAATCTTGATGACGTTGCGGCCGGAACTTCGGTCGTAAGAGGAACGGTTCTTCATTATTTTGAGTCCAAGGAAAATCTCTATAAATGTGTACTGGACAGGAGAGCGCAAAAGTCAGCGGATCTTCTCATTGCCCTTATGGTCAACAAGGATCAGTCCGTTCTCGAGATACTCAAGACATTCGTTTACTTCTGCATGAGACAGTTCAAAGAGGACAAGGCTGATACCGACAGATGCTTTGGAAGTGAGACCATGAGATACCAGCTTGACTGCGTCAGGATCGGTACATATTACAAGCTTCTTGATTCCTTTGAGGCGCTTCTTGAGAGGGGAAATGAAGAGGGAGTGTTAAGAGTGGTCAATACAAGAGCAAGAGCGGCATCGATCCTTTTTGCGGTATTCGGACTTACGGGAGAAAGCATATCCACCATTGAGGTCACCGCAGAGCTTTATGATCTGATCGGAAACATGCTTGGTGTTGATCTTAAGAAGGTGTGATACGGAAACAAGTTGCGGTGCAGCATACGAATAAAAAAACAGATCCCGGGATGATCCCGGGATCTTGTTATTTACGATTACGATAAAACTATGTTTCTTATTTTTCTTGTAAGTCCGAATGTCCCTGAATCTTTTTTCTGGGTCATGATGAGAAGTGTCATATTGTCTGACGGTATATTTGCCATATAGCATCCCAGCCATCCGTCCCATCCGTATTCTCCCTTTCTGGATATGCTTACCGCTTTTTCGGGTTCGTTCATTATCCTGAGGAAATGTGAATAGGAAAATCCCTGAAGACCGTCCCAGTTATAATCCTTCTGCTGATCCGGGGTCAGCTGTCCGGATGTGAGATACCTGACCGAATTTTCGGAAAGGATCCTGACTCCGTTATATTCTCCATTGTTTAACAGCATCTGAGTGAATTTGGCATAGTCATCGATCGTGGACATCAGTCCCGCACCGCCTGATTCAAATGCCGGCTTGTTAAGCGGCGGATTTTCTATTCCGAGATTTTCTCCGATGTAAATGATCATTTTTCCATCGCCTATGCTTTCATATACATTTGCAAGACGAGCCTTTTTATCTTCGGGAACATAAAAATCCGTATCCTTCATTCCGAGAGGAGCGAATATCTCTTTTTTCAGGAATTCGCCAAAGGACATCCCCGATACCTTTTCGATGACCGCCCCCATGATATCTGCGCCTGTGCCATATGCCCAATGTGAGCCCGGCTGAAACAGAAGGGGACATCTCCCCATACGGTCCGCAAAATCAAGTGTTGAGACATTTCCGCCGGGTACTTCCTTCAGACCGTTTATGATGGCATCAAATACTTTTCCGACCTCAAGTCCCGCACCGTCTCCGCCGGGATAGCTGAGTCCGCTTGTCATATTGAAGGTATCAAAGAGATTGATATCCCTGAATGCGCGTGATGGCACTCCGTTTTCTACAACCTTCATGTTGTTAAAGGAAGGGAAGATATATTTGAGCTGATCCATCAGGTCTATCATTCCTCTTTCGACAAGTATCATTGTCGCTGCGGCTGTGACAGGCTTGGACATGGAATATAATCTGAAAATGCTGTTTCTTTCAAGAGGTGTCTTTTTATCAAGATCCGAATATCCGCTTTTCAGGAAGTACTCCTCTTTTCCGTCCTTTATTACCATGACGAGGGAACCTGCAGTTTCGCCCGTTTTGACGGACCTGTCCATTGCATTTTGAAGATCAGAAATTTTGTTTTGCTCCATGGATTATCTCCTTTTTTTGAATTCTTTGGGCGTCAGTCCGGTGAGCTGCTTGAACTGACGATTGAAGTTTGAGATATTGGTGTATCCGACGCTTACCGCAGCCTCCGAAGCTGCCATGTGTTCGTTGGCCAAAAGCTTGCATGCGTTGTCTATCCTGACCTGCATCAGGTATCCTATCACCGTTTTTCCGGTAACTTTTTTGAACATGTTCATGAAATAGCTTTTGCTCAGGTGACATTGGTCCGCCAGGGTTTCTACGGTAATCTTATCGCTGTAATTATTCCGGATGTAATCTATGGAAGGCTTGATCACATCTGTTGACATCTTAAAACTGTAGCCGGTATTTACCGTTTCGCTCTCGAGTATGAGAGCAAATATCTGCATTAGCTTTATCTTCACATTCAGATCGCCGCTTCCGGAAAAAGAATAACATGATTTAAACAGCTCTTCCGTGTTTTTTTTGATCTCTGCATATCCCGGAGTGGCTGAGTTTATTGGAAGCGTGATCTTGGAATCATCCCTGTCAAATATGTTCAGATAATCTGTATAGCATCTTTCGGAATGGTTGCCAAATAAAATGCTTTCATCGAATACGATAGTATCATAAATAAGTTTTCTGCTGCCTTTTTTTTCTGTGGAATGAAGTGTTCCGGGTTTGATCACGATAATGTCTCCGGGATTTACATTGATAAATTCGTCACCGATCCTGAACTCACCGCGTCCTTCGTAGAAGATGGCCAGTTCGAACTCCCTGTGCCAGTGCAGGGGTACAGAGGGATAGTAATCGGGTATTACTCCTCTGTAAGGAGAATACGGAACATAAGCGCTTGAGTGTTTTTTCTTTTCTTCTGTGTTTTTATCCATCATAAAAGGACCGCCTCCTTATAACCGCATACGATGATACCGGCTTGATTCTAAAATGCAGCATCTTTTCGCTGTCAATGCAGTGATAGTATTATAGTATAATAATCTGATCATATTCTGCTTGTTTTTATCTGAATAAAAAACTATTGTACTAGTATAACGTATCTTAAATAACTGGACCAAATGCTTGCCTGCTCACCTGATAGCACGTGCCGAAAAAGCCTCGGCGAAGTGTATTGGGCAGAAAGATAAATATCTGACTGAATTTATGCAATGAGAGAAAACGGATGCTCTTAAAGCGGATTTTAATCTCATTAAACTGTTTTTTTAGCAGCCTTTTTGCTATACTGTTTCCGTAGCGTCTCTCAATACCGGGGGATACAAAAATACATTTTTAAGGGGAAAAAGTTATGCAGTATGGACATTTTGACGACGAAGCCTACGAATATGTCGTAGACAGACCGGATACTCCGACTTCCTGGAGTAACTATCTCGGTACTACCCAGTATGGTGCCATCATCACCAACAATGCCGGCGGATACGGATTCTATCGTTCAGGAGCACAGGGAAGATTCATGCGTCTGCGCTTTAATTCCATTCCCATGGATCAGCCCGGCAGATATTTCTATCTTAGAGACAATGATTCCAAGGATTACTGGTCAGCTTCATGGCAGCCTGTAGGCAAGCCTCTCGATCAGTTCAAGAATGTATGTCGTCACGGTACGGCTTACACCATCATCAGCTCAGATTATTCGGGCATCCACACCGATGCTACTTATTTTGTTCCTCTTGGACAGACATTTGAATACTGGAGACTGGATGTCGAGAATAAATCAGACAAGCCCAGAAATCTTTCCGCATTTACATATTGCGAGTTTGCCAGCCAGTGGAATACAACCCAGGATCTTGTAAACCTTCAGTATTCGCTTTTCATCATGGAAGCAGACAAGAAGGCTGACAATATCCTCGGATATTCGATTCATGACAATATCTACAAGCAGCATCCCGAGTATGAGCTCGGAGGACTTGTCCAGCAGGAGTGGTTCGCAGTCTGTGAAGCACCCATGACCCACTACGATACTTCCAGAGAAAAATTCCTCGGAACCTACGGATCATACAAGGAGCCTAAGGCTGTCATCGAAGGACAGTGCTCCGATTCATGGTGCTATGGAGATACTGCCTGCGGATCCATCCAGTCAGATATGGTACTTGCTCCCGGTGAAAAGAAGACTGTTCTCATTCTCCTTGGTATCGGAAATGCAAATGCAGTCGGAGAGAAGATCGTTGCAGAGTACGGATCTGCGAAGAGATTCGACGAGGAATTCGAAAAGCTCAAGGCAGACTGGCATTCAAAGCTTACTTCCTTCAAGGCTAAGACTCCCGATGAGGATATCAACCACACTGCCAATGTATGGGGACTTTACAATAACCTCATTACCTTTTCATGGTCCAGAGCAGCTTCCCTCGTATATAACGGAGAAAGAGACGGACTCGGATTTCGTGATTCCGTTCAGGATACTCTCGGCGTAAATGCAGCAATCCCCGAGCTTTCCAAGGCTCGTTTGAAGCAGATGCTCTCAGGTCAGACCTTCTGCGGCGGTGCAATGCCTCTCATTAAGCTCGGACACAATCCCGGTCATGAGAAGTGCCCGGAGGAGAGAGAGTTCAGATCGGATGACTGTCAGTGGTTCTTCAATGCGATCCCTGCATATGTTGCAGAGACCGGTGATATCGATTTCTATAATGAAGTTGTTCCTTACGCAGATCACGGTGAGGATACTGTATATGATCACCTTAAAAAGGCACTTCTTTTCAACATCGAAAGAAGCGGAGCAGACGGACTTCCTTCCGGACTTGCAGCTGACTGGAACGATTGTCTCCAGACCGGTTACCACGGCGAGAGCGTAATGGTAACATTCCAGTTAAGACTTGGCCTTACCACATATGCCGATATCTCCAAGCTCCTTGGAAAAGAAGATGAGGCGGCATGGGCTCTTAAGCAGAGAGACATCCTCGATGAAGCTATCCAGAAGAAGGCATGGGACGGCAAGTGGTGGATCTGGGCTGTCGGCGAGGACGGAACCGTTTACGGAACCGATCAGTACGATGAAGGTAAGGTTTATCTCAATACCCAGGTATGGGCTGTTATGTCAGGTGCATGCAAGGGAGATCAGGAACAGCTCTGTCTCGATGCTGTTGATGACCAGCTCTTCTCAGAGTACGGACTTAAGCTTTGCGCACCTCCTATCGTCTACACTCCCCAGACTGTTATGGGCTGCGTAGTATTCCCTACAGGTATCAAGGAGAACGGCGGTATCTTCAATCACACCCAGGGCTGGGGAGTAATGGCAGAGACTGTTGCCGGCAACGGAAACAGAGCATATAAGTATTTAAAGGCTGCCCTTCCCGCAAGCTATAATACAAGAGCAGAGATCCGTCAGTCAGAGCCCTATGTACAGGGACAGACCACTTATTCGGACGAATCACCCAGACCCGGTAACTGCCGCACATCTTGGCTTTCCGGTGCGGTCGCATGGACATATTATTCACTCACACAGTATGTACTCGGTATCAGACCTCAGTATGACGGAATGCTCATCGATCCCTGTATCCCTGATTCATGGGACGGCTTTGAAGTAGAAAGAGTCTTCAGAGGAAAGAAGCTTCATATCGAAGTGAAGAATTCTGAGCATGTATGCAAGGGTATCTCTTACATCGTAGTAAACGGCGAGAAAATCGATTCTGCAGTTATTCCTGTAGAAAAGCTCATTGACGGTGAGAATAAGATTGAAGCTGTTATGGGTAAGAATGCACAGCCTGTTCCTTTTGAAAGACTGTAACACCTGAAATTCAGTTTCGAATTTCCCTTACGGAGGATACCTTTACGAAAGTATCCTCCGGGGGAATTATTTTTTGAGGTTGTTTTGATTCATGAAAAAAATAATCAGTCTGATCACTTCGATCATCATTTCCGTATGCTTTTTGAATATCATTATTCCCGGTCTGCATATCCGCGCAGCTGAGGCGTATGACGGTGAGATGGTCGTATATATATCACTTACGGCATCAGGCACGGATGCGGGAGACAGAGGTCTCGTATATCAGGGACCCGAATCCGAGGAAAATACACCGGAGATAATCTCCGTAACCTCTACGGCTGCGGTAGGGGATACCGTAACAGTATCGCTTACGCTTCCCGAGGAGATAACCAGGATTTATGACATTGCTCCCGTACTGTATTCCGCCGGAGATAATGTTGCTTTTTCAAATGTTGACGCAAGTGTCAGCTTGAAGGTAAACGGCGAAGAAAAAGAGATAATATCCGAAGCAGACCAGGTGCCGTCTCTTTCCTGGAAGGATGAGAAGGCCGAAAAACAGACTGCCTGGAGATTATACGGAGGCATTGAAGAAGGCGGATTTAAATATTCAGATCCTGATGCGTTTAAAGGAGCAACTGAGATCGAATATACGATCACGATCAACTCTGTAGATGCATATGGACCTGCTTACGAAGGCGAAGCACTTGTATTCATCGGATTTGATGGTGATCTTTCGGAAAGCGGAGATCACGGCCTTATCTATAACGGTCCTTATGATCAGGGAAACTGCGGAGATATCACTACCGTAAATGCGGAGATAAGATGCGGAGAAACAGTAACAGTTTCTCTTACTCTTCCGAAAGCACTTCATCATGCTTATGTTGTGACGCCGGTTATCATTCCTCTTGAAGAAGGAGCGGAATTTAGTTTTATAGACGCAGCTGTTTCACTTAAGATCGACGGATCCTCAACGGATACAGGGTCTGTGCCTGACGTGACTGCCTGGCCCGGAGCGATAGGAAGCAGTAATGCATGGCAGATATACGGCGGTGCATATGAAGATGGAACCGGAAGCATCGGGACGGACCTTTTTGCCGGTGCAACAACCATAGAATATACAATAACCCTAAACTCTGTTTATGAGGTTCCAAGGCTTCCGGAACCTGAACCTGAGATCATTCCGGAAGAGGAACTTGATCCTATCGTTCAGGAGGATGACCTGATCTACTTACAGCCGGAGGAAGTTATTGAAACAGAGATTCCCGATGATAAATATTCCGATAACGGAAAAGGACTTGTGATCGGAATTCTTCTGTCAGTCATCGCAATAGTATTCATCATATGCGGAACCGTTTTATCAAAACAAAAGCCTGTCACCGAAGAAGAAAAGCCGGACAGGGACGGTGATGACGATGTCATCGATCTTGATGAGCTTATGGATGAGCTTGGCGAAGAGACAGATGACGAGGAGGCGCCGGCAGATAAAGAAAAGACCGAATCTGCAGAGGAGCCGGGTGATAAGAATAAAACCGAATCTGCAGATGGAAAAGAAGGAAAAGAATCTGAGAAAGGATGATCTTATGCCGGATCTTAATGAAGAACTGAAGAGAATCGATGAGGTTATTGAAAAAGGTCCTTTCCGCCCCGAATGGGAATCGCTTGTAAAGATCGGCGTTCCCGAATGGTTCAGCAGATCCAGGTTCGGTATCTTTGTGCACTGGGGCGTTTTTACTTCCGAAGAGTTTGCCAATGAATGGTATCCGCGGAATATGTATATCAAGGACTCTCCGGAGTGGAAGCACCATATAGAAAAATACGGACCCCACTGTGAAACAGGTTATAAGGATTATGTGGACAGATTCAAGGGAGAAAAATTCGATCCCGATGAATGGCTTGAAATCTTCAAAAAATCCGGAGCGCGTTATGTGATCCCCGTAGGTGAACATCATGACGGATTTCAGATGTATAAGAGCAGCATTTCGCATTGGAATGCAGCTGAGAAGGGGCCCTGCCGTGATATAGTTGGTGAATTAAAGACATCTTCCGAAAAAAAAGGAATTCATTTCGGAGTATCTTCACACAGGTTCGAACACTGGTGGTTTTTGGGAAACGGAAGAGCGTTTGATTCGGACATTAAGGGAGAATTCGAAAGAGGCGATCTGTACTGGCCTTCAAATCCCGAGCCCGACAATGTCATGGACTTTGACGAGCATCCCGCACCTTCAGAGGAATATATGCAGGACTGGCTCATAAGGACCTGCGAGATCGTGGACAGATTTGCTCCCGAGGTTATTTATTTTGACTGGTGGATAGCTCAGAAAGCCCTGAAGCCGTATGTTAAGAAAGCGGCCGCATATTATTACAACGTTATGGCCGCAAAGGGACTGAAGGGGGTCATTATTTCCAAGAATGACTGTTTTGCACCGGGTGCTGCCATAAGAGATATTGAAAGAGGCGGACTTGCAAATTCGGCTCCATATATCTGGCAGTCCGATACGCCCATATGCCACGGTTCGTGGGGATATGTAAAGAATGCTTCTTATAAATCGTCACTTGATGTTGTAAGAGAGCTTATCGATATCGTATCCAAGAACGGAAATCTTCTGCTGAATGTTGGGCCGAAGGCTGACGGAACCATATGCGATGAGGAAAAAGAGGTTCTTAACGGTGTCGGAAGATGGCTGGATTCTAACGGTGAGATGATATACGGAACTACTCCGTATAAGCTTTTCGGCGAGGGAAGCGTCAACCGGGAAGAAGGAGGGTTCAAGGATCTTACGGGCCTTGAATATACTTCATCGGACTTCAGGTTTACCGAAGGAAACGGCAATATCTATGCAGCGGCAATGAAACCTGCTGAGGACGGAAAGTACCTGATCAGGAGCTTTGCCAAAAACGGAGAGGACGGATCGGCTTCATATAAAGGGATCATATCGAATGTGTCGGTTCTCGGCAGAAAAGCAGGCATAGAATGGGAGCATACGGAAAGCGGACTTAAGATTGAAACCGATCTCAGATCCGAAGACGGAATGCCGGTAGTTTTTAAGATAGAACTATATTAATAAGGGGTTATTTCATAAACGGAGGTAAAAAATGTTTTATCAGGACCAAAATGCACTTGTATTAAAGAAAGGCGGCGAGACCGTAAGGATCGAAGGGTGGGGTAAGAATGCCCTGCGAATCAGAGCTACCAGAAACAATGAGTTTACCGGAAATCTCTGGGCGCTTTGTCCCAAAGAGGAGCTCCCCACAGACCAGACCGCATCGAAGGTTGAGATCACTGAGAGCAGAGCGGTTATCAAAAACGGATCATTGTCGGCATCTGTCAGCAGCGAAGGCATCATCACATATTATAAGAATGATGAATTCCTCATGAGAGAGTATTTCAGCAATTACGGCGGAACCGAGAATAATGCCGTAAGCTGCTTTAAGAGAGTAAACAGAGAGTACAAGCCTCATCTTAACGGTGATTTCAAGCTTACACTCCGTTTTGAGCCTATCGAGGGTGAGAAGATTTACGGAATGGGTGTATATCAGAATCCCTATATCGAGCTTAAGGGAACCACACTTGAGCTTGCACAGCGCAATGCGCAGACCTCCATTCCTTTTGAGGTTTCCAATAAGGGATACGGACTCCTCTGGAATAATCCTGCAGTAGGAAATGTTACCTTCGGTAAAAATATGACCGAGTGGGTAGCAGATGCAGCCAAGGAGTTCGATCTTTGGATCACTGCGGATGATTCACCCAAGGCAATCATCGAGAACTATACCGCAGTAGTAGGACGTGCTCCCGAAATCGATGAGGATCTCCTCGGACTTTGGCAGTGCAAGCTCAGATACAGAACCCAGGCAGAGGTGCTTGAGGTTGCAAGAAAGTATCATGAGCTTGGCATCAAGATCGATGTTCTTGTCATCGACTTCTTCCATTGGACTCTTCAGGGTGAGTGGAAGTTTGACACGGAGTACTGGCCTGATGTAAAGGCTATGGTAGATGAGCTTCATTCATATGGCATCAAGGTCATGGTTTCCGTATGGCCTTCCGTCGACAGAAAGAGCGAGAATTTCTATCCCATGGCAGACAGAGGTCTTCTCATGAGAACAGAAAAGGGTGCTATGCAGACCTATGATTATCAGGGAGACTGCGTTGTATATGACGCAACAAATCCCGAGGCCAGAAAGTATGTATGGGATATCTGCAAGAAGAATTATTATGATTACGGCATAGATATGTTCTGGCTTGATAATGCAGAGCCGGATCTTGCTTCATATGATTTTGACAATTACCGTTACTATCTCGGACCCGGCGCAGAGGTAAGCTGTATCTTCCCCAGATGCTATGCTCAGGGATTCTTCGAGGGTGAGAAGGAAGTTCATCCCGACAAGAAGATACTTAACCTCCTTCGCTGCGGATGGGTAGGCTCACAGAAGTACGGAACTCTTCTCTGGAGCGGTGATATTTATTCGACATTCGAGGCACTTCAGAATTCCGTAAGAGGCGGACTTGATATCGGACTTGCCGGAATCCCCTGGTGGACCACCGACATCGGCGGCTTCATGAACAGTGATGTAAATACGGATTACTTCAAGGAGCTTCTTGTAAGATGGTATGAGTGGGCTGTATTTACTCCTATCTTAAGACTCCACGGTGAGAGAGGACCTCTTGATATCGAGCCCCTTGATCACAGGGATTGGGGAAGCGGATATCTCCATACAGGACATGCCAATGAGATCTGGAGCTATGGTGAGAAGGTTCAGAAGATCCTTACCGATAACCTTCAGATCAGATGGGATCTCAAGGACTACATCAAGTCCCTCTATGATGAGGCAAGTGCAAACGGATCACCTCTTATGAGAACCATGTTCTATGAGTTCCCTGAGGATGAAAAGTGTTGGGATCTTGATGATCAGTATATGTTCGGAAGCAGCTATCTTGTAGCTCCCGTTATGTATGAGGGAATGAGGGAAAGACAGGTATATCTTCCTGCAGGAAACTGGGAAGACATCCGTGACAAGAAGGTATATGAGGGCGGACAGACAATAACCGCCTCGGCACCTCTCGAGTCCATTCCCGTATTTAAGAAAGTATAAGTTTATTCGGGAAAGTATGAGTCTTTAACAAAGATGCCACCGGGATCAAGTCTCCGGTGGCATTTTTAAAGTTACTTTTTCTTCGGTTCGTTTTTCAGTTCGTTTTCTTTAATCCATTTTCTTCAGTTTTTTTATCACCTTTACCAAAGGCTTCGGGAAACACTTCTCCCAATAAATACAAGCAACGACAATAATGATCAAACTTGCCAGAAAAAAATCGCCTATCTTCCGGTGTAATTTTATTGGCTTTTCTGTTTTCTTTTCTTCCATAATTTTTGCCCATCCCCCCGCTACAGATATCATTGTTTTACCGCTGATCGTATTTGTATCATATCATGCGGATAAGGAAAAGAGGATCACTAAAGGATTATTATCTCTTTACAGTTGGCTTATCTGATGGTATTTTTATGGTGAAGGAGCATGTAAATACGGTTTTTACGTATTTTGTTTGGTAAGGATACCGGAGGTGAAGCCTATGAGTATAAATATTCAGGCTAAGACTGATACGAGTTTTCTTTTCTCGAATCTGTCTGCTACAAAGAATAACGGATTTGATTCCATGAGCTGGCTCAAGGATTACGGACTTGTAAAGAGCGGTGCGTATTCCAAGCTTATGAAAGCTTATTACTCAAATGATGAGGAAGATGAATCATCAAAAGCTGCCAGGAGTCTTGTGTCCGATAAGGCTAAGGTGATGTCTTCCAATAAGACTTTGGCGGATTCATATAATGAGATCGCAGAGTCAGCTAAGGCAGTTCAGGATTCCGTGAAGAAGATACAGGAAGCAACTGAAGAAGATACCGATCTTCTGATCTCATCCGTAAAAAATTTCGTTACGAGCTTTAATTCCATGATCGATGCAGCTGCCGACAGCTCTGTGAAGAATGACAGCTCCATATCCGGAAGGATCTCCGTGCTGAGCTCTCTTTCAAGCGGATATACGGAGAAGATGACATCTGTCGGAATACTCAGAGTAAGTGCTCCGAAGCTTGAGATAGATGAGGATAAGCTTAAAGAGGCAGATCCTGCAGATATAAAGAAGCTGTTTGCAGACAAATCCTCATTCGGATACGGGGTCAGCATGTCAGCCGAGATGATCCGGAGTAATGCAGGCTATGCGGCAACGAGACAGTCACTCTATGACGGAACCGGTGCGGTAAATGCAGGATCTTACGGATATATGTTTGATATGTTCACCTGATAAGGCTTTATGATCAAATGCAAAGGGGCTGTCGCACCAGATGATTAAATCATCAGGGCGAAGCCCCTTTTCAATGCCATAAACACCCCTGATTTTTGGATATTCTTCGCAGGTGTCTGTAGTTAGTGGAGCTTGAAGAGATAAGGAGCCTGTTTCATGGGAACCATAAGGGACTATATAAAGTGGCGCGGTGATCTTGAGTTAACCCGCGACGGCTTTAATACAATTGATAATCTGATCCTGTCGGTTGTCTCTTACGTTGAGATGGACGGATTCTTCAGGAGTCCTTCGGAGTCTCTGAGCATCGTGGATATCTGCGATATTTTTTTCAGGGATAGATATGATGAAAAAAGATATCATGAAGGATCCGTATTGCATGATGCACCGCTTATTCTTCGGGAGATAGCTTGCAGTGCCAGGTTCAGGGATATAAGAGTCCGGAATTATCTGAGCCTTAACGATACCGAGAGGACTCTTCAGTTTGCAGCCATGGAGTTCATGCTTACTGACGGAACAAGCTATGTGGCGTACAGAGGAACGGATGATACACTGGTTGGATGGAAGGAAGACTTTTTCCTGGCTATAAGGGAAACCGAAGCCGAAAAAGAGGCTGTCAGGTATCTGAACAGGATCGCTGCGGGTTCTGACAGGCCGCTCAGGCTAGGCGGACATTCAAAGGGAGGCCACCTTGCCGTGTATGCAGGTGCGCAGTGTAAGCCCAAATACCGTGACAGGATCCTTGCTGTTTACAGTAATGACGGTCCCGGATTTAAGAAGGATGTTGCGGAGTCGGATGAGATCAGGAATGTGATCCCGAAACTTGTAAGCATTATACCCGAAGAGTCCATTGTTGGACTTCTGATGACTCCCGTGACCACACCTGTAATAGTAAAAAGCATCGCAAAATATGCCGCCCAGCACAATCCCGCATCCTGGTGTCTCGAAGGAACGGAACTGGAAACTGCTGATAAGACCGGTAAAGCATCAAGTATCGCAAGCAAGCTGATCAAGGAGAATATAGGAAAAATGACTCCGGAGGAGCTTGATACATTTGTTGAGGATCTGTTCGCAGTTTTTGAGGCAACAGGTGCCAGGACTGTCAGCGGACTTAAGAAGGGCGGATTGAAGTCCCTCAGGGTCATGGCTGCAAAGCTCAGAGAAGAGCACGGAC
>CAMNAQ010000057.1 GCA_946531495.1 uncultured Lachnospiraceae bacterium | reverse complement strand
ATCGCAAAAGGATGAGCAATACCTGCAAGTATTGAGGTTCCCTCTGCACCCTCTTCCACGACTTCAAACTGCCAGTTGAAGGACTGCATGATCTGTACAGCCGTATTGCAGATAAGGATAATGGTTCCTGCCTTGACGATATATGCTTTTCCGCGTTCGAGCATACTCTTCAGTGCAAATACAAGGCTTGGAACCTTATATTCCGGCAGCTCGATGATAAAGAAGCTCTTTCTGTACTTCATGCCGGTGATTGCTTTGATAAGAAGCGCACCCAGAAGGACAAGCAGGACTCCCACGACATAGCATACAAAGCTTACCCATGTTGAATTAGGGAAAAATGCACCGGCAAAAAGTGCAATGACCGGCAATTTGGCTCCGCATGGCATAAATGTTGCGAGCATTGCAGTGCTCCTGCGCTCTCTTTCATTTTTTATGGTCCTGCAGGCCATGATGGCAGGAATACCGCATCCTGTTCCGATTATCATGGGGATGACCGACTTTCCGGAAAGACCGACCTTCTTGAATATGGGATCAAGGCCAACTGTGGCTCTTGCCATATATCCGCAATCCTCAAGAAGCGCAATGAGAAAGTACATTACCATAACGAGGGGAAGGAAGCCCACAACGGCACCGACACCACCGATCACACCGTCAATGAGAAGTGCATACAAAAGAGGATTGGCATCGCCAAGCTGCTCCCCTGCCCACTCCTGGAAGGTCTCGATCCATCCGACAAGAATGTCGGCAAGCCATGTTCCTACCGTTGTCTGGCTTATGTAGAATACAACAAACATGATAGCTGCAAATATGAGTATTCCAAGGATCGGATTCGTTACCACTTTATCGATGGCATCGCCCTTATTCTTGTCTTTTGTAAGAGTTTTTCTGTTTTCGACATCCTTAACTATGCTCTTAACAAATTCAAAGCGCTTCCTGTCTGCAGCCTCAACCGCTTCCTTGCTTCCAAGGTCCACATCACCCTGGTGGAAAGGTGCTTTCTGACCCTTTCCTTCAAGCAGGGCCGCTGCTGAAACGGCATCCTTTATGCCCTTTTCGGATGTTGATACCGTATTTATCACAGGGCATCCAAGCTTTTGTGCAAGAGCAGCTTCATCTATCTTATTGCCCTTCTTTTCATTGAGATCACTCTTATTGAGTGCAACAACAACAGGGATTCCAAGTTCAAGAAGCTGTGTGGTAAAGAAAAGGCTTCTGCTGAGATTTGTGGCATCAACTATATTTATTATCGCGTCCGGATGTTCGTTCTTAACATAGCTGCTGGTTATACTTTCTTCGGAAGTAAACGGTGACATTGAATATGCTCCCGGAAGATCCACTGCAATGAGTTCCTTCCCGCTTTCGTTATACTTCTCTTTGATCCGGCTTTCCTTTCTGTCGACCGTTACACCGGCCCAGTTTCCGATCTTCTCGCTTCTTCCCGTCAGCGCATTGTACATTGTTGTTTTTCCGCTGTTGGGATTACCTGTAAGTGCGATCCTCATTTTATTCCTCCTATATATGTGAGACGCTTTCCGCGTTTCATTCAAAATAAGGCTTCAAAACATGTATCGATCCGGCAAGTTCGGGATCGATGTTATATCTCGCGTCCTTGATCGATACCACAAGATTTTTCTTTTTATCAACAACCGTGATATTCTCCCCGCTGTAGCATCCGAGCGAAAACAAAAAGCTTTCCATTTCTTCATCACCGCCGGTATCTATGTCGGTTATCACATAATCAATTCCAAGTTCTGCTTCATTAAGGGTCATTTTTTCATCCTCTTTGCCATTATGCAGTTAGTCTTTTCTAACCTGTATTCAAAAAAGAATAGTTAGTTTAATCTAACTTCCCTTCAAAAAGAAAGTTAGTCAATTCTAACCGTTCCTTCAAAAGAATGGTTAGCTTTTACCAACCAAAAGATATTATAGTTAGCCTTATCTAACTTGTCAAGGCATAAATTTAGATTGTTTTAATTAATTATGGATAAAAATAGTGAATAATGATATACTGTTTTTGTTAAAAATGTATGATTCATAAGGGGGAACTTATGGCATTACTTGAATCAGGTGAAATGTATCTTGAAACCATATATGTCCTTTCACTGAAATCAAATTCCGTGCGTGCAATAGATATAGGTGAGCACATGGGTTTCTCCAAGCCATCTGTAAGCAGAGCAATGGGTCTGCTCATTTCAGACGGATACATCTCAAGAGATGAAGAAGGCTATATAAAGCTCACCAAGTCCGGTGAAAAGATAGCAAAGCGTATATATGAACGTCATACCGTGTTGTCAAAACTGTTAATGGATATAGGTGTTGATGAAAAAACCGCTACCGAGGACGCATGCAGAGTTGAGCATTATATCAGCGAAAAAACCTTCAATGCGATCAAAGCACATATAAAGAAATAATAATACATAGAATCACAGGCCGGAAAAAACAGCATTCCCTGTAAACGGAATGCTGTTTTATTATTTTGCACCATTACAGATCTTTTAACGGAATGGCACCATACAGTTCTTCTTTACGGATAACCGAAACACGTACCAGGCTTCCGTCTTCATCCTTATATTCTTTGTCATAATGCATGCCGATAGCCTGTGCAGTTTTTATGGATGGCGTGTTAGCAGACTTGCAGTACGAATATAAAGACGTATAATCGGTATTTTCAAATGCCCAATTGCGAACCGCCGAAGCAGCCTCGCTTGCATACCCCATATGCTGGCAATTTGCTCGGATATGATATCCTATCTCCGGAAGCCATACCTTATCAATATTTTGTACCGTCAGCCCGCAGTCTCCTATCACCTCACCGGAATCCTTAAGGCATACCGCCCAGAGACCGAAACCATCCTGTCTGTATCTGTCGATATTTTTACTGATCCAGTTTTTGACTCTTTCCTCATCAAATCTGTAAGGATAGTATTGCATGTTATCAGGATCGGATAATACACGGTACAAAGCGTCATAATCGTCTTCATTCATCTCCCGCAGGAAAAGCCTTTCGGTCTCAATGACCACCTTTCCGCCATCGGACACGGATGCTTCCTCTTCTTCAAAAGATATGGTCTTCAGAACCGGTCCGTCCTTGGTTTCGTTTTTCCAAATGATCATCTCTGTCTCTTCGATCCTGCCCTTAAGAGTAGACATATTGAATTTTTCCGCAATATTTCCGGCATTCGGGCTTTCGGAATTTACGTAAAACGTCAGTGCGCACCATGAACCGTAAACAAGGCATATGAGTGCAAAAATGGCAAAAACAGGAAATGATAATGCACCGTTTCCGAATTGAATCATGAAAAATATGAGACCGCCTGCTGCATATATTGCACCGTTCCTGGATTTTCTCCTGAGCAAAACCAGCTGGTCGTTGTATGCATCAAGCATTCTGCGCATATGAACAGAGTCTTTTTCCGCAGATGCTCTCACTTTTGATTTTGGAGTTTTACGATCCTCGCTTACAGCTATTTTCTCTTCCACATAAATGCTTTTCCAGCTGAAGAAAAAAAGCAAAGCCAGAACCAGTATACATAACGCGATAACGACAAGATTCCTGCCGGAGTCATCGGATCCGAGAAGCAATCCGCAAAGACAGACTATTACAATTGTAAAGCCCGCGATGGCGGGACCGGGGATATTTACCTTTTTCATATTTACCTCCGATCCATGGAAGCCGGTTGATTTACCGATCCGTCCGGATCATATGCCTGTCTGCCTAGTATAACGTATCTTAAATAACTGGACCAAATGCTTGCCTGCTCACCTGATAGCACGTGCCGAAAAAGCCTCGGCGTAGCCCGCTACGCCTACGTTTTTTGACACGCACTCTCAGGCAAGCATTCGTCGCATTAGGCCAGTTATTTTGCGAACGTTATACTAGGCGGAAGAATGACCTCTTTGAAAGCAATCCTTGGTTCCTCGATCACCCCATTCGGCTGCCCGGGGCGTTCTTCGAATCCGTAATTTTCCAGACTGATCCTCTTTTTCTTAAGGAGTGAGCAGATCATCAGATAATCTTCATTTGATCTTCCTTTTACGGAATAGTATCTGAACAGCTCTCCTTTATCGGTAACGGTCCTGAACCTGACAGTATAGGCACCTTTCGCGGGATCATAATATCCTGTTAGTCCGGAAATATCACCCATCGGAGGAACAATCTCGATATCGTATCTTCCCTTTTCCGCATAATAACTGTCAAGCATTTTCTTTGCCTGCCGGGGCGTTTTCAGTTCGGAAGTCTCATTCTTATATTTTAGGATAATACGATAATCCTGTTTCTTATCTATCCTTTTCTTCCATCTCCAGGGCGCAGCTGTCCTGTTATATTCAAGCCGCATGTAAAGACCCGTAACGAACAGTGCCATAAATAATATGATCATAATGATCGGAATTATCATCTGCTCCTTTACAGTGACTGTCATCAGAAACGCACATACGATACTCATCATTAATCCCATATAGATTATCGTGTCAGCAAAATCCATCCATCCGTCGAACCTGATATCCGGCATGTAATATTCGGCTCTTGCCTGCATTCCCATATAGGGATTATATCTGATGTATATACAGTTGAGATATCTGTCATCGGAAAGAGGAGTATCGGCCCACATCCGAATGATCATATCAGCCATATCGGAAAGAGAAAGCTCACGGATCTCAGATGCGGTATCAAGGCGGGTATCCTGATAATATGCCATACCTTTGAATATTATCGCACCTGTATAGGATCCTGGGTCACCTTCCGGCGGATTCACATAGTAGTACCTGTTCCAGAAACAGATCTCGTCATCTTCCCCCAGCAGTTCAAAAAGGCGGAGTACCGTTTCTGCCGAGGGTACAGTATTCCGATATACTCTGCAGAGATTGTCTGATACAACTCCGACTTCAAATCCCAATTCTGCTATTTTCAAAAAGGTATCTCTGTTCATCCTTCAGGAATCAAGAAGTTTTAAAACAGGACAGATATACTGATACCTAAAATACATATCAGCTTCTTATTCATATCAGTTTCCTTTTCTTAAAGCTCCTATAATACAGCAACCCCCAAATACTATGGCATCTGCGGCAACAATGGTCGAGCCGACCGGCGTTCCGGCCAGTATGGATATTATCATCCCTGTGAGCGCACAGATAACGGATAATGTCGCAGAACATACAGTCACACTTTTAAAATTTTTAAAAAGCTTCATGGCCGAAAGGGCCGGGAATATCACAAGTGCCGAGATCAGCAGCGAACCGACCAGATTCATGGCAAGGACTATTATAACAGCAGTTATGACAGCTATTATAAGGTTGTAAGCACCTGCATTTGTTCCGGTAGCTTTGGCAAAATTTTCGTCAAAGGTCACTGCAAATATCCTGTTATAAAACAGAATAAAGACTATAACAACAATACACGATAATACGATGCAAAGCCATACTTCCGCCTGCTTTAACGTGAGAATGGAAGTAGAGCCAAAAAGTGTACTGCATACATCTCCGGAAAGATTGGATGATGTGGAAAAAATGTTCATGAGCAGATAGCCAAATGCCAGCGCACCGACGGAGATCATTGCTATTGCCGCATCACCCTTTATCTTTGCATTCTGTCCGGTGCGAAGAAGCAGTATCGCACTGAGTACGGTGATGGGCATAACAATGATCATATTGTTGGAAAGCCCGAATACTCCTGCAACAGCCATTGCTCCGAACGCAACGTGGGACAGGCCGTCACCGATATATGAAAATCTCTTAAGGACCAGCGTAACTCCCAAAAGCGATGAACAAAGAGCCACAAGGACGCCGACTATCATCGCATATCTGACAAAAGGATATTGAAGGTAAAAAAGCAGCTTATCGATCATTGTCTTTTACCTCCTTTTTTTCGTTACCATTATCTGCATCCTGCTCCGCATTGACACCATTTTCAGACGCTTTTTCCGATTCTGTCTCAGCTGCAGTTTCTTCAGATGCATTTCCCGCTTCAGTCTCAGCTGTGCCTGAATCTTCACTCATCATGATAGAATACGGATTCTTTTTTCTGGGTTTAAAGAGCGGCATGCTCTCATCATCCCTTGACTGCCTCATAAGGAAAAATCTCCCGAGCTTGCTTCCAAGATATTCTTCCCTCGTTCCGAAAAATACATTTCCGCCTATATGAAGTATATGATCCGCATAACCGACTGCAGCCCCGATATCATGGGATATCATGATTATCGAAACACCCTCTTTATTAAGCTCTGCAATAAGAGAATACATCTCTGCCGTCACCTTTGGATCAAGGCCCGAAACGGGTTCATCCAGAAGAAGAAGCTTTCTTGTGGCACAGAGTGCTCTTGCAAGAAGGACTCTTTGCTGCTGCCCTCCGGAAAGCTCCCTGTAGCTTCTGCCTGAAAGCTCCGTTATTCCCATCCGTTCCATATTTTCGAAAGCGAGCTTCTTATCCGCAGAAGTATAAAACGGTTTAAAGCCTGATCTTCCAAGGCAACCGGACAGAACTATCTCTTTGACGGAGGCTGGAAAATCCTTCTGAACATCGGTATGCTGCGGAAGATATCCAATTTCATTTTCCTTAAGACCATCACCTTTTATGATCTCACCCTTAACAGGCTTCTGAAGATTCAGAAGTGTCTTCATAAGGGTGGATTTTCCGGATCCGTTCTCACCCACAATGCAGAGATAATCCCCAGCTTCCACTTTGAAATTGATATTTTCCGCAACAATCTGTGAGCCATAGCCCACAGACAGATCATTTACGGCAATCAGTGCCATAACTAACCTCCGATCAAAACAGGCAGATATCAGTTAAATACCTGCAAAAAAAAGTTCTAACACATTACAAAAGCATCAGTTCAATGCTTCATTTAACACATTCAGATTGTCTTTCATTATAGAAAGATAAGTTACTCCATTATTGATATCATCCATGGTGACAGACTGCATGGAGTCAAGGACAAGGATCTTCTGATCACCGGTTGATGTGTTATTTCTGACAGTCTCAGCAATCTTACCGTCACTTGTTTCAATCGTAAGGATGCATCCGAGATTCAGTTCATCAACTTTTCCTGAAAGGAAGGTCACTGTCTCGAAGCTTGCTTCTGTCTCTGCAGAGCATCCTACAAACGCAGCATAATAGTTAAGATCATAATCATCCGTCAGATAGCGGAATGGGAATCTGTCTCCGAAAATAAGCGTATCCATACGGGAATTTCCGATAGTCTCTTGATATTCTTCATCCAGAGAAAGCAGCTTTTTAATATATTCCTCGGAATTATCCGCATATTCAATGCTATTATCCGGATCAACTTTATCCTGGAGAGCATGTGAGATAGCTTCCGTACATGTTACCGCATTTTTAAGAGAAAGCCATACATGCTCATCGTATTCGGCCTCATCCTCATCATGGTGATGATGCTCTTCCTCTTCATCATGATCACGGTCTTCGTCCTCATCATGATGGTGGTCATGCTCATCTTCTTCCTGCATCCCTTCAACAACTTCTTCTTCCTTAACGCTGTCACCCAGCACTTCAAGAAGATTGATGACTACCATATCTTTATTTACCGCCTCACTGAGTACATCCTCCACCCATCCGTCAGATTCGCCTCCGACATATATGAACATATCGCAGGTAGCGATCTTCATGATATCATCGGCAGTGGGCTGATAGCTGTGAAGATCCACACCGTTATCAAGAAGAAGTGTGACCTCTGCGTTTGCAGGATTACTTCCAAGAACATTCATAACCCAGTCATACTCCGGGAAAATAGTTGTTACGATGCTGATCTTATCATTACCGGGAATACCGGCAGAAGACGCGCATGCGCCAAGACTGCAGATCACCATCATTGTGATCAATAATAATGAGATTGTCTTTTTCATAGTATCAATTGCCTCCGTGTTTGTAATGTGTGATCTGACATGAACGGAGTCTCATCAGCTGTCCAACAGTGACAGATATTTATTTTTCAGATCATTAATCTTCATCTTCTCTTGCACATTCCTCGCAGATTCCGTAAAAGACAGTCCTCAGAGGGTTCAGTTTAAATCCGTGCTCTTCGCTGAGATGCTTTCCGATCTCTTTTAATTCCTCACAGTGGAGATGGATGAGCTTTCCGCACTTTTCACACTTGCAGTGGAAGCACATCTTATCCTTCTTGTGGACTCTCATCCCCACAAATTCAAAGCATGCAGGACCTGCAGCGTTCATGATGTACTTATTAAGCAGACCCTCATCCACAAGCTTTTCAAGCTGGCGGTAAACAGTGGCCTGGCCTATGGGCTCACCCTGCTTTTCAAAATACTCGCACACATCACCCGCAGTAATATGATCACCTGCGTGCTTTTCGAAGTATTTAAGCATTTTCTCACGCTGTTTTGTTTTGTATGTGGAACCGCCCTTCATACTTATACTCCAAAATAAAATGAGAACAATTCTCATTTTCAATTTGAGAACCATTCTCATTTTTATCATATTGGATTTGGTTTGTCAAATCCTCGGATTCCATATTAATACTGTATTCGGATTTTTATTTTCCCTTTATCTCTATCCTGTCGATTATCCCCTGAGTGCTGATTCCCGGATGAGTAAGAAGCATTCTCATTACATCCTCTACATATTCCCTGTCGGAACCGGTCTTTTTACAGATAAGATCTATGCTGCACCCCTTTTGAATAAATCGTATGATATCATCTATATCCTTTCGCCGGTCTTCAGCCTTGCGCCGTCTGAATCTAAACCTTTTTGCCCTCAAGCTGCCATCCGCATTCTCAGGATTTCCGGTCATCTCATCCAGTTCATCGTAGCTTACCTTTTTCTTACCGAAAACATATTCCGAATTAAGAAAATCTCCCTCGGGGTCATCTATGATCAGCGTCTTTGCATGCCCGTAACAGATCGTGGAAGGCTTAAATTCAAATATGGCTTTCCAGCTGTCTTCTATCTCCGTACCCTTGTTAAGTTCATACTCATAGAGAGGATTCAGATCACCGACAAAAGCCTCACCGGAATCAAGTATCAGCGCAAGGCTGTCATCGCTGTGACCCGGGGTATGGATGATCTCACCGTAAATTCCGATCTTAGAAAGAAACTCCCTGCTCTCACCTGCAGATATAAAACAGACATCCTTATCAACGATGGGCTCATAATCCCGCCTTTGTTCCTTTTTAAACACTGCATCCGGATTATGCATATAGTCCTTCTGAAAATCACAAGCCACTATCCTTGGACCGAGATCTGCTATCTGCTGAGCGATACCCATATGATCGGGATGGTAATGAGAGATAAGGATATAATCTATCTTTTTTTCATTCTCCTTACTTGCATGCATCGCGCTGCGGAATGCATTAAAGGTTCCTGCCCATCCGGTATCAAAAAGAAGACATCCCTTTTCTCCCTTTATCAGATATGTATTGGTATTTGCATATTTTAATCCTACGATCTTCATTTTTCTTTATCATCCCCTGATGCGGTCTTTTTATCCCCAGCTTCTGTATTTGCATCATAGCTTTTATACATGCCCCACACAGATGCAATCATGGAAATGCAGGCTGCCGCCATGACCAGATAACAGCCGATATAAAGATCACCGTGTCTTTGAACATAATATTCCATATATCCCACAAGCCCGATGCCTATAAGGAAAGAAGCAGTGAGCATGATATGAAATATGTGGATTTTTCTCTTACGCACAGACAGTATCGTGCAAGTGATCATCGTGATCAGAAGGAACACTCCGGACACTATCTGCATAAGACTCACAAAGCCGTTGGATCTGAGGAAAGATGCATCATATCTTGCACTGTCAAGAAGTGCCATTGCGGAAAAATAACA
The DNA here is from genome assembly GCA_946531495.1 of uncultured Lachnospiraceae bacterium. Lineage (GTDB taxonomy): Bacteria > Bacillota > Clostridia > Lachnospirales > Lachnospiraceae > AC2028. Next base: position 3,212 of record CAMNAQ010000057.1, on the reverse strand, counting down.
TACATAAGTAAGCAGCGCGGAATATCCCTTCATAAACAGAATAAAAGAGATAAATGTAATGATCGCAAGGATAACGAATTTCCAGAAAAACACCGCAGTCCTGTATTCTGTCCCGCCGCCGGAAAGATTTGTTATATAGCTGTAAGGAAACCTCTGATAATACAGATCCGTGATCACTGCTTTTCCCCTGTCGGAGTCATTGAACATGGAAACAAGTGACACAAGCGTCATAAAAAGCATTGTCCCTGCAGCCGAGGCACTCATCATCTTTTTCATGAATTTTCTTCCGATGAAAAACGATGAGATGACTGAGGCAAGGAAAAATCCCAGTATTATCCCGGATTCATGATAGCTTCCTTCGAATTTCGAGAAGGCACTTGCTAATCCGTCATAGCTTTCATGATGTGAATACCAGTGCACGATCCTTCCTAAAAATGCCGAAAGCACCCCTGCAAATCCCGCATACATGAGCAAAGATACCGTTTCCTTTAACCTTACGGTTATGTTTTCCTTTCCAGGCAGTGCCAGCGAAAAGGTAAAAAACCATGACGAAGCAAAGGCCAGAGTCACTATAATGACTCCATAGCCTATTCGCAGATATCCCGCATATACCGCTGTCACAGTTTCCAAGTTCAATGAATCTTTCTCCTGTATTTTCGGCTATTTGCAAACATCACTGTTCATCCTCCGGAACAGCTGTCGCAAAATAGATCACATCACTTACGGTTCTCTCAACGCCCCAATCCACATAGCTGTAGGGCCTGTCTCTCCATATGACCTCAGCAGTCTGGCCTCCGTCAAGGGTATAGGCATTTACGCATCCCTTGAGCATCATGATCTCCTGGGCTCCCTGAAGTATGCAGCACTCCTTATAGGGATATACATGTCCGATGGTCATGATCAGATAATGACCCTCTCCTATCTGGCCTATTGCAGATCTCGAATATCTCTGCATCGTTTCACCGATCCGGTATGCCAGGTTAGGCTTTGGAACACCGTTATCTATAAGAACGGGACCGAATGCGAGGGAGAACAGGATATCATTTTCATCCACAAACTGCTGGGCAGCTTCCTTATCCTTAAGCTCACCTGCATACGAAAAGATCATATTTCCCTGTGAATCTATAAAGCATGTATCAAGAGATGACTCACATCTGTATACAACTCGGTCATATACGCATATGCCAAGCGATCTGAACTTATAAAAATCGCCGTTCATCGCAACAACGGCATTAGCCTCTGCCGCAAGACTCGATGCATACATCTGGGCGCTGTATCCGAACGTATCCCCGGCGATCTTACGTCTGAACTGGCTCGGATCGGATATAAAAACTTCCGCGAAATTACAGTAACAGTTATTGCAAAATTCCTTCCATACTACGGTGAAAATAGAATCATCCGCATAATAATATATCTTCTGCCCCGGAGCGAATGTGACACCCGGGTCAAAAGCAAGATCTGCTCCGCCTATAAGATGATCGGATTCCGCTGCCACTTCATATATCATGAACGGATCCTCCAGCTCATGATATTTATCATCACACGGCTCATACCCGGCTATCGCATCTTCAGGTATGGAATAGAGCTTTGGAATATAAACAAGATCAGCAAGAACTATGGATTTGGCATTATTGGAATAGAGCGCTATCTTATCCAGGATATTTCTTTCCGAAGAAGGAAAACCGCAAACACCGCCTCCGAGAATGTTTAGCAGCTCATCGGATGGCTGTATGTTCCACATTCCGTCATAATACTTCAGACTGATCACAAGCTCCCTTGTTATCATCTCCGGACTTTCCGAAAATGCCTTCTCGGAAGCACTCCTGTAAGCTTCATCGATGACCCAGTCACGGTATGTATCATCGTCGTTATATACATCCCTTCTCGGATTGCTCTGCACAAGAACTTCAAGCTCCGAATCAAGGATCTCTCCCGCTCTTGATGTGACGGCTGAAAGATCCGCATAACTTATCTTAACCGGGACAGATGCATCAAGATCACATACAACCATTTCACCCGCTAATTCGCAGGAAAAACTATCTGTAAGGATCCTGTAATATCTTTCCGCCATCTCGTCATAATAAGGATTTACGACACTGTTTTCGTATGAGATTTCAGATGCAGCATAAGCATCCGCACCTGCGTCGCCGTTTGAAGCTCCGCCTGCTACACCTGCGCCGTAAAGAGCGCGCCCGTATAGAACGTCGTATCCATCCGAGATCCTTCCGTCAGAAACAGCTGACAAAAAAAACTCAACCTGCATCCTCGGATCACCGCTCGGATGCGCATACAGAAGCTCTACCGAAGGATAGAATATGCAGGGAAGAAGAAGCGCTGCAACCATGAAAACCGATATTATCCCGCTTACAGGAAGCTGCTTTCTTTTTACGGACAGGTAAATGATCAATATGACGGAAACTGCCGCAAATGCACCCAAAAGGTAAAGTGCAAGCATATGTCCGGCATCCAGCGCGGACATCGCATTCCTCATCCTTATGATACTTTCTCTTATAATATCTGCCGGCAATCTGTACCACCCGAAAAATCAGCCTCAGGTCCGGAGCCTGCCCCGGACACATAAAAAAAATAACAATTTATTATATCAGACATAAAAAAATTAAGATATTGTTCGATTGAAGATATCCTGATCCGAATATAGAATTCTTTTTGCAAACATTTGTTCGAATATTGCAAAATGGCTTACCCGGACAAAACTTTTATGTGTTTTGGAAGGAGAAAAGATATGAATAAGGTTTATGTAGATGTTATGGCAAAATTTGACAGAGACGGAAATATAGAACCGGTGCAGGTGTCCTGGACAGACGGTTCCAAATATAATATTGATAAGGTGATCGGAATGTGCAGAGCCGTATCGAAAGGCGGAGGAATAACCGGGATCCGGTATACCTGTAAGATATGCGGAAGGAGTGCTTTTGTCTTCTACAGCGAGCGCGAGCACAGATGGTTTGTGGAAGGCAAAGGCGCAGGAAGGATCGACTGGATATATACGGTGATATAAAGCACCACCGGGCCCGTGCTCTTTATTCGATCACCATTGATGCACAGTCGATATTGTTCAGAAGATCATACTTCTTGCCGGTTCTGAAGCCGATGACTACGGGGCGCATGGGATAGCCGGGATTGTTTTCCACAACCTTCGCCATTTCTCCGTTTGAAAGCTGTACATATGAATCAACCGGATAGATGATCAC
>CAMNAQ010000056.1 GCA_946531495.1 uncultured Lachnospiraceae bacterium | reverse complement strand
ATTTATACATCTCTCTCCATTCAAGATCCCCTCTGTCAAGGGATTTGATAAGAAGCTCTGCGCTGGCCAGATTGGTGGCAAGCGGAATGTTGTGAAGGTCGCAATCCCTGAATACATTCTCGACATTCGGTTCATGAACCGTAACATTAATGGGATCACGCAGGAAAATTACCAGATCTATAAGATTCTGTTCGATCTGTGCAGCAAGCTGCTGTTCTCCGCCCAAATGACCTGCGAGAAATTTATGGATCGACAGATTGGTGACTTCTTCGATAAGTCTTCCGGTGGTACCTGTAGCATACAGGTCGTGCTTTGACAATATACCTCTGTACGCTACGCAGAAATTCTGCATAAGCTTCTTTTTTGAATCATGTGCTATAAGTGCAATGTTCATTCCCCTAATACGGCCCCTTTCAATTATTTTTCCGGATTCTGTTTATACTGATCGTTTCGGATCATTTATAAACTGCTCCTATGGTGAAATCATCAAGCGGATTGACTGAATGCTTCACCTGAAGCCTTACATTCAGGACTACCCCAAGTCCCAGATACAGAGTCACCAGAGAAGTCAGACCATAACTCACAAAAGGCAGCGGTATACCGGTGTTAGGCAGAAGAAACGTCGCAACCCCAATGTTCATGAATCCCTGTACGCCTATAAATACACCCATACCTGCGCAGATTATGGCACCTGCGGTATCCGATGCTCTGATACCAATCGACAGACATCCTAATGATATGAGAAACAGCAGCAAAATAGTTACCGCAGCTCCCCTGAAACCGAACTCTTCGCCTATTACGGCAAAAATAAAGTCGGTCTCCGCTTCCGAAATGAAATTACTGTTCTTGACGGAAGTGATCTCGTTATTCTTATACCCTTTTCCTTCAAGCATGCCCGATCCGATGGCTGTAATGGAATTGTTCTGCTGATAAGCTATATCGGGATAATCCTCGGGATAAAGAAAACCGTAGATCCTCTTGAGCTGATATTCCTCAAGGACTTCGTTATCCGGATTAAGGACATAGCTTATGAACACGACACCGAGAGGTATCGTGATCAGCAGCGTGATCAGTATTATCCTCTTCTTGATTCCGCCGGCAAACATCATCGCGGCAAAGATAAAAATGAGAACGATACTGGTAGAAAGATCCGGCTGCTTGTATACAAGGAAAAAAGGAACAATGAACAGCCCCATACATACCAAAAGAAGGTGAAAACTGCCGATCTTGTCCTTGTATTTCATAATAAACGAGGCAAAAAATAAAATCAACAGCAACTTGGCAAGTTCCGAGGGCTGGAACCTTATGGAGCCTATCCTGAACCATCTTTGCGCATTGTTTGTGGTCTCACCGCCGAAGATAACGAAAAACAGTACAACAACGGTAAATGCATATATAGGGATCCAGAACTTCAGGATGAAATGATAATCGATCAAAGATGCGGCTACCATAAATACGGATCCGACGATTATACCGGCGATCTGTTTTTTAACATTATCAGCACCGGCCTCTCCCATTGCGGAGCTGATGGCAAAAACGCCAATAACGGAAAGGGCCAGGGTAAAAACTATTAACTTGAAATCGTAATCTTTAAGCCTGTAATTTTTTAGATTCATATATCTTCTCCATAATAACCCTGTTCAAAGGGTTTATGGTGATGATCCCGTCACATATCCTGGCAACCTTTGGAGAACTCTTTAATACAGCAGACCATATCGGTTTGGATTCGGGCTCATAGGAAAGGTCATTTATCATAAGTCCCTGCGCTTCAAGCTCTATCGCACATATAAAAGCCGAATCGTCTCCATGGCATCCCGCATGAGCTTTTCCGTACAATCCGCCGAGTATGATGATATTTCCTTCGCTGACTATGACGCTGCCCGGATTCACATCACCGAATACGATGATGCTGTCTTCAACCTCGATGACCTGCTTGTTCATAACGGAGCCGTGAAGTATCCTGCATTTTTCATCATCATCGAGTCTGCTTTCAAGGATCTCTCCAACCTTTTTTATATGCTCAAGATCATCCTCATTTTTTCCGACAATACAGGATATGCTGACATCACAGCTTGCATTTATGGCATCGACTATCAGTTCCTCCTCAATATCGGACAGTCTTCTGCCGTCCATATCAAGGATTATGCTGCCTCCGCCCAGAAATTTTCTGGATTCGTAGAATTTATCCCTTATACATCCGAGAAGCTCTTTAAATTCCATATCCGGATCAAGGATAAGCTTGATGGCACCGTTATAGCTTTTTAATATAACTCCCTGGTTCATGGACAGCTCCGTTTTAATCTCTTGTTTCTATCGTCTGGTAAGAGGACTGGTCAACCTCAGGCTCGACACCGTAATAAACCTGCAGGCATTCGTGTGCAAGCTGGGCTGCATAATCGGAATAAAAACCGAAAGGAATACGAACGCTGAGCGCAACCTCAGCCTGTACACCAGCGGGAGCAAAGGCGATATAAAGCGCATGGTCAGGCTTTGATCTTGACTGCTGTGCGGTACCGGTCTTGCCGGCAACGCTTACCGGAATATCCGAAAAATATGGCTTTGCCTCTACACCGTCTATCATACCGTTTATGATGGCATTCCACTGATAATCCTCCATCGTTACGGTATTATATATAACAGGCTCATACTCCCAGACCGTTCTTCCGTATGAATCCTCTATATGATCAAGAAGCGTCAGATCGTAAGTGGTTCCCCCGTTTGCTATTGACGATACGTATCTTGCAAGCTGGGAAGTTGTAAATGCATTGGTTCCCTGCCCGATATATGAACGAACGGAGTCAAGGTCGGATACATCGGGCTCATATTCCGAGATCTCGATACCGGATCTTTGAGTCAGTCCGTACATATCCGCATATCTGTACAGATAATCAAGACCTGCCTTATCGTCGTATATACCGCCGAGTGTCGCAAATCTGTATCCGACATGGAAAAAATAAAGGTTACATGAATCCCTTATGGCCGTCCTGACCGTCTCATTTCCATGTACAGCTGTACATTTCGGAGGCGGTTCGATCTCATTAAAAATACCTGTGCAATTAAATAGCGTCGAGGTATTGATTACGCCTTCACACAGTCCCGCTGTTGCGGATACTATCTTGAACGTGGATCCCGGAGCGGACTTATACTGTGTTGCAAAGTTCAGAAGTGGCGAAGAATCATCATTTATAAGCCTGTTGTAATAAGCCGCATCAACGGAATTGGCCATCAGATTATTGTCATAACCGGGATATGAAACAAGTGCAAGAACCTGACCGTTATTGGGATTGGTCATGACAACGGAACCGTTACAGGGTTCGAGTGCAAGCTGCGCAGGAGTGATATCAAGATTAGATATCCTGTCCCTCATAAAGGTATATGCGGATATTGCTCCGGAATTAAGCCTGTTCATATCCTCGACAGGAATACTTATAGCCTGCTGTTCATAAAGCAGCCTGCATACCATATATCCGGTCAGCTTATCATTAAGTATCATATACTTATAGAACCTGACCTGATATTCGCTGTCGGAATCACATAATTCAAAAATTTTTACGATAAGTGCATCAAAAACTTCGGATGAATCCGCATATTTAGAATCGATCTCAAGCTTTGATATATCAACCCAGCCCTCGGATATCGCATGTTCAAGAAGCTCTCCGAGGCTGACATCGCCTTCCGTATCCCACGTTCTGTAAACAGGATCGTTTTCGTCAAGCTCTGACGACATGATGATACCGCTTGATATAAGGAGCTTTACGATATAATACTGATAGACTTTATATTCATCAGTCAGCTTGTCATAAGGAGTCCGGGTGGTTCTGATACCCTGTTCGATTGTCGAATATACGGTCTCTTTATAGCTCAGATATCTGCTGTATACCTCTTTTTCCATTTCAAGTGCATCTTCAGCATTAAAATGTGAAATATCAAGAACATTGTTCCTGAATACCGCATAATAAACATCCGCTATAGGGATGGTCTTGACAGAATCCGTAGTCCTTACTGCATATTTTTCGTTCTGTATCTTCTGGATAAGAATATAAGCCAGTTTTCTTTCGGTGATATCATAGAGCTGCATGGTAAGATCCATATCGATCGATAGATAAACATCCTGACCTCTTACGGCATCGCGGTGCTCAAGAACGGATAAAACCTTACCCGTATTATCTACCATCACCTTTTCATATCCCTTTGTACCCTGAAGAGTTGTCTCGAGATAGCTTTCGATACCGGATTTCCCCACAACGTCCTCATAGGTATATGTTCCCTCGGCAGCACCCTCATCGATCATCCTCTGATTAAGGGTTTCGATCTCTTCCTGGGAGATCCTTCCGGTATATCCGAGAATATGAGCAAAATACTGACTGTTAACGTATCTTCTTATAGTATCTTCCTGAATGGAAACACCGGGAAGGACATCGGAATTTTCCATGATAAGAGCAACAGTTTCTCTGGAAACATCGGTTGCTACGGTCGTTCCGATATATTTTCTGTATGCCGTAAGACTCATTGCATATCTTATGGCAACGATCTCAAGCCACTCCTTATTGGTATATCCTTTTCCTTCGACAAATTCCGACTTTTTGTCCTCAGGATCCATATACTGACCTACTGAAAAGCGGTATCCTCTGCCCGCATTCCTGCTCAGATAGATCATGACCTGAACGGGAGTGGAATTTCTCTCTTCTTCCGTAAGATCATTTGCATCTATATGGTCATATACATCGGCAAGAAATCTTCTGAGCTGGGCACCCGATACCGTATATACAAATTCTCCGTCCTGATCCAGCGCGATCCTGAAGTCGGAATCAATGGTGTCGCCGTTTTTTTCGATGAATCTTACAAGATTATATATAAGCTCATTAAGCTTGGCATCTTTTCCCGAACCTGCTTCAAACGTATCCTCGATATTTATCGAATATGCAAGCTCGTTATAGGCAAGAAGATTTCCGTTACGGTCATATATATTGCCTCTTGTGGGCATGATATCCCTTGTTTTTTCCTGCTCCAAAACAAAGTTATCAAGGAAATCCTGACCGCATATTATCTGCAGATAAAAGCATCTGTAGAGAAGGATGCCGCAAAGACAGACCATGATCAGATAGATTATCGTCACACGGCTTGTGAAAATGCTTATTATCCTTTCTCTCAGTCCGTCAAACACCGGCCTTTTCCCTTTCCTTCTTTATCCTGTAATTCTTAAAAAGAGTATCGATCCCAAGAAAAGCAGGATAGATCACAAGTGACACAAGCAGAGTATAGAACACCTCGGGAAGGATGACATTTAGCAGATAATAACCTATACCGAGTCTTCCCCTTAAAAGGAAAGCAAGAATATAATACATAAGTCCGTATGAAACATCGCTGAGCGTGATGAGTATCATGGGGAGTCTTATATCCTCCGCATAAAAAAGATCGCTGAAACCGCCGTTTATATAGGCGATGAGCATAATGATAAGTGCATTTAGTCCGAGCATGGGACTAAAGAAGATATCAAGAATAAGTCCGCAGAAAAATCCACATATCGCTCCTGTCTTTTCACCATAAAAAAATCCATAGATGCATGCGATAAGGACCATAAAATTGGGTACGATATCGCCAAGCTTCATATATGTGAAAACACAGGTCTGAAGCAAAAAGAAAAACGGTATTGAAATTGCAACTAATATACGCTGGATCATTCGTAATCGTTAATCTTCATGTCTGTAATGACAAGTACCGTTTCAAGATGATCAAAATCCGTCGCACAGACAATGGTGCCTGATTTAGTCAGATTATTGGCATCATTCGTAACAGTATCAATATATCCTATGAGAAGTCCGGGAAGATATTTATCACTGATCGTACTGGTTACGATCTTATCTCCCATCACAACAGCATTCTCAGGATCTGAAAGCTGCGAAAAAGTAAGCAATCCCCTGCCTGTGAGTTCAAGGTCACCGGTCACTATCAGAGTAAGATCTGAAGAAACAACCTGGCCGCTGACATTGACTCCGTCGGAGATAATGGATGTAACTCTTGCCCAGTTCGGACCTATCTTGGTTATCCTTCCCACAAGTCCGCCCCCTGCTATGACATTCATATCAACGGCAAGACCGTCATCAGTACCTTTATCAATTATGAATGAGTCATACCAGTTTCCGGGATCCTTGGCTATTATTCTTGCGCCCACCTTATTATAGGAATAATAGGTCTCGGAAAGCTCCAGGAGATTCTGCATGTCTATAAGCTCATATCTTTCCTGGGTAAGGATTGTGTTTTCCTCTGTGAGCCTTGCTACCTGATCCTTAAGTCTTTCGTTTTCCTCAAGGAGAGACTGGACGGATGCAAGCTCATCCTTTCTGTTCCTGAGCCACTCTCCCGCTCTTGATATTCCTCTTTCAAAGGGCACAAGAACAGTTCCCGCAACGGAATTTACCGGAACATCAAAAACAGACGTACCGTACGTCAGGATCATCAGAAGAACACATATACAGGTTAAAATAAGGAGGAGATATTTACCCGGCAGAGTAAATCTCTCCCCCTTTGATTTTACGATAGGACTCATTTACCCATGCCCTCAGCGCTCTGTGCAAGACTTGCGTAATCGGGATCCTGTATGATCCTTCCAAGTCCGAGTGCCGTTGATGTAAGCGGTTCATCGGTTATATTGACCTTAAGTCCGGTTCCGTCCGCAATTCTTTCCACAAGGTGTGAAACCTGGCTTGCACCGCCCGTAAGATATATTCCGTTTCTGAAAATATCGGCGGAAAGTTCGGGAGGAGTTCTCTCAAGGATAAATTTGATATTATCTATAATGGTCTTGTAATTCCCTTCGAGAGAATCAACTATCAGTTTTGTGGGGATCTCACGCTGGACCGGAAGACCTGTGACAATATCCCTGCCATAGACAAGAGCTCCCTTTCCTTCCTTTTCAAGATCTTTCAGCTTCTTTTTTACTTCCTCAGCGGTTTTTCCTCCGATCATAAGACCGAATTCGTTTCTGACGGCACCTCTTATGGAATCATCGAATTTCAGTCCGCCTTCCTTGATAAGCTTGGATAAAACAATGCCTCCGAGAGAAAGGACCGATATTTCTGTAGTCTCAAAACCCACATTTACCACGAGAACACCGACGGCATTCTTGACGTCGATTCCCATTCCGATACCGTCTGCAAGTGCCATCTGGGTAACATATATCTTGTGCGCCTTGATTCCCGCTTCCTTCAGAAGATCGTAAAACGCCCTCTTTTCAACGTCGGTGATATCATACGGAACAGCTATCAAAAAGTCCGCATTTTTAAGCTGACCGCCCTGAAGATCGGTGATCATATACTTGACAAGAAGCTCAACATTACGGAGATCCGAAATGACACCGCATGAAAGAGGATAAGAGATCTGAATATTGGACGGAGCCTTTTCATGCATCTCATATGCCGAATCTCCGTATGCAAAGAATTCAGTCTCATCCTTGATCGCGATCATGTTTTTCTGGATCGTGATCGTATTATCGTTATTGTTAAAAATCTTGATATGGTTGGTACCAAGGTCGATACCGTATGCATTTGCAGCCATATGGATCCTTTCTGCCGGAATCTACAGGATTCCGGATTCATTAAAACTGTAATATCTGTTATCCCCGATTATTATGTGGTCAATAAGCGGGATCTCAACTATCCTGCAGCCTTCCATAAGTCTTGATGTAAGCTTTTTATCATCCTCTGACGGGGACGGATCTCCGCTGGGATGATTATGCAAAAGGATTATATTAACCGCTTCGGCATAAAGAGCTTCAAGAAGTATGGACCTGACCGGTGCAAGGGATTTATTGACACTTCCCTTTGTTATCTCTGATTCCCTGATAACCTGCCCCTTACTGTCAAGACTGAGTAAAAGAACGACCTCACACTTTTTATGGCGAAGCCTCTCCATGTAATACTGAGCAACTGTCGAGGCATTCTTAACATTAAGTCCTTCTTTTAATCTGCTCTCATGCATCCTGAGGGCGATCTCGGCAAGACATTTCAGCTTGATCGCTTTTACCTTACCTATACCTGGGATCTTCTTCAGGCTGTCCAGCTCCGAATCATAAAGCCCCAGCAATCCGCACCTGGGACTCTTACCAAGCTCAAGGACCTTCCTTGCAAGCTCCAGAGCTCCGATGCCCTTTGTGCCGGTCCTGATGATTATAGCCAGAAGCTCCGCATCGGTCAGTGCAGAAGCTCCAAGCTTTTCAAATCTTTCATAGGGCAGTTCAGGTTTATCAATATCTTTCATTTACGCCTTTCCCCTTCTCCGGGACTACGTAAATATCAAACCTTTATGAACTTAAAAACTATAAATGCTATTATGATGCCAAGGATTCCGGCAATATTGATATTAAAGGTAAGCCCGAATGTAAGTACCAAAAATCCAAGATTGAGCTCCACAGGCGATGTCAGTCCGAACACTCCGCCATATGACAAAAATTCAATACCGCTGTGCTGACCGATAAGGTTTCCGAGAATATAACCTATCACGACCAGAAAAAACAAAACCAGGCCTCTATATTTCATATATAAGCACTCCTAAACAAAATCCCATATATTTTAGCATATTATCAGGTCTTTATCCATAAGTGTTTGGAACGCCTTGATAATACCGTATTTTCCGTGAGGCCAGGTAAGACCGCCCTGAAAATACGCGGTATAAGGCTCTCTTAAGGGTCCGTCTGCCGAAAGCTCGATGGAAGAACCTGATGTAAACGCCCCCGCGGCCATGATGACCTTGGAATCGTATCCCGGCATATCCCAGGGCTCCGGAGCATACTGGGAATCAACCGGTGCCGCTGCCTGAATGCCTTCGCAAAAAGCAATAAGACCTTCGGGCTTTCCGAAAGTTATGGCCTGAATGATGTCATGTCTTTCCTCAGAAGCTGAAGGAAATGCACTGAAACCGTATTTTTCAAAAAGCGTTGCGGCAAAGATCGCACTCTTCAGTGCAGATGCGGTAACAACAGGAGCCATAAAAAATCCCTGATACATACGTGGAAGAGCCTCCAGGGAAGGTCCGACTTCCCGTCCGAGCCCGGGTGCCGTAAGTCTGTATGAAACATTCTCTATGCACTCTTTCGTTCCCGCTATATATCCGCCGACCTGTGCAAGACCGCCTCCGGGATTTTTGATCAATGATCCGACTACCATATCCGCCCCGACATCGGAAGGCTCAATCCTTTCAACAAATTCACCGTAGCAATTATCGACCATGCAGATGATATCTTTTCTGACTGACTTTACCGTATCGATTATCTTACCGATCGTGTCGACGGAAAGCGATGGTCTGGTCTGGTAACCCTTGGATCTCTGAATGGTCACAAGCTTTGTTTTATCATTAATGGCATTTTTTATATTTTCAAGATCAGGTGTGCCGTCTTTGCTCAGCTCCGCCTGCGCATAGGATATGCCATATTCAGCAAGAGAGCCTTTAGAGGCCCTTATGCCTATAACCTCCTCAAGAGTATCATAAGGCTTTCCGACAGCGGAAAGCAGCTCATCTCCCGGTCTAAGATTACTCATCAGCGCAAGTGCAAGCGCATGGGTTCCGCAGGTTATCTGAGGTCTTACAAGACAATCCTCGGTATGAAAATAATCCGCATAGACCTTTTCAAGCGTATCCCTGCCTATGTCGTTATATCCGTAGCCCGTTGTTCCCAAAAGGCAGCTTTCATTTACATTGTTTTTCTGGAAAGCATGCAAAACCTTAAGCTGGCAAAATTCTGACGTTGCATCGATTTCTTTGAATCTGTCCTCAAGTCCGGAAAGTACGTCTCCGCATATCTCATAAACCCTGGGACTTATGCCAAGCTCACTGTATATATCTTCAAGTCCGGTAAAGCTCATTTAAAAATTCCTCTTTTCCTGCACTCTTCTTCCATAAAAGCACACATAGCCTCTGTGCTTTGCGAAAAATCACGTCTGTCCAGATAAATGATATCAGGCTCTCTTTTATACCATGTAAATTGTCTTTTTGCAAAATGTCTTGTACGAAGCTTTATCTGATAAGCCGCTTCATCAAGCGTTATCTCACCTTTTATGTAAGGGATCATTTCCTTATAGCCGATGGCCTGCATTGAAACGGAAGAAGGATCAAGACCGCTTTCCAGAAGTTTTCTTACTTCATCTTCCAGCCCGTTTTCTATCATCTCATCAACTCTTTTATCTATCCTGTCATAGATAAGAGCCCTGTCATCCGTAAGGACAAAATATGCCGCATTATAAGCGGGCTCTTTGGATGCTTCCTCAAGATTATGATCGGATATCCTTTTTCCGGTCAAATGATGATATTCAATGGCCCTGATCATTCTTTTTACATTTTCCTCAGGTATTGCCTCCGCACTTTTGGGATCGACCTCCTCAAGCATTGAATGAAGAAATGACTGACCTTTATTCAAAGCAAGTTCGTTTAGTTTATTGCGGAACTCTTCATCCGGGCCGTCATCATCAAATTCAACACCCTTTAAAAGAGCCTGGATATAAAAGCCCGTACCGCCTACAACAAGTGGGATCTTCCCCTTTGAATATATTGTTTCAATGGCTTTTTCCGCCATCTTCCTGAATCTGAATGCGGAATAATCCTCTGACGGGTCGCATACATCGATCAGGTAATGTTCAACACCCTTTTTTTCATCTTCGCCGATCTTTGCAGTGCCTATATTCATCCCAAGATATACCTGGGCAGAATCTGCGGATATGATCTCAAGATCATGCTTAAGTGCAAAAGAAACGGAAAGCGAAGTCTTTCCGACGGCTGTTGGACCTGAAAGAATTATTAGAGGGCGCTTGTTTTCCATCAGTCGGTGATCCTCTTGAATTTCTTCTCCATCTCGGTCTTGGTCATAGATATGATCGTAGGTCTTCCGTGGGGACAGTTATATGGATTATCAAGAGTAAGAAGTTCATCTATAAGCTTTTCAGCCTGCTCATATCCTATCCTGTCTCCGCCTTTTACTGATGCCTTGCAGGCCATTCCCGCGATCTTTTCATCAATGGACTTAAAAGGTCCCACTCCGGGATTTACAGAGATCTCGTCAAGTATGGCAAGGAACAGCTCCTTCTCCGAATGACCGAATAGGTCGGTCGGAACTCCTCTGAGCGCATATTCGTTTCCGCCAAAAGGCTCTATCTCAAATCCGATCTTTTCAAAAGAAGACATATTATCAATAAGAACCTGATCCTCTGCCGGAGTAAGCGAAACGATCACAGGGGGCATAAGCTGCTGGGAAGGATGCTCTCCAGCATGCATTCTTTTTACCATACGCTCATAATTTACCTTTTCATGAGCAGCATGCTGGTCTATGATGAACATCTTATCTTCATACTGTATGATCCAGTATGTATCAAATACCTGTCCTATTATCCTGTAGGATGCTCTCTTATCCCTGTCGAGAAGATGATCTTCAAAAAGCTCTTTTTGCTTAAAGACAGCTCCTTTAAGAAATTCATCGGATTTAGAAGAAGCCTGAATACCTAATGCATTATCAAAATGGTCTTCTGATACAGGTGATTTGGCTGCATTATTCAAATCCGGATTTTTTAGGCCATCTGTATTTCTTTCATCCTCGAAAAATGAACCTTCAGCATCTTCAGGATCGGAAGAATCACCGGAAAGCACATAATCTCCATAAGAAGTTTTTTCGGAAACAGATGAAGCACCTGTTAATGATGTACCGGAAAAGCTGTAACCGGATGCTTTGCTGAAGGCTTTAATAGTGCTTTCAATATTTTCGGATATTGATCTTTTGAATTCAAAGGGCTCAGGATTCTTACCGCTTCTGACTTCGGATTCGGAAGTCTTCGCACTTTCTTTTCTGTCCTTATCCGTTGTAAGGATATTTTCCGGGATCATCTCCGCAGATGTCATCACCTCATGAATTGAGGATGACACGAAGGAAAAGAAAGAATTCTGATCGGATATCCTAACATCAAGCTTTGCGGGATGAACATTTACATCAACACAGAAAGGATCCGCATAAAAATTCAGGAAAACAACGGGGAATTTGTGAAGCATGAGGTATTCCCTGTAGCCTTCTTCTATCGCAGATGACATAAATGCATTTCTGACATATCTTCCGTTGATAAAATATACTTCCATGTTGCGGTTGGAACGCACCATTTCGGGCTTTCCGAGATATCCTTCGATACGGAACATATCATTTTCGGATCTTATTGGTACCAGACTGTCTGCCGTGTCACGTCCGTAAACCCTGTAGATGACCTCCAGCAATTCTCCGCTTCCGGATGTATGGAACCTGGAACGGCCGTCCTGTGAAAACTGAAATGCGATATCCGGATGGGAAAGAGCGATCTTTTCCATCATTTCTGCAATATAGGAACCTTCTGTGGAGGGTGTTTTCAGGAATTTTTTTCTGGCAGGAGTATTGTAAAAAAGATTTCTGACAAGAACTGTCGTACCCAAAGGAGCACCGATCTCCTCAAAAGAGATCTCCTCCCCGCCCCTTATTATAAGACGGTTTCCGGTAAGAACTCCCTGCATGCAGGAGATCATTTCCGTTTCCGATACAGCGCAGATACTTGCAAGTGCCTCTCCCCTGAAGCCGAGGGTTTCAATGGAATCAAGATCATCTGCCTTTTCAATCTTACTTGTGGCATGCCTTAAAAATGCGGTCTTCATATCATCCGAAGAAATACCGCATCCGTTATCCGTAACTCTTATCTGCTCTATCCCGCCGCCTTTGATCTCGACGGTTATGGCAGATGCACCGGAATCTATTGCATTTTCAACAAGCTCCTTAGCTACATTGACAGGTCTTTCAACAACCTCACCTGCGGAGATCCTGTCTATAGTTTCTTTATTCAGTATCCTGATCATATTCTCACCCGAAAGGACAGTTTTAATTTATCTTATACCGGTTTTTGATCTTGTTCTGCAGCCTGTATAGCGTATTAAGCGCATCAAGAGGCGTAAGATTGGATATATCGATATCTTCTATTTCCTTGAGAAGATCCTCATCAGATACCAGATCAAAGAAAGAAAGCTGGCCGGAATCGACTTCATCCGGCTTTGTTATTTTCTTATTCTTAGCGCTGCTTTGATCTCCGGCAGAGATGGATTCGACAAGTGATGAGATATCCTGAAGAGCAAGGCTGGATGCGATCTCCTTAGCGCGTCCTATAACCATATCGGGAACACCTGCAAGCTTGGCAACCTGAATACCATAGCTCCTGTCGGCACCT
>CAMNAQ010000055.1 GCA_946531495.1 uncultured Lachnospiraceae bacterium | reverse complement strand
GCCTTTTCGGTAAGAAGACAGACATTCCCGTGGATCTTGCATTCCCTGTTGTCCACGGTACCAATGTTGAGGACGGAGCACTTCAGGGATATCTCAAGACTCTGGGACTTCCCTTTGTGGGATGTGATGTGACCGCCTCGGCTGTTGGAATGGATAAGTATGTCACCAAAGCGATCCTGAAGGATAACAATATTCCTGTGCTGGATTCGTATCTGTTCACAATGGCGGATTATAATAATATGACCGAGCTGATAAGCACCATTGAGTTCAAGATCGGATATCCTGTTATCATCAAGCCCCTTAATACGGGATCCAGTGTCGGTATCAGCGTTGCCAAAAACAGAGCAGAGCTTACAAAATCCATCGATGACGCATATCTGTATGCCAGAAAGATAATCGCAGAGCATGCTATTACAAAATTACGTGAGATCAACTGTGCGGTTCTTGGAGATGAGAATGAGGCGGAAGCTTCGGAGTGCGAGGAGCCTCTTCACAGCAAGGACATCCTCAGCTACGAGGATAAGTATATGTCAGGCGGATCCAAGAAGACAGGCGGTTCCAAGGGAATGGCCGGTGTATCCAGAAAGATCCCTGCAGAGATCTCAAATGAAAAGAGAGAAGAGATCAGGAAGCTTGCGGTGGAATCCTTCAAGAAGCTTGGATGTCACGGAGTGGCAAGGATCGACTTTATGATAGATGAGGAGAACGGAAAGCTGTATTTTAATGAGATCAATACGATTCCCGGCTCCCTTGCGTTCTATCTTTTCGAAGCAATCGGTATTGAATACAGAGAGCTTCTGGACAGAATGGTGGATCTTGCTCTGAAGCGCATCCGTGAGGAAAAGAGTATCAGTTACTCCTTCAGTACCAATATCCTCAGCAGCGCCCAGTCCTTCGGGGGAAAAAACGGCAAGGTAAGGCAGTGAGGTTTTTATAGGAGACAAAGTGTATGGGTGAAGAAACAACATGGGGAAGCGTACATGTACTGGGACGTACATACGGCACGGAAGGTGATCTTGAACTGATCTGGACCGGAAGCGGTGTTGAGTTTGAGATGAACTGCTCTGAACTGGGTGTAGTTCTCGAAGCGGGAAATTCCGTATATATGCCGTGGATAAGTCTTGTGCTTGACGGATATTTTCTTGCGCATATCCCTGTTCAGGAGGGAGTAAATAAATATATGCTCCTTCGTAACATGGATCCTTCCGTAAAGCATACAGTCAGGATCGTAAGGGATTTCCAGGCTTCGGTTGATGATCCGGGATGCTTTTTAAAGCTTAAGAAGATCATCTATGAAGGGGAAATAAGAAAAGCCGAACCTAAGAAATACAGATTTGAATTCATCGGAGACAGCATTACAAGCGGAGAAGGTGCGCTTGGAGCACATGAGGAGATGGATTGGATCAGCCCATATTTCAGTGCGGTTAAGAATTACGCAGTAATGACCGCAGATACGCTTGGCGCTGACTACAGGATCATTTCCCAGAGCGGATGGGGAGTTACTATTGGGTGGGATAATAATCCCGCAAGCAGGATCCCTCTTATCTATGACAGCGTAAATGCAAAACGCGGAGTAAAGGATTATAATCATTCTTCCTGGGAACCGGATGCGGTCATAATTAACCTCGGAACCAATGATGGAGGCGCATTCGATAATCCTGCATTTACAGACCCTGTTACAGGAGAAAGCTTCAAGTACAAAAAACTTGAAGACGGATCATACGATCCCGAAGATCTTGCAAATATTCAAAAAGGCATATGTGACTTCATGATGCATATCAGGGAGGTTCATCCGAATGCCCACATTCTGTGGGTGTACGGAATGCTGGGAGCTGTGCTGATGGATACGGTGATCGCAGCTGTTTCGCAGTTTTGGTTGGCAGCAGATACAAATGCGGGATATCTGCAGCTTCCGGATACACAGGGTGAAGCATTCGGTTCGAGATTCCATCCGGGTGAGCCCAGTCATAAGGCAGCATCAGAGAAGATTGCGGAGCGCTTAAAGGACGTACTGAAGATAAAGTGAACAAAGGACGGTTTCTCAGGACATTGTGATGAGTTGGAGGAGATAAGATGAGTTATTCGGAACTTCAGAACGGAAGCGACATCAGAGGTATCGCACTTGAAAATGAAACAGGAGAGAAGGTTAATCTTACCGAGAAAGCAGCGCAGGATATTGCAGCTGCATTTGTAAGATGGCTTTCCGCAAAAACGGGAAAGAAGGATGTCAGGATCGCACTTGGAAGAGATTCGAGATTATCCGGAGAAGCTCTTCTTACGGCTGCCGTTAAAGGTATTTTCTCACAGGGCGGAGCAGCATTTGATCTCGGAATCGCCTCGACTCCGGCAATGTTCATGACAACCGTTCTCGGTGATGATCCTTATGACGGAAGTATAATGATCACGGCAAGCCACCTTCCCTGGTACAGAAACGGGATGAAGTTCTTCATAGCAAGAGGCGGACTTGAGAAAAATGAGATAAAGGAACTAACTAAGCTCGCTGATGTGATCGCAGCTGAGAATATTGACGCTATGGTAACATCCGCTGCAGAAAAGGTATCATTTATGGATACCTATACAGGGTATCTCAGAGATAAGATCATCTCCGGCGCCGGAAAGGGAGATAAGCCTCTTTCGGGACTTCACATAGTCGTTGATGCAGGTAACGGTGCAGGCGGATTCTTTGTGACTGATGTCCTTGAAAAACTCGGTGCGGATACAAGCGGAAGCCAGTTCCTTGAGCCTGACGGACATTTCCCAAATCATATTCCCAATCCCGAAAATAAGGAAGCTGCAGAGTCCATCAAGAATGCAACACTTGCATCGGGCGCTGATCTCGGGATCATATTCGATACGGATGTGGACAGAGCAGGAGCCGTTCTTCCCGGAGGAAAGACTCTTACGAGAAATGATCTTATAGCAGCTCTTTCGGTCATCGCACTTAATTCAAATCCCGGCACCACGATAGTTACGGATTCGGTTACTTCCGACGGACTTGCCGCATTTATCAAGGAAAAGGGCGGCGTTCACAGGAGATTTAAGAGAGGATACCGCAATGTTATTGATGAAGCCATAAGGCTTAATGAATCAGGTATTGATTCGCAGCTTGCCATAGAAACCTCCGGACACGGAGCATTTAAAGAGAATTATTTCCTTGATGACGGAGCATACTTAATGGTAAAGCTTCTCATCGAGATGGGTAAGGGCAACAGCCTTGCATCACTCATTGAAGGACTCAAGGAGCCTGCCGAAAGTGCCGAGCTCAGATTCCATGTCGGAGAGGTGGATGACCTTCAGGCCAACGGAGACAGGATACTGGGCGAGCTTCAGGCAAATGCCGAAAAAGTTCCCGGATGGAGCCTTGAAAAGGAAAATTTCGAGGGAGTCAGAGTAAACTGCGATGCAGAACACGGCAACGGCTGGCTTCTTCTCAGAAAATCCCTTCATGAGCCCATAATGCCTCTGAACATCGAAAGCGACAGTGTTGGCGGAACAAAGAAGATCGCTGAAGCTCTTTACGGACTTATCGCTGATGAAAAGACACTTGATCTGACACCGATCAAAGATTTTATTTCTTGAGGGAGGAATTATATGATCTGTCCCAATTGCGGTTCTGAAATGCCTGAAGGAACAAAATTCTGTATAAATTGCGGAGTGCTGATGCAGCCTGATTTGGGCGCGCAGCAGGTTGGTTCCGTACAGCCTGAGAATTCTGCACAGCCTGATTCATCCGTTCAGCCCGGCACTCCTGCGGGACCTCAGCCGGATCCTTTCGTTCAGCCCGGCACTCCTGCGGGATCTCAGCCCGGTCCTTTCGGGCAGCCTCAGCAGGAGGTTCCTGTTACGATAATACAGATGCCCCAGATGATGCCTCAGCAGATTCCCGAGCAGCCTAAGGAAAAGAAAAAGGCATGGCCTGTAGTGGCCGGCCTGTTAGCTTTGATCGCGATCATAGTCGGTGGCGGATATCTTGTACGTGATAAATTGTTAGCAGGTTTTGAGACGATCGCTGAGGACATAATCCCAGAGGAAGATCTGAAGGAACCTGATGATCCTGAACCTGAGCCTGAACCGGATCCTGTTCCCACCCAGGCTAAGCAGACCATCATGCTCTATATCATAGGATCGGATCTTGAAAGTGAGAGCGGACTTGCCACAGAGGATCTTCTCGAGATCAGAAAAGCAACCCTGACCGATGAAACCAATATCGTTATTCAGACCGGCGGATGTACTCATTGGGATAATACATTCTGTAAGCCGAATACAGTACAGAGGTTTTTCTATAAGGACGGAAGATTTACGGAACTTGAAGATCTTGGAAAGATCTCCATGGTCGAGGAAGAAACTCTCAAGGATTTTGTTCAGTTTGCTTCGACCGAGTATCCCGCAGATGATTATATCCTGATACTTTGGGATCATGGCGGCGGTATTCCCATCGGATACGGAATGGATGAGCTCTTCAAGGGTACGATGCTCTATGATTACCAGATAGGACAAGCGCTGGATGAAGCCGGAGTTCATTTTGACAGCATCATATTTGATGCATGTAATATGTGTACTCTGGAGGTCTGCCTTTCTCTCAAGAATTGTGCGGATTATCTGATCGGTGCCGAGAGCTATGTAAACGGAACCGGACTGTCCTATACAAACTGGCTGAACCTTCTTGCAACTTCTCCTGTAGCTACCGGAAAATACAGGGAACAGGTTGTTGCGGATTATATGGATTTTTGTCAGGAACGAGGCATGGTCGCTTCCATGTCGGTTATTTCGCTGGAACATATTGATGCGGTTTATGATGCATATGTTGACTATGTGGAGCTTCTCGGAAGGGATCTGGATAACAGAAAGTATTCGGATATAGTTTCTGCAAGAGATGATTGCGGAGTATATATGAGCACCGATTCCGTGGATCTTGTCACTCTTGCCAATAAGTATGAAAACACCGCTTCAACCGCACTTATCAATTCTATCGTTAATGCGGTTGACTATACCGAGAGTGATTTTGCATTCGGACATGGCATTACTGCTTATTATCCTTACGATTATCCCGAATACTATGATGACGGACGTACAACCCTGACCGCACTGGAGTACGATCCTGTTGTGACGGATTTCTATGACAAATATGTCTCACTGGTTTATGCCTATGCTTACGGTTCTTCGGCTGCTGCAAATTACGCCGGTGACTGGTATGACAGCGATATCATCTCTTCATACATAAACAACGGTTATTCCGTCGCTGAGGCAGGTGAGTATCATCTTGATCATAATCATGCCACATATGCTGACGGTATAGATCATTATTATCTTTATACGAGTGATATCGACTGGATATCCGTTCAGTCCCTCCTGTTTATTGAAGATGATGACGGTACCTTGTACTATCTCGGACAGGATGAGTACGGTTATTTTGATACTGACGGAGATCTTGTTGCGGGAATGCCTGATAGTTGGACATGGATAAGCGACAGACTGGCATGCTATGTCACATATGATTATTACAATGATGAAGAAACCGGAGAATGGAACCAGTACGGCGCGGTTCCGTGCAGGATAAACGGCAAAGAGTGCTATCTGATGGTATTCTATGACCAGGATTCTCCATCGGGAATGATCACCGGATATACCTTAATGGATGAGGAGAAGGATTATTACTACGATCTTGAAGATGAAGATGAGATCCAGCTTCTTTGGTATGATCCTGTTGGAGACCAGTTTGTAGATGTATATGATCCGTTCTATGCATCCGAGCTTAAGCTTGATTACAATGAAGTTGATCTGTCAGGTGAGAATGTCTATGTTGTATATGAAGTAACTGATGTCTACGGAAATACTTATACATCTGATGCATTCATTTACGAAAACGGTGAGTTTGTGGGAACCGAGGAGTATTAAGAGACCGGAGAAGGATATGGGCAATATAGCGATCATTACGGCAAGAGGCGGATCAAAAAGGATACCGCGTAAGAATATAAAAGAGTTTTGCGGTATGCCGATCATTGCATATTCAATAGAAGCAGCTCTTGGAAGCGGCCTTTTTGACGAGGTGATGGTCTCCACGGATGATGAGGAGATAGCGGAGATCGCACGTAAATACGGAGCAAAGGTGCCGTTTTTCAGAAGCAGCGAAATGTCGGGGGATTTTGCGCCCACGATCGATGTAGTAAAGGAAGTTCTGGATAATTACAGGGCAGGCGGGAAAGAGTTCGATTACTGGTGCTGTATTTATCCCACAGCTCCCTTTGTTACGGCAGAAAAGCTCCGTCAGGCCTTCGATGCCCTTGTATCGTCTGACTTTGATGCCCTTGTTCCTGTTGTAAGGTTTTCTTTTCCGCCTCAGAGATGCTTTGTCATAGGAGATAACAGACTCAGCTACAAGTGGCCCGAGAATGAATTTGCAAGATCCCAGGATCTCGAACCCTTCTATCATGATGCGGGACAGTTTTATATGCAGAAAGGATCCCAGCTGCAAAAAAAGAAGACATTGGTCCCGGACAGGACCTATGCCTTCATAGTTGATGAAACAGAGGTTCAGGATATCGATAATCCCGATGACTGGATCATAGCAGAGCTTAAGTACAGGAAGATGACAGAGAACTGATATAATCCCTGAACTGCTTTATCGTCATCGAATAGTCTATACTGTTATCCCCGATGATTTTTTTCAGATCGGAAGTTTTATGATAGGAGCCGCCTTCGGGCTGCTCCTTCATTTTATATTTTCCGGAGGAGATCATATCCAAGTTGTCCGAAAGAAGACCTGTTATGGTCTCCTGAAGGATGTTGTAGGAGCTCTCCAGAGTTTCTTTTTCCTCATCGAAAAAAACTTCCTTCTGAAGTATCAGCTTTCCCGTATCAAGGCCTTTTTCCAGTCTGTGAATGGTAACCCCCTTGGGGGTATCATCGATAAAGCTCCAGATGTTCGGAGATGCCCCCTTGTTCCAGGGAAGAAGAGAGCAGTGGAGATTGATGATCCTGTCTCCAAGCAAGTCTATAACATCTTCTTTTACTATGTGCTTGTAGTTATAGCTGATAACAAGATCGGGTTCTGAGCTTTTGATCAGATCCGGACCTATCGCGTCGCTGTAAAGAGAAAGGTCGCACCTTCCGGATATTTTTTCACTCAGGAGCCTTACATTATCGTTATTGCTCAAAATGAGAACTTTTGGTTTGATCATAAGGTTACTTGTTTGAGATTCCAAGCATTGAAGTTACTTTTTTCAGATCATCGAGATCTTTGATCCCGTTTTTTTCTGCAAGCTTCTTTAGATCTTCCACATTGTTGATTCCTGCCTTTTTTGCGGCAGCAGCAAGATCGTCTATGCTTGTTATGCCTGTCATTTTTGAAGCCGCATCAAGATCCTTAAGATCAACCTTTCCGTCTCCGTTAACATCAAGAATACTCTTTTTTTCAGCCATTTTTATCACCTCTTATTTTTGTATTGTCCGATTGCCGGATCACATACGATTATACCACATATCAGGGAATATCAGTTTCGGTTATCGGTTCTCCGCGCTTTATATCACGACCTGCTTTGTTTCCGATAAGCTTATTCATGTACTTTGGAAGGATTCCGTAGCCGGGGCGGATAACG
This sequence comes from uncultured Lachnospiraceae bacterium, assembly GCA_946531495.1. Classification (GTDB taxonomy): domain Bacteria; phylum Bacillota; class Clostridia; order Lachnospirales; family Lachnospiraceae; genus AC2028. The sequence goes on along the minus strand of CAMNAQ010000055.1, from coordinate 5,632 downwards.
GAAAGATTATCTTCAGTAAAAAGCTCGCCTTCAGCTATGTCCTTTACCGCAAAAATGCTTCTTCTGAAGATCATCGAATTCTTTTCTCCCTGAGTAAGATCATAGCAGGGACCCTTTGCAATCTTAGTGGCATTTCTGACGTCAGTTACCATCGAGGCGAATTCATCCATGGTCATGCTGAATTTGGAGTCTGCGCTTTCGACTCCTTCGAGCTTTACATGCTTTTCAATAACGCAGGCTCCAAGCGAAGTTGCGACTATCGCACCAAGGGATCCTGCACTGTGATCGGAGAGGCCTATCGGAACGCCCAGCTTTTCTCTCATATCGGGAATGTTTCCAAGATGCATATCCTCCCAGGGGGCGGGGTACTCGCTGCAGCATTTGAGCATGACTATTTCGCTGTTTCCCGCTCTGTGACAGGCGTCTATGGCATCCCTCATCTCTTCGACAGAAGCCATTCCGGTTGAGATTATCATAGGCTTATGCTTTGAAGCTGCATATTCAATGAGAGGTATATCGACCATCTCAAAGCTTGCGATCTTGTACATGTCGGCTCCGAGGCTTTCAAGCAGATCCACAGCACCTTTGTCGAAAGGAGTTGAAAGAAAGTCTATACCGCATTTATCGCATTCATCCTTAATGGCCTTATGCCATTCATAGGGTGTCAGGGCTTCGTTATACAGATCATAGAGGTATTTACCGTCCCAAAGTCCCCCGTTTATCCTGAAGTATTCGTTACGGCAGTCGATGGTCAGGCTGTCAGCGGTATATGTCTGTATCTTAAGACAATCCGCACCTGCTTTTTTTGCTCCCCTTACGATCTCAAGCGCATTTTCCAGCTTCCCGCCGTGGTTGGCGGACATTTCTGCTATAATGTATACATCGCCATTATTTATTTTTTCATATAAATGAGACATATTTTTTCTCCGGAAAAAATCTTTGTGTATATGCCGGTCTGCCTGCACGATCACAGACTAGTATAACGTTCGCAAAATAACTGGCCTAATGCGACGAATGATTGCCTGAGAGTGCGTGTCAAAAAACGTAGGCGTAGCCGGGCTACGCCGAGGCTTTTTCGGCACGTGCTGTCAGGTGAGCAGGCAAGCATTTGGTCCAGTTATTTAAGATACGTTATACTAGGTAAGTGTAGCATTTAAGGCCTTCTAAATCAAATTGCGGATATTGCATAAAATGAAATTCCTAAGCGACTATCTGAAAGAAAAATACGGATGTAAGGTTTATAAGCTTTCTCTTCAGCTGAATGTGACATGTCCTGTCAGGGACGGGTCGCTTGATACAAGAGGATGCATATTCTGTTCTGCGGGAGGCTCCGGTGAGTTTGCTGCCGAAAGGGATAAAAAGGTCAGGGAGCAGATAGAAGAAGCTAAAGCAAAGATCGCATCAAAGGCAGGAAAAGATGCCGCCTACATAGCATATTTCCAAAGCTATACCAATACATACGGAGACATCGGTTATCTGGAAAGATCCTACAGAGAGGCCGCTGAGTGCGATGATATCGTAGCGGTGTCGATAGGGACGAGGCCGGATTGCATTAGTGATGAAATGTATGATGTTCTTGGCAGGCTGAATGCCTTTGTGCCTGTATGGATAGAGCTCGGGCTTCAGACCATCCATCCGGAAAGCGCCGCATACATCAGGAGAGGCTACGATCTTGCGGTGTATGATGAGTGTGTAAAAAGGCTGAGGAGCCTTGGCATTGAAGTCATAACTCATGTGATACTCGGACTTCCCGGCGAAACGCAAAGTGACATGCGTGAAACGGTAAAATATGTCTGCAGCTCCGGAGCAACCGGAATAAAGCTTCAGCTTCTTCATGTTCTTAAGGGAACGGATCTTTATGATGAATACATGAAGGGCAAAGTAAAGGTCATGGAGATGGAAGAGTATATGGAGCTTTTAAAGGAACTCCTTCCGCTGATCCCGGATGATGTTGTGATACACAGACTAACCGGGGACGGTCCCAAAAAGATCCTTGCGGCACCTTTGTGGACCGGTGATAAAAAGCGTGTTATAAACGAAATATCAAGGTTAGTGAGGGAAATTGATTCATCCGCTTTATGAGTCAGGATATGATCACCGATTTGTTTGAGTGCATTTACGGATATGTCAGAGTTCATTTGCGGATTCTCCTGAGTGAATTTACGGATGTGTCAGAGTGCGTTTTGCATTTTGGGTATGGCGCGATTTGCGTAAATATTTATATTTCATGAAAAAAAAGTGCTATAATAACCAGGAAATTACCATTTTTGTCAATTAATCCTGTAAGAATCAGTGAGACAGATATTCTAAATTTTTAGGGAGACTGACCATGCTGAATGACGGACTTGTTTTTACCAACGAAAAATGTGTAGGATGCAACAAGTGTATCAGTGTCTGCAGCTGCCTTGGTGCATGTATTTCCGAAGAGGCGGATGGAAACAGAAAAACCAGGGTTGACGTTGACGGAAGCAGATGTATTTCCTGCGGTGCATGCTTTGATGTCTGTCAGCACGGAGCAAGGGAATTCCGTGACGATACGGTCAGATTTTTTGAGGATCTCAAAAAGGGAGAGCATATCTCTGTTCTTATCGCTCCCGCATTCAAGGCTAATTATCCGAATGAATACGAAAGCGTTCTTGGCGGTCTTAAAGCACGCGGTGTAAGAAGGTTCATCAGTGTTTCCTTTGGCGCTGATATCACCACATGGGCGTATATAAACTACATCCAGAAGAATAATTATCTCGGCGGTATTTCCCAGCCCTGTCCCGCTGTGGTGGGTTATATCGGAAGTTAATTGACTACAATCCCTTACACCCTTGAAAATCAAGGTGTTTAGCCCATTTCCCTTATGTGATTTCGGGTTCTTTCCCTTACTTTTGCCCTTATGAGTGATCTATAAGGGCAATTTTTTTCCGGGCGTTTCAGCTGATCTTGTCGAGCAGCTTTGCGGAAGATTTCTTCGACTCTCTTGAGGCGTGTGCGTAGATGTTCATGGTGGTGCTTACATCTGAGTGGCCGAGCAATTCCTGCACATCCTTGGGCTTAGCGCCGTTCGCAAGAAGATTCGTCGTGTAAGTGTGCCGCAATACATGGAAGTGGAAGCCTTCAAATCCCGGCAGCTTCTGTGATGCATACTTGCAGGCAGTTCCGACGGAACTTGGTCTCATAAGCGTACCATCCGTGCGTCTGCAAACGAAGTCGATCTCGTTATAATCTTCCGGAACCTCTTCGGCTCTGCTCAAAGGATAATACTCGTAGTAGGTACGGTTCTTCTCACGGACTTCCTTGTAATAGCAGTTGTGATAGAGAGGACCGTATTCTTTCTCTTCCTGTTTCCTGCGTTTCTTTGATTCTTTCAGTATTTCCGTAAGCGTGTCTCCGAAATCCACGATCCTAACCTTTGAACGCTTCGTGGTACCGATCTCGACCTTATGTCTCTGCGGGCTGTATTTTACACTTCTGCGTACCGTGAGATACTGCTCAGTCAGGTTGATATCCTGCCAGGTGAGCCCGGCAACCTCTCCGATACGAAGCCCCGTGTAGTATGAGATCTGAACCGGCAGGATAGCATCGGGGTGATGCTTTTCCATGTAGTCAATCAGGTCTTTGTACATTTCGGGAGTCAGCGGCTTTATGTTTTCTTCCGATTCATCTTCTGTTACGAACAGATCCGCATCGGATGTTTTCTTTCTCATAACCACATACTGCATCGGATTAAAGGTTATGTACTTCTTGGGAAAGACCGCATACCGGAATGCCTGGTTAAGTATCGCGTGATACGTGTTGGCGTAATCCTTCTTGTAGCCGTTTTTCGCATCAAAGTCACCTTCCTTGCCTCCGAATATCACAAGATCCATAAGTCCCTGGAGGTGTTCGGATGTTACGGTGCTAAGCTTCCGTTTGCTGATCGGATGCTTATGCATACGCTTGATGGAATGAAGATAGAGCTGTACGGTCCCGTTTGCCAGAGGGCCTGTCTTAAGTTCTTCCTCCGCCCAGTTGTCAAGGAGCTCACCAAGGGTGATGTTTTCGGGCTTTGCGATAAACTTCTTACTATCGTAATCATCCATCGCCGCTCTTAACAGCTTCTCGGTCTCGCTTTTACTTTCGGTGCCAGCGTACTCTTTCTGGATGAGTTTGCCGCTGGCATCTTCCACATAAAAGCGGTAGTACCATTTCTTTCCTTTTTTTCTAACAGATCCTTTTGCCATAAAATCTCCTTTCTTTGCCGGCAATCGGAACTGTTGAAATGCTCTTACTAACTATACGATAAATCCATGTGATTATCTACTCTTCATCTGCGTAAGTATCCATAAGATTCTTAAGACGCTGCCCGGCTTTATCCGGATTCTTGGGGTAGAGCCTTATCACATCGGCGATATCGTTATAGGCATTGGCGGTATGATTGACTTCCCGAAGGAAGCCAATCTCATTGTATTCCTTAACGGAATCAATTCCCATTGCCGTGGCAATATCTTTATTCTTTTCATTGTTTAAGAAATTTGTACAACCAAACTTAAATGATTCAAGGAACAGCTCGTACTCAGAGAGCATATATATGAGCAGGTCTTTTGAAAAAGCAAACTGTTCCTCATTTAGTTCATTTTGTGCAGTCACAGACAGACGCCCCATCAGATCGCGGATCTGTATGTCTCTTTTGTCTGTAACATCTGATTCGTACTCATCGGTTTCACCTTTCAACCATTCAACGGATACATGAAGTGCTTCCGCCAGTCCCTCAAGGATGAGCTTCTTTGTATTGTCAATTGTTCCTGCTTCATAGCGCTGTATGGTGGATGCATTAACATCCATAAGTTTTGCTATGTACTTCTGATGGAGCCCAAGCTCGGTACGTCTTTGCTTGATGCGGCTTCCGATCATCTTGCGTAAATCCTTATCTTTCATCTGATCACGCCTCCCATATCGGTGTAGTTGTACCTCTTACCGCCCTATTGTGCGTCCCATTGTTAATCGGTACGCCGTTTATTCTTCGGGTAAAACTCCCTGTTCCGGCTGACCGGAGACTATCTCCGGCGGGTACATTTGTACTCTATCATATATTCCTAATAAATGCAATATGCAAATAGAAATATATTTCCATAAATGCAAAATGCTTGACAATAAATGCAGGATGTTATAAAGTAGCCATACAAAGAAATTGCATAATGCAATCGAAAGGAGGTGAATGCAAATGCATGAAAGCAAGATGGCGTATTCCATCGAGGAAGCTGCGGACTGTACCGGTATCGGAAGAAATACGATCCGCAAGCTGATCGAATGGGAAAAGCTTCCTGTACTTAAAGTGGGGCGCAAACTTCTGATCCGTGCAGACACAATGGAGAGGTTCATGCGGGTGAATGAAGGGAACGACCTGCGAAACAGGGATGAAGTAAAGCCGGTATGCAATCTTACAGCATAGAGCCGTAAGTGGATGCATATCAGGCGGAACATGTGTGTAATGTCATAAGCCAAAGAATGAGAATGAACACTAAAGAAGGAGGATGGAAAAGATGCCAAGAGCGGAAAAGACAACAAAGGAATTGAAAAAAGATCTGGATCGTATCACCGAAAAGTACGAACGCGCACTTGAGAAGGATAATCGCAGAATCGCGGATGTTGTGCGCAAGTATTT
>CAMNAQ010000054.1 GCA_946531495.1 uncultured Lachnospiraceae bacterium | reverse complement strand
GGCATAAAAAAGGGGCTTCACCCAGATGATTTAATCATCTAAAGCGACAGCCCCTGTTTTTGCATGATGCGCTGAATTTATGCGAAGTGCTGAGCTTACATGATGCGCTGATTTTATATGATGTGCTGAATCCGTATGATGCGCTGAAATATCAGGAGGGATCTTCTTCAATCACCTGTATTTCGAGATAATCGAAGGGAACCTCTTCTATGAAGGATTCGCTTCTGAATCTGCATTTGGATGTGCGCTTAAAGTCGTCGATATTTTTTTCAAGCCATATCGGAAGCGCCAGGTCGAATTTGTGACATGCTTTTTCAAGAGCATTAAATATCTTGTGCGTACGGGTGTCTGAAGAGTCATCTTCAATGACAACATCCTTTATCATCCGAGTATCTTTGAATTCCCTTACCCATAATCTGAACATATATACCGCCTGCAAGCTGAAAACCCGGCTCTTTTTGTCCGGGGATGGACCGTTTATTTGAAACTACACATTTACACATTAATGTGCTAAAATATATTTTGTATGCGTATGTTTAAAACTGAGTTTTCGTACATCAGTGATTATATTTGAAAGACCGGAAATAAGCAATGGATAATGATATCAATGAAATAGTACAGGGTAACGGCATCGAGACATGGCAGGAGGTCACTCTTGTATATAATGCCGCCATGAGACAGGTCCAGACCAAGATAGAGATACTGAACGAGGAATTCCAGCATATCCATCAGTATAACCCCATCGAGCACATCAAGTGCAGGATGAAGACTCCCGAGTCGATAGTCAAAAAGCTCAAGAGACACGGACTTGATTCAACCATCGAGAACATGGTCAATAATGTCAATGACATAGCGGGAGTAAGGATTATATGCTCCTTTTCTTCGGATATTTACCGTATTGCGGACATGATCGAGCATCAGCAGGATATTAAGATCCTCACTGTCAAGGACTATATCACTTTTCCGAAGGCAAGCGGGTATAAGAGCTATCATATGATAGTTACCGTTCCCGTATACCTTTCCGACAGGGTGGTTGATACCAAGGTTGAGATTCAGATAAGAACCGTAGCCATGGATTTCTGGGCAAGTCTTGAGCACAAGATCCATTACAAGTTCGAGGGTGATGCGCCCCAGCATATCAAGGATGAGCTGGTGGAGTGCGCGCATCTTGTATCCGATCTTGACGAGAAGATGCTCAGCCTTAACGATGAGATCATTAAGCTCAGCAGCATTGTCGGAAGCCCCGACCTGAACATCTGAAAAACCTCATAAAATGAGGAGTGCCCGGAAACCTTTCGGCTCCCGGGCTATTATGAAAAAATGATCGATTAATTTGCTTTCATCTGTTTACAAGAAGATTATATTCAGATTGTATGAATAAAATGTGAACTTCATGTAAAGAAAAGGTAAATGTTTACATCTGATGAAAGTATTTTGAATATTTTTAGTACAATTTATACAAAAAAAACACGGGATATGGGGTGACGTGAACTTTAAACCGAAGTGTTTTTGAAGTATAATTGTGGGCAGTCATTTTATTTGCAGTTTTTGTCCGAGAGGATTGCAAAGATTATTCGGAGGCGATTATGGATACATTCATGGATCAGTTATCACAGAAACTTAATGCCCAGCAGATAATCCGTGCAAACGGTGAGGCTGAATCCGAGGCTATGGGAGTGATGAGAGCCCAGGTCAGGGAGTACCAGGAATGTCTTGACAGGATGAAGACCGTTGCCGATGAACTCGGAGGACTTCAGCAGACCATCGCAGCTCTTCCGGATCTGAGTGCCGGGATCGATGACAGCGCTCTTGAGGGCCTTAAGGAAGAAATGGCATCCATGAACAGGGTCAATGAGGACCGCCTTCAGCAGCTTCAGAGCAATCTTCTTGCAGGGCAGAATGATTTCATAAGCCGTCAGCAGGACCTTGCACAGAGCCAGAGTGAGCTGATGAATAAGCAGAGCGAGATGCTTGCAAACCGCAGCAACGAACTCAGGGAACAGATTGAAGCAATCAGGCTGTCCAATGAGCAGAGCCTTGAAAAGATAAGAAGTGACATAGCGGAATCGGGAAATGACGATCTCAGGGAAAGGCTTGACCTCCTTGAGGCTCAGATAGGAAATCAGCTCGGTGACCTTAAGCGTGAGGTCAGTCTTCAGATAGATGCGATAAAGGCAGCAAATGACGACCGCCTTGACAGGATCGGAAATGATCTTGCCGGCGCCGGAAATGATGAGCTTAATACCAGACTTGACAAGCTTGAAGCGGGTCTCGGAACGCAGCTTTCGGATCTCAGACAGGACGTAAGTGCGGAGATGGAGATCAGGCTTGAAGATCTTAAACAGGGAGTCGGAGCCGATCTTGATACAAAACTTGCCGAAATAAAGCAGGGCTTTGGTGCTGAACTTGAGACCAGACTCGGCGGGATAAAGCAGGAATTCGGTGATGAGCTTGATGCAAAGCTCGGAAGCGTTAAGCAGGATATAGGTACCGATATTGAAACAAGGCTTGGCGATACAAAGCAGGGCGTTGTTGATGAGATAGAAGAAAAGCTTACCGGTATAAGGAGCATGAACTCAGACCTTGAAACCGGTCTCAGGGATCTGAGACAGGGAGTCAGCGCTGATCTGGAGACCCGCTTCGGTGAGCTTTCCGCAGCCTCCTCGGATGCTGATATCGTTGAGCTTATAGAAGTCTTAAGAGATGAAGTTTCTGCAATGAAGCTTCAGATGGAAAATGTCAGGTCAAATAATGACCAGTATCTCCAGCAGATGCAGAGCAATCTGAGAAAGGGACAGGAGCAGATGCTCCAGAGCCAGAACAGCCTTTCACAGACTCTCGGAAACGCTGATATACATAAGGAATGTGTCCGCGTATACAGAAATGTACAGGCATCCATCCAGGACGAGAATGCCAAGCAGCTTGAGAGCATAAGGCAGGAAAACGCCGCACAGCTTGAGAGCATAAAGACCGACAGCAGTAAGCATATCACAATACTCAAGGATGAAAGCGCCAAGCTTCTCGGAAGCCTTCGAAACGACAGCAGCAAACAGCTTGAGGGACTCAGGGAGGAAAACTCCAAATTCCTTGTCAGCGTAAAGTCGGAGACATCTAAAATAGAAGAGCAGGTAAAGGGAGTTAAGACGGTTGCCATTGTTGCTCTTATTGCCTCGATCCTTTCGATCGTTGCCCCCTTTATTGCCAAGTTCCTGCTTTGATTTGAAGCTTTTTGCACATTAGACCAATGTTTTTTTCGAAAAAAAGAGAATTTATCTTCATAGTCTCTTCAGTCATCACAATATTTGTGTGCTTTATTTGGGTACACGGATATTCTCCGTTTTCGGAAGGCTCGGATGACTATTTCCACATGTATATCAATGATGTGAAGATCGGAGATTTTTCAAGCGAGAGGGATGCGGAAGACCTCTTTCTTGAAGCGCGCCGAAATGTTGCATCCGGATATGCGGGAATGGCCTTCATGGATTTCGATGTACGGATAGAGTCTGAAAATGTCCTGACGGGAGAACTGACCCCAAGGGATGAGGCCCTCGCTGCGGCAGAGCAGGTTTTTGTAACGTCCCTCAGGGAAACCCTTTCACCTTCATATACTGTCAAGATGGGCGATTATATGGTGACTCTTGCGGGTAAGACCGAGGTTGAAACGCTTCTTAATGAGGCCATAGAAAGATACAATCCGGGCGGCAGATTTGAGGTGAGGCTGGTAAGGGCACCGGGGTCTGAATTCAATGTCCTTACTGCCGAAATAGTCGATACCTTTACCGAAAAAGATAACGCAGGCGGATTGGAAATGCCGGAAGGCGGCGTCCAGACATATATTTCCGCGCAGGGTATCCCCGAAGGCGAGGATGATTCGGAAGTGACATTCCAGGATTACGAGACAGGACTTATCTCTATAGGCTTTGTCGAGCCTGTTGTAATTGCGGAAGGATATGTTCCCGCTTCACAGCTTACGGATCTTTCCGTTGCGATAGAAGACGTTACCAAGGAGCATGAGACCGCATACGAATATACGATAGTTTCGGGAGATACTCTCAGCGGTATTTCCCTCAATCTGAACATAGCGATAGACGATCTTCTTGCTCTTAATTCGGATAAGCTGGAGAATGCAAACTCAACTCTTCACATCAATGACACTCTTGTCATCACCGTGCCCGAGCCGGAGCTTTCCATAGAGCATGTCGAGAGAAACTATGTCGATGAGGACTATGATGCGGATGTCATCATAATTCCCAGAGATGATTGGTATACTACGGAGACCAATGTTTTGCAGCAGCCCTCTGCGGGACATCACAGAGCTATCGTTGACCAGCATTTCATCAACGATACCGAGAGCGAGAGAGTTGTTCTTATTGAAGAGATCGATATTGAAGCGGTTCCCAAGATAATGGAAAGAGGAACCAAGATACCTCCCACTTATGTAAAGCCTATTTACGGCGGAAGGATCAGCTCCTACTTCGGATACAGAAATGCTCCCACTGCGGGAGCGACCACATATCACAGGGGTATCGACTGGGCTACTCCCACGGGAACCTCGGTCATGGCTTCCTGCGGCGGTACCGTTGTTCAGGCCGGATGGTCCGGAAGCTACGGATATATGGTACTTATACAGCATCCCGGAGGAATGCAGACCAGATATGCCCACCTGTCCAGGATCAACGTATCTGTAGGCCAGACAGTAAGTCAGGGCGAAGTGATCGCAAGGAGCGGTAACACCGGACGGTCCACAGGACCACATCTGCACTTTGAGATGATAATGAACGGAACGCCGGTCAACCCGCTGAGTTATCTGTCTTAATTCCGGTTGCATCGGGCTGATGCAACCCGGTCAAAATAATCAACAGATTAATCAATGAATTAGGAGATTGGAGAAGGAAATGCCCATTACAGATTACCTTGTAAAAAATGCCAAAGAGTTTGGAGATGAGGTTGCACTTATCGAACTCAATCCCGAGCAGAAGGAGACAAGACGAGTAAGCTGGAAGGAGTATTCACTCATCCAGCAGACCGAGGACCAGCCCTATAGAAGGGAGATCACCTGGAGAGTCTTTGATGAGAAGGCAAACCGTGTCGCAAATATGCTTCTTGCAAGAGGCGTTAAGAGGGATGACAAGGTTGCAATCCTTATGATGAACTGCCTTGAGTGGCTGCCCATCTATATGGGGATCCTTAAGAGCGGTGCCATCGCAGTGCCCTTCAATTTCAGATATTCTGCCGATGAGATCCTTTACTGTGCGGAGCTTGCCGAGGTTGACGTTCTTTTGTTCGGACCCGAATTCATAGGCCGTATCGAATCTGTGGTCGACAAGCTTCAGAAAAACAGACTGCTCATATTTGTAGGCGAGACCTGCCCGACATTTGCGGAAAGCTACAGGGAGATGGTGGCTGACTGCTCCAGCATCGCCCCTGATATCGAGATCAAGGACAGTGACGACGGCGCTATATATTTCTCTTCGGGAACAACAGGATTTCCCAAGGCAATCCTTCACAAGCACCTCAGCCTCATGACCGCGGCAAAGGTTGAGCAGCACCACCACAATACCCAGCATGATGACTGTTTCCTCTGTATCCCTCCTCTTTACCATACCGGAGCAAAGATGCACTGGATGGGAAGTCTTGTAAGCGGATCCAGAGCAGTACTTCTCAAAGGAACAAAGCCTTCATATATCTTTGATGCGGTGTCACGTGAAAAGTGCACCATAGTATGGCTCCTTGTTCCCTGGGCTCAGGATATTCTTGATTCTCTGGACAGTGGCGAGCTGAAGATCTCGGATTACGAGCTCAGCCAGTGGAGACTGATGCATATAGGCGCACAGCCGGTACCTCCTTCGCTTATCAGGAGATGGATGGCATATTTCCCGAATCACCAGTATGACACCAACTATGGTCTCAGCGAATCCATCGGACCCGGCTGCGTTCATCTCGGAGTTGAAAACACACATAAGGTCGGTGCGATCGGTGTGCCCGGCTATGGATGGGAATGCAAGATCGTTGACGAAAGCGGCAATGATGTAAAGAGAGGTGAAGCCGGTGAGCTCTGCGTAAAGGGCGACGGCGTGATGACATGCTATTACCGTAACCCCGAAGCTACCGCCGAGGTTCTCAAGGACGGATGGCTTTACACCGGAGATGTTGCGATGCAGGATGAGGACGGATTCATCTTCCTTGTAGACCGTAAGAAAGATGTTATCGTATCCGGAGGTGAGAATCTGTATCCCGTCCAGATAGAGGATTACCTCAGAAAGCATGACAAGATCAAGGACGTTGCCGTGATCGGACTTCCGGATCCCAGACTGGGTGAAATAGCCGGCGCCATCATTTCAATCAAGGACGGAATGACATGTACCGAGGATGAAATCAATGAATTCTGTCAGGGTCTTCCCCGTTACAAGAGGCCCAGAAAGATCATTTTCGACGATGTGCCCCGCAATCCTACCGGAAAGATCGAAAAGCCCCTGCTCAGGAAGCGCTACAGCGTAGAGGGACTGGTGGGCAAAGAGAACGAACTGTAATTTATTTTCAAACAAATACTTGACGCTTGGAGATGTATATGATACATTACTCTAGCGGCTGATTTGAGGCCTATTTTTTTCGCGCAATATTTTCCGGTTCGGCGAAAGGACGATCGCGGACCGGTCAGGAGGAATGATTATGCGTACAAAGATCACACTTGCTTGCACCGAGTGCAAACAGCGCAACTACAACACCACCAAGGAAAAGAAGAACATGCCTGACCGCATGGAGATCAAGAAGTATTGCAGATTTTGCAAGAAGCACACACTTCATAAGGAAACAAAGTAATCGCGTATTACTTTTAGGAGAATAGCTGATGGCAGATTCTAATAATAAGGAAAAGAAGATCAGCTTCTGGAGCGGTGTGAAGGCAGAATTCGGCAAGATCGTATGGCCGAACGGAAAGGCTGCTTTCAGACAGTCTGTTGCTGTTATCCTGATCTCTGTTGTAGCCGGTATCATCATCGGCCTTATCGATGCTGCCGCTAAGAGCGGAGTCAACTGGATCACAACTTTTCAATCTTTTACCAATTTATAAGGAGGACCGCAGATGTCAGAATCAGAAGCAAAATGGTATGTGGTCCATACTTATTCGGGTTATGAGAATAAGGTTAAGCTTGACCTTGAAAAGACCATTGCCAATAACAGTAAGATAGCCGACAAGATCCTTGGCGTAGAGGTTCCTACCGAGAGCGTCATCGAGGTGAAGGACGGCAAGAAGAAGGTTGTTGACCGTAAGATGTGTCCCGGTTATGTCATCGTCCACATGGAGATGAACGACAGCACCTGGTACATTGTAAGAAATACCAGAGGCGTTACCGGATTTGTAGGTCCCGGAAGCAAGCCTGTTCCCCTTACAGAGGAGGAGCTTGTCAATCTCAAGATTGGAAAGCCTGCACCCGGTTCTGGAACCGAGGAGAAGGCTCCCAAGAAGGATTACGGTATCAAGGTCGGTGATCTTATCGCTGTTGTTGACGGTACCTGGAGAGATACCGAAGGCAAGGCTCTTAAGATTGATGACAGCAAGCAGACGGTTACCATTAATGTCGAGATGTTCGGCAGAGAGACTCCTCTCGAGGTTCCTCTCGATAAAGTCAGAAGAATGGGCTGATAAAGGTATTTTGGGGCTCTGCCCCTTAATATAAATTTTTAACAAGTGGGAGTGTGCCTCCGGGCACGATCACCACGAACCCGGTAATAACCGGCGAATAATCAGGAGGTGCCATTATGGCAAAAAAAGTAGAAGGCTATATCAAGTTACAGATTCCGGCCGGCAAGGCAACACCTGCGCCCCCGGTAGGTCCTGCACTTGGACAGCATGGTGTTAACATCGTTGAGTTCACCAAGCAGTTCAACGCAAGAACCGCAGACAAGGGTGATACTATCATCCCTGTTGTCATCACAGTTTACGCAGACAGATCTTTCAGCTTCATCACCAAGACTCCCCCTGCTGCAGTTCTTATCAAGAAGGCAGCTAAGGTCCAGAAGGCGTCAGGCGTGCCTAACAAGAACAAGGTAGGAAGCATCACCAAGGCTCAGGTCAAAGAGATCGCTGAGACCAAGATGCCTGACCTCAATGCAGCTTCCATCGAGGCAGCAATGAGCATGATCGAAGGTACCGCACGCAGCATGGGTATCACTATCAGTGAGTAACACTTTGGGAGACAGGAAAACTGTCGATTGAACCTAGGAGGATATAATAATGAAGCATGGAAAGAAATATTCAGAGGCAGCTAAGCTTGTCGAGCGCGGCACATTTTATGATCCCGCTGACGCAGTAGCACTTGTTAAAAAGACTGCTTCCGCTAAATTTGATGAAACTGTAGAACTTCACATCCGTACAGGATGCGACGGAAGACACGCTGATCAGCAGATCCGTGGTGCAGTAGTTCTCCCCAGCGGTACAGGTAAGGAAGTAAAAGTACTTGTATTCGCAAAGGGCGATAAGCTGACCGAGGCTCAGAATGCAGGCGCAGATTTCGTCGGCGGCGAAGAGCTTATTCCCAAGATCCAGAATGAGGGATGGTTCGGATTTGATGTTGTTGTTGCAACCCCTGACATGATGGGCGTTGTAGGACGTCTTGGTAAGGTACTCGGACCTAAGGGTCTCATGCCCAACCCCAAGGCAGGAACCGTTACCATGGATGTTGCGAAGGCAATCGCAGATATCAAGGCAGGTAAGATCGAGTACAGACTCGACAAGGCTAACATCGTACATGTTCCCGTAGGAAAGGTTTCCTTTACCGAGGATCAGCTCAAGGCTAACTACGACGCAGTCATCGATGCCATCATCAAGGCTAAGCCCAGCACCCTTAAGGGACAGTATCTCAAGAGCGTTACTCTTGCTACTACCATGGGCCCCGGCATCCACGTAACCACTGCCAAGTATTCATAATTTTTTCAATATGTATTAACCCTTGACACCGGGTAACGTTCTGTGTTATCTTGTGCAAGGTCTTAATAAGCCGAAGACAGCAGGCATCGATCGCGTGATACCACGCATTCGCTGTAAGTCCAGCCGAGGTGATGAATAAAGATATCATCTTCATCTCCCGTGTCTTTGGATACGGGAGATTTTTTTCGGCCTCGTATTAAAAATCTATAAGGAGGTAAGAAAATGGCAAAGATCGAAGAGAAGAAGCCGATCGTTGAGGAGATCAGTGAGTATGTCAAGGACGCTCAGTCCGTTGTTGCGGTTGATTACCGCGGACTTACTGTAGCTCAGGATACCGAGCTTCGTAAGAGCCTTCGTGAAGCAGGCGTTGTGTACAAGGTTTACAAGAATACTTTCCTTACGAGAGCATTCGAGGGAACTGATTTTGCACAGCTTGACGGAGTTCTCGAAGGACCTACCGCAGTTGCTATCTCTAAGGATGATGCAACCGCACCCGCAAGAGTGATCGCAAAGTTCGCAAAGACCGCTCCTGCGCTTGAGATCAAGGCAGGTGTTGTAGAAGGAAACTTCTATGATGCAGCCGGAATGGCAGCAATTTCCCAGATCCCTTCAAAGGAAGAGCTCCTTTCCAAATTCCTCGGAAGCATTCAGAGTCCTATCACCAATTTCGCACGTTGCATCAAGCAGATTGCGGAAAAGGATGGCGAAGCAGCTCCCGCAGCCGAAGATGCAGCTCCCGCTGAGGAAGCTCCTGCAGCTGAGGCTCCCGCAGAGGCATAATATGCTCTGCATAGTAGTTTAAACAGTAATCACTTTTTGACCAAGGCGAAAGCTCTGCTTTCGTTACACATGAATTAATGCCGCTAAAGCGGCGATTGGAGGAATAAAATGGCTAAGTTATCTGCACAGGAAATTCTTGATGCAATTAAGGAGCTCAGCGTACTTGAGCTCAATGATCTTGTAAAGGCTGTTGAGGATGAGTTCGGTGTATCCGCTGCAGCAGGTATGGTTGTAGCAGCAGGCCCTGCAGCAGGCCCTGTTGAAGAGAAGACTGAGTTCGACGTTGAGCTTACCGAGGCTGGCGCTGAGAAGGTTAAGGTTATCAAGGTTGTTCGTGAGATCACCGGACTTGGACTTAAGGAAGCTAAGGACGCAGTTGAGGCTGCTCCCAAGGTTATCAAAGAGGCTGCTGCTAAGGCAGAGGCTGAAGAAATCAAGAAGAAGCTCGAGGAAGTTGGAGCTAAGGTTACTCTTAAGTAATCAGATCCCTGATATTATGCAAGGCGGAACGCATATGCGCTCCGCCTTTTTTATTGGTTTATGGTAAAAAAATTTCGGAAAAGTGTGACCCTTAAGATTATTTCCCCGTCTTTATGTGCAGTAATGTTAAGGTTTTTTGATGATCAGTTTAAGAATTGTTTAAATATGCGTTTTCGAGCTCTGTCCGTCTTGCGTTTTGTTTCTTGTATGTTATGATATTCAAGGTGTAGTTTGGAAAATGTTTCTGATGACTACATATAGTATTTTTGAGAGGTTGTAAATGGATAAGCCTGTCATACAGGTAAAAAATCTATATAAGATATATCGCATAGGTGAAAATAAAGTCCGTGCTCTGAACGGAGTCGACTTTTCGATAAACAAGGGTGAGTTCTGCTGCATTGTCGGTACATCCGGATCCGGAAAATCCACGCTTCTTAACATGATGGCGGGTCTTGAACCTCCCACAAAGGGACAGATCGTTATTGCGGGAGAGCATATCGAAAAAAAGAACGAAAGCCAGCTCGTAATGTTCAGACAGGCACATGTGGGATTTATCTTCCAGTCATATAATCTGATGCCCAACATGACGGCGATCGAAAATGTTGCAATGCCGCTCACGTTTCAGGGAATTCCGAAAGAGATACGTGAAAAGAGAGCAATCAGGATGCTGAAGATGGTCGGACTAGGTAAGTTCCTTGACCATAAACCCGGACAGATGTCCGGAGGACAGCAGCAAAGAGTCGGTATTGCAAGAGCACTGGTGGTTAATCCGGAGATCGTCTTTGCGGATGAGCCAACGGGAAATCTGGATTCCAACACCACACTTGAAGTTCTCAAGCTGATGCAGAAGATAGTTCACGAAAAGGGACAGACCATGGTAATGGTTACCCATGATAACTATCTGGCATCCTTCGGCGATAAGGTCATACATATCAGGGACGGAAAGATAATCAAGGTAGAGGAGCATCCCGGGGGACTCGGAGAGGTGACTGACGGGATGATGCCTGATCAGATGCCGGGCGGAACCCTTGCGGTTCCGGGAATGAGTGTGGTACAGCCGGAAATGCAGGTGACCTCGGATATGCCTGCGGCGCAGCCTGAAATGCAGACATTTGCGGATATGCCGGTAGTACAGCCTGAAATGCAGACATTTGCGGATACGCCGGTAGTACAGCCTGAAATGCAGACGTTTGCAGATATCCCTGCGGCACAGCCTGAGGCACAGATGTTTTCGGAAAATGTGAATTATCCGGGTGAGGAGATAAGAATTAATGAAAATGTACAGTAAGACATTTGGAAAAATTATAGCGTTTATTATGATATTTGCGGTCGTTATGCTGATACCGTCCGGTGCAATGAAGGTACATGCGGCCGATGTGTCCGGCAATGATAATACTCCCGTAACGATAGGTTCTTCATCGGGGGGCTTTAACGCATCATTCCTCACCTCTAACCATACAGAGGCTACCGAACTGATCAATGATTCTGACAGGCAGGTTGCCTATAGCTACCTTATCGAATATAAGAATAATCTGATCAACGTAAATGCTCCCTCACAGGAGGTCAGGGACAAGCTTGAAGAGGTTTGGAGAGGAGCTAACAGCTATATCGCGAACGGATCCAATAACATCACTGTTGCAAGACTCATTTCTTATGTGAATGAGACTGCCGCAAACTTTGACTCCGTAATATCACAGAACTCATCTGTCGGACATACCGAGGACTTCCTTTTCATAAACACAAATTCCATAATCACAACTGCTAATTACGGGGAATATACATATCTGACTCTTTCCATAATCAATCTCGGAAAAGCTGATGTTACCGATGTCATCATCACTCCGAGGGAAAGCACTGATATAAATAAATGGCCCTTTGAGATCACGACTGCATCGAATGCTCTCGTTATTCCCAAGATCTGTGCGTCCTCAGACATTCATACGGCTCATACTCTTGCTCAGGATGCCACATGGATATTCCTGGTATCAAGGGATGCCAAGACCGGTACCTATCCTTTGACATTCGATGTTCAGTATTACAGAAACGGTGCGGTCGCATCTACCGAACTTACAACCTATATTAATATCAATGGCGCCCCCGGCGCGGGAAATCTTAATGATACCGGATCCGATAATGATAAGACCTCCACTCCGAGGATCATTGTAACCGGATTCAGCACCGATCCCGAGGTCGTATATGCCGGTGATACTTTCAAGCTGACCATTACCGTTCAGAACACTTCTCTTACAACAGCTGTTTCAAATATACAGTTTGATCTTAAGGCTGCGAGTGAAGGAACCAATAATGAGACTACCTATGAGGCGTTTCTTCCCACCTCGGGATCTGCGACCAAGTTCGTCTCATCCATACCGGCGGGCGCTACCACAGCCATTTCTATAGAAATGACCGCAAGAAGCGATCTTATGCAGAAGCCCTATGTCATAACCCTGAATGCGGCTTATGAGGACAGCCAGAGAAATCCTTATACCATGTCCTCCAATATTTCAATACCGATCAAGCAGGAAGCCAGGATAGACAGCGGCGAAGTGGAGATCCTCCCCGATTCCATAGCCGTCGGAAACAGCGCAAATATAATGTTCCCTGTTTATAACAAGGGTAAGACGACCCTTTACAATGTACAGGTTGACTTTGTCGGCGATACGATTGAGGGCGGTTCAACTTTCCTTGGAAAGCTTGAGCCCGGCGCTACCGGAAATGTGGATGCAATGGTAAATGGAATCGCTCCGACCATGGACGACGGGATCATCATTGCCAGGATTTCCTATGAAGATGAGGCGGGTAATGTATCCTATCTGGAAAAAGAGATCACTCTGTTCGTGTTCGAGCCGTATTATGAGGATGAAGGATTGGACTATTCGGATTCTGAGTTTTACGGAGAGGACCCGGGTACCGGGAATGGCGGCGGAGTATACTGGAAGCCGATCATCATTGCCCTTATAGTTGTTGCGGTGATCGCCGTGGTAGTCTGGAGGATCATTGCTTCTAAGCGCAAGAAAAAGAGAATGCTCAAGGAACTTGAAGACCTTGATGATGACGAGATTTAAAAAATGAAACTTTCCGATCTTCTCCGGATGAGTCTGGAGAGTCTGTTCAAAAGAAAAGTGCGTACCATTCTTACGATAATGG
>CAMNAQ010000053.1 GCA_946531495.1 uncultured Lachnospiraceae bacterium | reverse complement strand
ATGGTCTACTATATGTCCATGGAGTTCCTCATGGGAAGAGCTCTCGGAAACAGCCTTATCAATATGCAGGCTTACAAATCCGTCAAGGAGGCCTGTGAGGAAATGGGACTCGACCTCAATGTGGTAGAGGACCAGGAACCGGATGCTGCACTCGGAAACGGCGGTCTCGGACGTCTTGCGGCATGCTTTCTTGATTCGCTTGCAACTCTCGGATATCCTGCTTACGGATGCGGAATCCGCTACCGTTACGGAATGTTCAAGCAGAAGATCGAGGACGGATATCAGGTAGAGGTTCCCGATAACTGGCTTGCGAACGGTAATCCTTTCGAGCTTCGCCGCCCCGAATATGCCAAGACCATAAAGTTCGGCGGATACGTCGATGTACATACCGACGAAAACGGAAGAGGCATCTTCACACAGAAGGATTATCAGTCTGTAAGAGCGATCCCTTTTGATATTCCCATTGTCGGATATGGAAACGGAATAGTAAATACTCTCAGGATCTGGGATGCAGAGCCTGTTGAATGCTTCCAGCTAGATGCATTTGATAAGGGTGATTATCAGAGATCCGTTGAGCAGGAGAATCTTGCAAGGAATATTGTCGAGGTTCTTTATCCCAATGACAATCACTATGCCGGCAAGGAACTCAGACTTAAGCAGCAGTACTTCTTCATTTCAGCTTCTGTTCAGGAGGCTGTTGATAAGTATATGCGTACACATGATGACATCAGGAAGTTCCACGAAAAGGTGACATTCCAGCTCAATGATACCCATCCCACCGTTGCCATTGCAGAGCTTATGAGAGTTCTCATGGATGATCACGGACTTACATGGGACGAGGCATGGGATGTAACTACAAAGACATGCGCCTATACCAACCACACTATCATGAGCGAGGCTCTTGAAAAGTGGCCAATTGAGCTCTTCAGCCGTCTTCTTCCCAGAATCTATCAGATCGTCGAGGAGATCAACAGAAGATTCATCGAGCAGGTAAAGGCTAAGTATTCGGGCGTTCCCGGAGTTGATGTGAACGAGAAGATCCGTAAGATGGCAGTCATCTATGACGGACAGGTCAAGATGGCACATATGGCTATAGTATCCGGATATTCCGTAAACGGTGTTGCGGAGCTTCACACAGAGATCCTCAAAAAGCAGGAGCTCAGGGACTTCTATGAGATGTTCCCCGAGAAGTTCAATAATAAGACCAACGGAATCACACAGAGAAGATTCCTGCTTCACGGAAATCCTCTCCTTGCAGACTGGATAACCGATCATATCGGGGATGAGTGGATAACAGATCTTCCCCACATTCATGAGCTTGCTATCTATGCCGATGACAAGAAGGCACAGAAGGAGTTCATGAACATCAAGTATCGCAACAAGGTCCGCCTTGCAAAATATATTGCAGAGCATAACGGCATCGAGGTCGATCCCAGATCCATTTTTGATGTTCAGGTAAAGCGTCTCCATGAATATAAGAGACAGCTTATGAACATCCTCCATATCATGTATCTCTATAACGAGATCAAGGACCATCCCGATATGGAATTTACACCGAGAACCTTTATCTTCGGCGCAAAGGCAGCTGCAGGCTACAGAAATGCAAAGCTTACGATCAAACTCATCAATTCCGTTGCGGATGTTGTTAACAACGATCCCGATGTAAAGGGACTTATGAAGATAGTCTTCATTGAGAATTATAATGTTTCCAATGCAGAGCTTATCTTTGCTGCAGCCGATGTATCGGAGCAGATCTCTACTGCATCCAAGGAGGCATCCGGAACCGGTAATATGAAGTTTATGTTGAACGGTGCGCTTACCCTCGGAACCATGGATGGTGCAAATGTGGAGATCGTAAAGGAAGTCGGCGAGGAGAACGCATTCATCTTCGGTATGAGTTCCGATGAGGTCATTGGATTTGAGAATCACGGCGGATATGATCCCATGCAGATATTCAATAATGATCCGGATATCAGACGTGTTCTTATGCAGCTGATCAACGGAACATATTCACCGGATACGGAGCTTTTCAGACCTCTTTACAACAGCCTTCTCAATACCCAGTCCACATCGAAGGCAGATACCTACTTCATCCTTAAGGATTTCAAGTCATATTCCGATGCAAGAGCAAGGATCGTGGATTATTACGGAGACCAGGCTGCATGGGCAAAGAGTGCGATACTGAATGTGGCATGCTCCGGCAAGTTCACATCAGACAGAACGATCCAGCAGTATGTTGATGAGATCTGGCACCTCGACAAGGTCGTTCTGAAGAGAAAAACGTCTTCAAAGTCAGACAAGTAAAATGCGATACCGGGCCCTGCAAATGCAGGGTTCCGGTATCATTTATGAAAAGACGGAATTTTAATAGGAGAATCATATGATCAGATTAACAGATGGCGGAGCTTACATCGTTAACGGAACAGAGCTCGTCGAAGATGCGGCAGATGCTGCTGCAAAAGTAGCTCAGATGACCGGAAGCGAGCCGGATAAGGAAGCTGCAAAGAAAGCCACAATGGCTTATTCCATTCTGGAGAAGCACAATACCTCAGGCAATATGCAGAGCCTGAAGATAAAGTTCGATTCCCTTGCGAGCCACGATATCACATTTGTAGGTATCATTCAGACAGCAAGAGCATCGGGACTTGAAAAATTCCCCATCCCCTATGTTCTCACCAACTGCCACAATTCACTCTGTGCCGTTGGCGGAACCATCAATGAAGATGACCATGTATTCGGCCTTTCTGCCGCAAGAAAATACGGCGGAATATATGTACCTCCTCATCAGGCGGTCATTCACCAGTTTGAGCGTGAAATGATGGCCGGCTGCGGAAGGATGATCCTCGGATCCGATTCGCATACCAGATACGGTGCTCTCGGAACCATGGCTATGGGCGAGGGAGGTCCTGAGCTTGTTAAGCAGCTGCTCGGACAGACATATGATGTTGCCATGCCGGGTGTTGTTGCAATCTATCTTACAGGCGCACCCAGACGCGGAGTCGGTCCTCAGGACGTCGCCATTGCCATAATCGGTGCAGTATTCGGAAACGGATATGTAAAGAATAAAGTAATGGAATTCGTAGGACCCGGTGTTGCAAATCTTTCCGAAGATTTCCGTATCGGTGTCGATGTAATGACTACCGAGACAACATGTCTGTCATCTATCTGGGTGACCGATGACAAGACTAAGGAGTTCCTTGAGATTCACGGAAGAGCCGATGCTTATTCCAAACTTGATCCCGGAGCCGTTGCATATTATGACGGAGCAGTAGTTGTGGATCTGTCTGAGATAAAGCCCATGATTGCTATGCCTTTCCATCCCAGCAATGCGTTTACCATTGACGAGTTCAATGCAAATCCCGAGGATATCATCCACGAGACTGAGCAGAGAGCAAAGGTTTCATTCGGAGATAAGGTTGAGTTCGAGCTTATGTCAAAGCTCCGCGACGGAAAATTCCATGTTGATCAGGGAATAATCGCAGGATGTGCCGGAGGCGGATTCGAAAATATCTGTGCTGCTGCGGACATCTTAAACGGAGCATCCATCGGAGACAGAGAGTTTACCTTAAGCGTTTATCCCGCATCAATGCCTGTTTATATGGAGATCATCAAAAACGGCTGTGCTGCTAAGATCCTTGAGACAGGTGCTATCCTTAAGACCGCATTCTGCGGTCCCTGCTTTGGCGCAGGAGACACACCCTCCAACAACGCATTCAGCATCCGTCACTCCACAAGAAACTTCCCCAACAGAGAAGGTTCCAAGGTCCAGAACGGACAGGTTGCTTCCGTTGCACTTATGGATGCGAGAAGCATTGCCGCAACCGCAGCAAACGGAGGAGTTCTCACAAGTGCCGAGAACTTCGAGTGCACATACAATAAGTATCAGTATCATTTCGATGCAGGCATATATCAGAAGAGAGTATTCGATTCGAAGAATGTTGCAGATCCCGATGAAAAGCTTATTCTCGGTCCCAATATCAAGGACTGGCCGAAGATGCCAGCACTTCAGGATAATCTTCTCATCAAGGTAGTATCCGAGATCCATGATCCCGTTACCACCACAGATGAGCTTATTCCTTCGGGAGAAACCTCCAGCTACAGATCCAATCCTTTAGGGCTTGCCGAGTTTGCACTCTCACGTAAGGATCCTGAATATGTCGGACGTGCCAAGGAAGTAAGGGCTCAGGAAGAAAAGAGAGAAGCAGGTACTTCCTTCGAAGACATGAGCGCTGAGGTTGCAGATGCCGTAAAGACCGTTTGCAGATTGTTCCCTGATGTGAACGCATCCAATACCGGTATCGGTTCAACGATATTTGCCGTAAAGCCCGGAGACGGATCCGCCAGAGAGCAGGCTGCTTCCTGTCAGAGAGTCCTCGGAGGCTGGGCTAATATTGCAAATGAATATGCTACCAAGAGATACAGATCCAATCTGATCAACTGGGGTATGCTTCCCTTTATCGTACCTGAGGGAGAGCTTCCTTTCAGAAATCTCGATTACATATTTGTACCGGACATCAAAAAGGCCGTAGTTGAAAAGGCTGATATTGTTAAGGCGTATACCGTAAACAGCGGGTCGGGAGAGATGAAGGAATTTACCATGACTCTCGGAAGCCTTACCGATGAGGAAAGAGAGATCATACTCAAGGGATGCCTGATCAATTATAACAGGAGATAAAATGGAAATAGATAAGACAGTTTCAAACCCTATGCTCGCAGGTGCGATGCAGCTTATCAAGGCTGACGGTAAGACACCTGTGCCAGAGCATCAGGCATTGTTCATGCAGGAGCTGGATAAGGCAGAGCTTCTTGCACCTGCTGAGATACAGGCTGAGGTCGGCGAAGACGGAAAGCCAAAGGAGGGAGGACGTACTGCAGTACGCTTTCCCATGCTTACAGGCAGCGACGGAAAAAAGTTTTTCGTTGTTTTTTCCGATAACGGATCTCTTGAGCAGGCAAAGAGTGAGGAAGGAGCATCAAGGCTTCCGGATTCGTTCCTGAAGCATACTGCTACCGTCAGATTTTATGAAATAGCAAGAATGATCCTTACAAAGAATCCGGATGGAACCGATAATCCGACCTTTGGTATTGTCATTAATCCGTTTATGGAAAATATAGTCATACCAAGAACCATGATCCTTGAGATGGTGAAGAGAACCGCAGAGACCGCATTCTCAAAGATGGGTCAGGCACCTGTGGGCCGGACTATGCCGGGACAGTCCGCATCCGTACAGCCTTCAAACGGACAGGTAATAAGATTTCCTTTTGCAGATGATAAAAAGGACTGAAGGACTAAATCCGGATAAAAAAATGCCGATATAAAGAGCAGAGGCGAAATGCCTTTGCTCTTTGTTTTTACATCCAAATATTTGAAACGGAAAAGACGCAGAAAGGATTCATTTGGCGGCATCGCCCGGAGAAAGCTCCGGAATCCCGGGGGCGTTATTTTTGTTGCTTTTTTGGGTGAAGATGGCAAAGAGAAAATAAAAGCGTGATAAAGGAAAGGAGAATGGATTGAGAATAAGCAGTTCGGTCACAGGAATGGAGTCCGAACGCAGCTACAGAGCTGTGCAGTATTCAGCAAGGAGCTTAAGAGTAACAAAAACAAAAAATGAAAAATCATCCGGAGCAGAGGGTGGAAAGAGCGGGACTCTTCTTGGGGGAATGAATGGATTTTTTGACACTTTGCTTTCAAAAAGTCCCGAAAATGAGGAAAAAGAGGCGGAAGCAGGGACAGAAGCCGTAAATGCATCGCCGTCTGAGATCATGAACAATATGATATCAGGAAGAAGCTACAGGAGCCCGGAAAGAGCAGTTCATGATGCGAAAAGTGACGGCTACGTCAGAAAGCTTTCGGCTATTTATATCTTCTCGCTGCTGTTTGAAGAGTTCAGGGGTAAACTGGACGATATGATGGCCGGGCTTAAAAAAGAATACGAAGACGGTAATGACCATTCCCGTTTGCCCGCAGGAGACATGAAAGGCTTCACAGGTTCTGCATTCAGACTGGACATGTCGGAAAGAAATTATTATTTGGAGAAGGAAGATACATCCTTTAGGACAAAGGGTAAGGCCGTCTGCGCGGACGGGCGCGAAATAGAATTTAATATAAACGTCAGGATGAGCAGATCCTTTGAAAAGCTTACAAGTGAAAAGATCATCTTTGATCCGGTCAGATGTCTGGATCCCCTCGTGATCAATCTAAATGACGGTGTGACCTCTGTTTCCGACCAGGATTTCTATTTTGACTTAGATGGCGACGGAACGGATGAAAAGATCAAATACCTTTCCGGGGGAAGCGGTTTTCTTGCCCTTGATAAAAACGGCGACGGGATCGTAAATGACGGGACGGAGCTGTTTGGAACAAAGAGCGGCGACGGTTTTGCGGATCTGTCCGCATATGACGAAGACGGTGACGGATGGATCGATGAAGATGATGAAGTATTTGATAAGCTAAAGGTGTGGTACAGAGATGAAGATGGGGAGTACAGGCTTCTGAATCTGAAGGAAGCAGGCGTTGGTGCGATTAATTTATCCCATTCGCAGACTGATTTTTCCATAAATGACGAATACAATCGTACCAAAGCACTTGTCAGAGCCACGGGAATGTTTCTCTATGAAGACGGCAGAGCCGGAACAGTTCAGCAGGTGGATATGGTGAGCTGATTGTGGTAAAATACATCTCGTGTATTCGAGATACGAAAGAGCAGGTGGAGCGTATGAGAAGACATACAATTTCATACGCTCCGCTTTTTCTGTGCCTCATACTGATGATGGCGGGATGCGCAGCAGACCCTGGCGATGGTGTGAGATATATGGAGCCAGTTCCGGTACTGGACTATGCTGTCCCCGAATCTGCACCAAATATCGTTACGGATGCCCCGGAATATACTCCTTCTTCCGAAAAAAAAGCGTTTCTGCATATTCCTGAGGGAGAGGAGGCAGTTGAATTTTTCCGGATCAGAGACCTGGGATCGGACAGGCTTGTATATGAAGGCAGGTTCGAAGAGACGGAAGAGGACAGGATCCTGAGGGCGGAGTTTTCCGGATTTTCCGCACCCGGAACGTACAGGATCGAGTGCGACCGGTATGGCTGCTCAGAGGAATTTGCCATTGCAGAAGATGTGCGGGAAGCAAATTGACATTTTATCAATAAGAAAGCAGAGAATGAAATGATAAGACTAATCCTGGTTGTTATATATGTAGCGCTGTTTTTGATCTTTACGATGCCTCTTATGCTGGCATCATTCATAATTGGAAAGTTCAATAAAAAAGCCGGAGACAGGATTGCAAACTCCACCGTCATGTGGGGGTTCAGGTGCGTATGGTTCATATGCGGCATTAAGCTTGAGGTAAAGGGCAGGGAGAAGGTTCCTGCAGACAGAGCGGTCCTTTATATCGGCAATCACAGGAGCATATTCGATATTGTGGTGGCTTATCCTCTTTGTAAATGTCCGACCGGAGTTATTGCCAAGAAGTCAACGAAAAAGATCCCTCTGCTGAACCTTTGGATGATGCTTCTGGGATGTCTTTTCCTTGACAGGAGCAATACCAAGAAGGGGCTGGAAGTAATACTTAAGGCCATAGAGATGGAAAAGAACGGAACTTCCATTCTGGTTTTTCCGGAGGGCACCAGAAACCGGGATTATGCATCTGATAAGCTTCTTCCTATGCACAACGGAAGCTTTAAGGTGTCAACAAAGAGCGGTGCTCCCATTCAGCCCATGACGATCGTGGGTACCGAGAACATCATGGCAAAGCATATGCCCTTTATCAGATCCGCAAAGGTTACAGTCGAATTCGGGGATCCAATTGATCCTGCCAAGCTTGACAAAGAGACTCTGAAAAATATCGGAGGTTATGTCAGCGGTATTATGGAGGAGACATATACATCGATCAGAAAGTCCGGAAAATGATGCAGCATAGTCTGAAAATGACTCTGCATGGCCGCTTTACTGGACAAAATGATGCATTTGTGATAAAGTCGCCTTGTATGTAAATATTGAATGAAAGAGTGTGGTCTTTCAGGCATTGCATTTTGCCGGAGGCCCCATCTGGAGTTTTTCATGGAACAGTACCTTATTCACGGCGGAAGTTCATTGGTCGGTGAGGTTGAGATCGGCGGAGCAAAAAATGCTGCGCTTCCAATACTTGCCGCTTCCATAATGACCGATGAGACCGTCCATATAGATAATATTCCCGATGTCCGTGACACGAACGTGCTCATGGATGCAATGGGAAGCGTAGGCATCATCGTTAAAAAAGAAAACCGTCACCGTGTGACCATTAATGCGTCCAATATAAACAGCACAGTGGTCTGTGACGAAAATATCAAAAAGATCAGGGCGTCTTATTATCTGATCGGTGCAATGCTCGGAAAATACAAGCATGCAGAGGTTACTCTTCCCGGAGGATGCGATATAGGCTGCAGGGCTATCGATCAGCATATCAAAGGCTTCAGAGCACTCGGAGCCGAAGTTATCCTTGAACATGGAATGATAAAGACAAAGGCGGACCATCTGACAGGCAGCCATATATACATGGATGTTGTCAGTGTCGGCGCTACGATAAATGTAATGCTTGCCGCTGCCATGGCAGAGGGAAAGACGATCATTGAGAACGCTGCGAAGGAGCCTCATGTTGTAGATGCGGCAAACTTTCTGAATTCCATGGGTGCTAACATCAAGGGTGCGGGTACCGATGTTATACGTATTAAAGGTGCCCAGAAGCTTCACGGAAGCGATTATACGATCGTTCCCGACCAGATAGAAGCCGGAACGTTTATGCTCGCCGCTGCCGCAACAAAAGGCGATATAACCGTCAGAAATGTTATTCCCAAGCACCTTGAGTCCATTACCGCAAAGCTTATCGAGACCGGCTGTGAGGTTATGGAATCAGGCGATCAGGTCAGAGTGGTCTGTTCGAGAAATCTCAGACATACCCACATAAAGACTCTTCCTTATCCGGGATTTCCCACGGATATGCAGCCTCAGATCACTGTTGTTCTGGGCTTGTCAGAGGGCACCAGTATAGTGACCGAAAGCATATTTGAGAACCGTTTCAAGTATGTGGATGAACTGGTCAGGATGGGTGCCAATATCAAGGTTGAAGGAAATACCGCGATAATAGACGGTGTTAAGAAATATACCGGAGCCGGAATTGCCGCACCGGATCTGAGAGCGGGAGCTGCGCTTGTGCTTGCCGCACTTTCCGCAGAGGGCGAGAGCATCGTTGATAATATCCGTTATATCCAGAGAGGATATGAGGATTTCGATATAAAGCTCAGAGGCCTTGGAGCAGATATCCGTATCGTTGACAGGGATAATGACTACAGGGATTTCAAGCTTATGACCGGCTGATGCCGCATATGAGATGGTGACGCTGCATAGCTTCAGGCATATTGACACCGCAGCATAAATATAGTAATTTCTATTTGGAAAATTTATAAGTCTCTTATTCAGAGTTGGCAGAGGTACATAGGACCGATGAAGCCACGGCAACCCCTTTATGGAAGGTGCCCACCTGAGCGATTTTGTTTCGAACAATAAGAGGATAGATGATAGTCTTTTTTTATCCGCTTCTTGTTCAAGGAAGCGGTTTTTTATTGCTGTTATCATTCGAGCGGAGACTTGTAGATATATACACGATTGTGTTTTTTTGATTGGGCCAAAGGCCCGGAAAGGATTTTCTTTTATGGAAAAAATTTTATTTACTTCCGAATCCGTAACGGAAGGACATCCCGACAAAATATGCGATGCCGTTTCGGATGCGATCCTGGATGCGATGGTAGAGCAGGATCCTATGAGCCGTGTTGCGTGTGAAACTGCAACATGTACCGGATTCGTACTTATTACCGGTGAGATCACTACCAAGGCTAATGTTGATATCCAGGCTATCGCCAGGAAGACCATTGTCGATATCGGATATGATTCATCCGAAAAGGGATTTGACGGCAATACCTGTGCGGTTCTCGTAGCTCTTGATAAGCAGTCTCCGGACATTGCAATGGGAGTTGATAAGGCACTTGAAGCAAGAGAAAACCAGATGACCGATGAGCAGCTCGAGGCGATCGGCGCCGGAGATCAGGGAATGATGTTCGGATATGCTGTTAACGAGACACCCGAGCTTATGCCTTATCCCATCTCTCTTGCACACAAGCTTACCAGAAAGCTTACTGAAGTAAGAAAGAACGGAACTCTTCCTTATCTCAGGGCAGACGGAAAGAGCCAGGTATCCGTAGAATACAATGCTGAAGGTAAGCCGGTAAGACTTGAGGCTGTAGTCCTTTCCACACAGCATGATGAGAAGGTATCTCAGGAGCAGATCCATGCCGATATCAAAAAATATGTCTTTGATGAGGTTCTTCCCGCTGATATGATCGATGAAAATACCAAGTTCTTCATCAATCCCACCGGAAGATTTGTCATCGGCGGACCTAACGGTGATGCCGGACTTACCGGAAGGAAGATCATCGTTGACACCTATGGCGGATATGCCCGTCACGGTGGCGGTGCATTCTCCGGAAAAGACTGCACAAAGGTTGACAGAAGCGCTGCGTATGCTGCCAGATATGTTGCCAAGAATATTGTTGCCGCAGGCATTGCGGAAAAATGCGAGATCCAGCTTTCATATGCTATCGGTGTTGCACAGCCCACTTCTGTTATGGTAGATACTTTCGGAACAGGTAAGATAGATGACGAGAAGCTTGTTGAGATCGTCAGGGAGAATTTCGATCTTCGTCCCGCAGGCATCATCAAGATGCTTGATCTGAGAAGACCTATCTACAGACCTACCGCTGCATACGGACATTTCGGAAGGACCGATGTAGATCTTCCCTGGGAAAAGACTGATAAGGCAGAGGTTTTAAAGGGGTATCTTAAATGATATATGATTATCTGATCGTTGGTGCGGGGCTGTTTGGAGCCACCTTTGCGCGTCAGGCACTTGATGCGGGTAAAAAGTGTCTTGTCATCGATAAGAGACAGACCATTGCCGGTAATGTTTATACTAGCGAGGAGCATGGGATACATGTTCATAAGTATGGTGCGCATATTTTTCATACATCGGATAAAAGAGTCTGGGATTATATTAACCGTTTTGCGGAGTTCAATAATTTTGTGAACTCACCGGTTGCAAGATACGGAGATGAACTTTATAATCTTCCGTTCAATATGAATACCTTCAGTAAGATGTGGGGAATCTCAACACCTGCGGAAGCTAAGAAGATAATAGATGAACAGAAGAAGGACGGCTATAAGGAAAATCCCGCTAACCTTGAAGAGCAGGCAATCTCACTTGTCGGAAAAGACATATATGAAAAGCTCATTAAGGGATATACCCGCAAGCAGTGGGGCAGGGAATGCACCGAACTTCCGGCATTTATAATCAAAAGACTTCCTGTCAGATTCACCTTTGACAATAACTATTTCAACGACAGATATCAGGGAATCCCCATGGGAGGATATACCGCAATGGTCGCCAATATGCTTGAAGGAACCAAAGTCAGGCTGGGGATCACTTACAGGGATTTTCTTTCGGAGAATGCTTCCTCTGATGATCCGGATACTTTTGAAAAAGTAATATATACCGGACCTGTTGATGAATACTTTGATCATAAGCTCGGATATTTGGAGTACAGGTCGCTCAGATTTGAAGAAGAATACCTTCAGGACTGTGATAATTTTCAGGGCAATGCTGCCGTAAATTACACCTCTGCGGATGTTCCTTATACCAGGATCATAGAGCATAAGCATTTCGAGTTCGGAAAGGGCGAAGGAACCGTCATCACAAGGGAATATCCCTGTGAGTGGAAACCGGGAGATGAGCCTTATTATCCCGTAAATAACGATAAGAATACCGAACTCTATGCAAGGTACAAAGAGCTTGCCGATAAAGAAGAGAATGTGATCTTCGGAGGAAGACTCGGAGTGTACAAATACTATGATATGGATAAGGTAATTGCCTCCGCGCTGGATCTGTCGGATGAACAGTTTTAAGAAAATATCACGAAATTTTTTGCCATTTGCTGCCGCAGGAATTCCTGCGGCAGTTTTTTGATGCAGCAGATCTTTGTATTTGAAATGCAGTAGATTGTTATTAGAGATAAAAAAATATATGACCGATCCGGAGATCCTTATCATGTATTCCGATACTTACCGCATCTGCAAAGGGTGATGAATCGGTACTGGATGAGATCCATCCCCTTCTTATGAAACAGTATGAGGATGTAGTCGGAATAATAGATAAGATAACGGGAAAAAACTGATATGATAAATGCTAAAGCCCCTGCGATGTACGCAGGGGCTTTTGTGAGAAGAGTTATATCAGCAGCTGAAATTGAACATCATTCCGCTGTAGATACTGGATGTATATGGCGATGACAGGCTGTGACCGGGATTCTTATATGCAACGATCTTTCTGTTAACATATTGCATCGGATCAAGGGATACCTGCGAGCTCTTTTTCATCATCGAATTCGAGAAGTCCTTGAGTACGCTGAAGGTTTTACCGATGTCATCGCTTTCTCCGGCAACGCCGCGCAGTTTTTCGGAGTCAACGCTCAGGGAACCGTTGGTTTCAATGTTAATGCCGAGCTCACCGAGTGCTTCCCTGTATGATCCGGTTATTCCTTCGAGTTCGTTGTCAAGAAGTTTTGTCTTGATGCCCTGACCAGAATAGGAATTGACTGCCTTAAGGAATTCATTAAAGCTTCCTATCAGCTGTCCGACGTTTTCTTCAACCGAATCAATGTCAGCCTTGATGCTGATGGTCGTAGGCTTTCCTTCGGGACTTACCTTGTTCAGTGATACTTCATACATCTTTCCGATGGTGAAGTGGTTGGAGGATGCATGTCTGTCTTCACCGTTAAGTGAGAAGATCGCATTTCCCGGATAACTGTCCACTGTATTGAGTCCGAAGTATTCAACGGCTCCCGATGTCTTGGAGGTGTGATCATCGCTTATGGTAAAGATCCTCTCTTTACCCAGCGTAACACCGCTTGAATCGGAAGTGATACTGATTGCTGCCTGGGGACCGGACTGTTCGAGAACTGCACTTAATCCGATTCCGGCATTGTTCACAAGCCTTACAAGCCTGTTTTGAATGCTCCTGTTGGACTCGCCTTCGCCAATATGGAACTGGAATTCATAATTCATGTCACCTATGCCCACATCAAAGGAATAATTATCCTCGGGAAGAGACACAGGAATGTTGGAAAGGAACCGTCCTACATTGATTTGGGGAGAAGCAAGCTGCTTTACTTCAATGTCAAATGAAGGAACTGAATCAGTATTATCATCGCCGATGTAATGAGCTGCAACAACGTCCGGATCGGTAGATGCTGCATGCTTTTTATTGAAAGCACCTTCTTCGTTCAGGCCTCCGATCTCAGCCAGGGAACTGCGCAAAGTACGGGCCGATTCCTTGAGTCCGATCGCACCGATCTTAGCCTCCTGATCTTTGACAGGAAGATACCAGGGAGCATCTTTATTTGCTTTGACAATGGAATTATAAGTACTTCGAAGCTCACTCTTCTTGTGAGTGTCGTACTTGGATATCTTCGGGGCGCCATAGGCCGTCAGATAATTATTGAATATTGTATTAGATACAGCACTCATTGCCACGCCCCCTTTCTTCCATGAATAGTGTGACA
>CAMNAQ010000052.1 GCA_946531495.1 uncultured Lachnospiraceae bacterium | reverse complement strand
GCAGAAGAAATATCGTAGCTCTTATGGATATACGTCCCGATTATGCCAATATAATCTCCGAATCCGGAGAGCTCGAACAGGTCGACCCCGACGATGTTGAGATAGGAAGTATGATCGCAGTCAAGGCGGGAGAGAAGATCCCCATTGACGGTCGTATCATAGAGGGAAATGCTTCACTCGATACATCCGCACTGACAGGTGAGAGCATGCCCGTAAATGCAGGTCCCGGAGACGATGTCATCAGCGGCTGCGTAAGCCTCACGGGCTTCCTTAAAATAGAAACGACCAGAGAGTTCGGAGAATCCACCGTTTCCAAGATCCTTGAGATGGTGGAAAATTCTTCGATGAAAAAGAGCAGATCCGAGAATTTCATTTCAAAATTTGCAAGGTATTACACACCCATCGTATGTATCCTTGCTCTTGCCCTTGCTCTGATCCCGCCGATTCTGCTCATGATAACGGGTCATTCCCCGGCGTTTACCACATGGATCATCAGGGCACTGACATTCCTTGTAATCAGTTGTCCGTGCGCTCTTGTGATCTCCATTCCCCTCAGCTTTTTTGCAGGCATCGGCGCCGCATCGTCCAGAGGAATTCTGGTAAAGGGTTCCAACTATCTCGAAGCACTTTCCGAGGCACGCATAATTGCCTTTGACAAGACAGGAACCCTTACAAAGGGAACCTTCGAAGTCAGCAAAGTCGTTCCCTTTGGAGATATTGCGGAAAACGATCTCATAAGATTTGCTGCGATCGCAGAGAGCTATTCCGATCATCCGATCGCTCTTTCCATAAAAAAATATGCCGACAGCCTTGGCATAGCCCATTCTTCCGAGATCCTCGAAGATGAAAACATCCCGGGAAAAGGTGTAAGGATCAAAACAACAGCATATGAGATATATGCGGGCAACGAAGCTCTTATCGAAGACCTCGGCCTTGCAGCAGGCACAGATGATACTCCCGGCACCATAGTCCATGTTGCAGCGGGCGGAGAATATGCAGGATATATCATCATCTCCGATACGGTAAAGCCTACATCCGCAGATGCCATAAGATCGCTGAGGTCATCCGGAGTAAGACGTCTTGTTATGCTTACGGGCGACAGGGAGGAAAGCGCGAAGCATATCGCGGAATCGCTGGGACTCAGCGAATACAGATCCCAGCTTCTTCCGGGAGATAAGGTAAGAGAAATAGAAGAGCTGCTTTCATCCAAAAAGGGTAGCGAAAAAGTAGCATTTGTAGGTGACGGCATCAACGATGCGCCGGTGCTTTCCAGAGTGGATATCGGAATAGCCATGGGCGCCATGGGATCCGATGCAGCCATAGAGAGCGCGGATATCGTGCTTATGGACGATGATCCCGCCAGGATTGCACTTGCAATGAAGATCTCACGCAAGTGTCTCAGGATCGTCCGTCAAAACATTGTCTTTGCGATTGGAATAAAGGTTCTGTTCCTTTTGCTGGGAGCGCTCGGGATTGCGAATATGTGGATGGCCATATTTGCGGATGTGGGCGTTATGGTGATCGCGGTGCTGAATGCCATAAGATGCCTGAAAGTATCCGGGTAAGGATCCTGCTGAAGTATCAATACAGATATATCTTCAGCTTTATAAAGCGTATATTATGCACAAGTAAAACTTCAATAAATTCGTAGTCATAAGCCCTGTCTGTAGGATATAATGTACGGGTGTGGGTGAAATTGAGCGAACAATAAGACGGTTCCTTCATTCGCCTGACCAGTGAACGGAGGAACCGTTTCTTCCTGCAAAGAGCATTATCTTCCTGAGGAGAACCCTTTCTTCCTGCAAAGAGCTTTATCTCCTGCGGGAGATACTTAGGCACGTGCCGGAAAATTCATGAAAGACGAGGAACTTACCTTAAATGGATAACGATAAAAAAGACAATACTACAAATAATGATACAAATAATAATACAGACGAAAATATAGATCTGACGGAAGGTCACGAAGATGCATCCAAAACCGGAGATGCCGGCAAGTCCGACTCATCTTCATACGAGGATGTGTGCTTTGTGTGCAGAAGGCCGGAATCCAAGACCGGCAAGATGTTCCGGCTTCCCGGCGGTATATGCGTATGCCCCGACTGCATGCAAAAGACCATGGATACCGTGTCCCAGTTTGATTACCAGGGACTATTGTCAGGGCAACCCTTACCCACGGAGGAAGAGCTCAGAAGAATGCTGGAGGCACAGGATGAAGCCTTCAGGAATTTCAGTGCAAAAAACGCAAATCCCGCCTCATCGGAGAATCCTGATCCTGGCGAAAAAAACACTTTATCCGATAATGCAGGCGCAGGAAACAACACTGCTTCAACCGAAAATTCAGGCGCGGGAAATAACCCTGCCTCATCCGGAAATGCAGCAAATAATCCGGCATCCGGAAATAACGGAAGACCGCAGGGGCGTCCCGGTCCCGGCTTTGGCATGCCTCCTTTTCCGCCCTTCGGAATAATCAATTATGCAAATCTTCAGGGAATGGGCGGCATCCCCAATAAACAGAAATTAAAGAAAAAGACCAGCGAATCCAAGCCTCTCATCGATATCAAGAACCTTCCCGCACCTCACAAGATCAAGGAAAGTCTCGATAAATATGTCGTCGGACAGGAACATGCCAAGAAGGTCATGTCCGTTGCCGTTTATAATCACTATAAGAGAGTAGCTACCGGAACCCAGGATTCGATTGAGATAGAAAAGTCCAATATTCTCCTCATCGGACCTACAGGCTGCGGCAAAACATATATGGTAAGGATGCTTGCAAAGCTTCTTGATGTGCCCCTTGCGATTGCAGATGCCACATCCCTTACCGAGGCCGGATATATCGGCGATGATATCGAGAGCGTTATTTCCAAGCTCCTTGCAGCTGCGGATAATGATGTTGAAAAGGCTGAAAACGGAATAGTATTTATCGATGAGATAGATAAGATCGCCAAGAAGGAAAATTCCAACCACCGCGATGTATCCGGAGAAAGCGTACAGCAGGGTATGCTCAAGCTCCTTGAAGGATCGGAGGTTGAGGTTCCTGTCGGCGCATCCAGCAAGGGCGCAATGGTTCCTCTTGCAACGGTAAATACGCGCAACATACTCTTCATCTGCGGCGGAGCATTTCCGGGACTTGAAGACATCATAAAAGAGAGGCTTTCCAAGACCAATTCCATAGGCTTTGGCGGAACTCTCAAGGATTCCTATGATAATGATCCGGACATCCTTTCCAAGGTTACTACCGAAGATATCAGGAAGTTCGGAATGATCCCCGAGTTCATCGGCCGTCTCCCCATAGTCACGACTCTTCAGAACCTGACTAAAGAGATGCTGGTCAAGATCATGACTGAGCCTAAAAACGCAATCCTCAAGCAGTACCGGAAGCTTTTGGAGCTTGATGAAGTAAAGCTTGAGTTTGCGGACGATGCTCTTGACGTCATTGCAGAGAAGGCTCTGGAGCTTAAGACAGGCGCAAGAGGACTCAGGAGCATTATCGAAGAATATATGCTTGATATAATGTATGAGATCCCTAAGGATGACAATATAGGCACCGTCACGATCACCGCAGATTACCTTCGCGGAAAGGGCGCTCCCGTCATCGGAATGCGCGGAACTCCGGCCATCGAGGAAAAGAGCGAAGGCACAAAATGGACAACGAATTAATATACGGAAACAGAATATATCTTAAGCCCATCGCAGCGGAAGACACTGCGATGGTTTTAATGTGGAGAAATTCTGACAGGACTGTCAGGAATTTTTATTACAGGAAGCCTGTAACGGAAGAGGACCACAAAAGATGGCTTGCGGATGAGGTTGATAAGGGTGAGGTGTGGCAATATATCGTCATGCTTAAAGAAAACAATGCTCCCATCGGGTGCGTGTACATCCAGCACATTGATCCCGCGAGCATGACGGGCGAAACCGGAGTGTTCTTTTCGGAGGATGCTCCCGAAGGACAGGGACTTGCAACCGAGGCGGTTAAGCTTCTCGGTGATGAAGCCGGATTTAATAAGCTCGGTCTCTTGCATCTGACAGCCAAGGTCATGACCGCCAACATTCCAAGCATGAAGCTTCATGAAAAGGCGGGATACCGTATCTTAAAGGAGATAAAGGGCGAAACATGTACTGACGGAGAAGTGGTGGACAGTACATATTTTATCAGGGATGTGGCGGAGTACAGATGCTCCCGCAGGCCTCTTATCAAAGCAAAAACAGGCAGGATCAGTGAGCTTGAAGACGGAACTTTGGAGATATCGGTTCCCGGCTCCAAGAGCATAACAAACCGTGCGCTTCTAATAGCGATGCTTGCAGACGGAGAGTCAGTATTAAACGGAGTTCTGTTTTCCGATGATACGGAAAGTCTTCTTGGCTGCATGGACGCGCTGGGAATTGAGACGGAAATCGACCGTGAAAAATGCAGCGTAAGGGTTAAAGGCTGTGCGGGCAGGCTTCCGAAAAACGAAGCATCACTTAACGTTGGCAGCGCCGGAACCGCCGCCAGATTCCTGACTGCGGTGCTTGGTGCAACTGACGGGGGAACCTATCATATGGATTCCTCGGATCAGATGAAAAAACGTCCCATGGCTCCCCTCCTTGACTCTCTTAAGGATCTGGGCTGTGAAGTGATATATGAAGGCGAGGAGGGGCATTTTCCCTTCACGCTTAAGCCGCACGGCTTCAACAAGGATGAGGTCAGCGTTGATATCGGAAAAAGCTCTCAGTTTTTAAGTGCGCTTCTTATCGCCGCACCGTTATCCGGGCGTGATATCAGGATAGATCTGATCAGCAAAGCCAACCTTTCCTATGCTGAGATGACAAGACGCGTCATGGAATCCTTCGGACTTGATAGTCTGAAACTGACAGACGGGAATGCATGTGGAAATGTATCTGCCGAAAACGGCACTGAGCCTGAGTATAAAGGCTATATTGTAAAATGCGGAATTCCAAAAGGAATAGTATATGATATAGAGCCCGACGCTTCGGCAGCGGCATATTTCTACGCACTCAGTCCTCTTATAAACAGACCTGTTACGGTGAAAGGACTAGGGTGGGATTTAATGCAGGATGACATCCGCTTCATCAGCTGCCTCGAGATACTCGGACTGGCTGCAAACACCGCGGAAAATTCCCCTGAAGGAAATGATTTCAGGGTTGTGCCACTTGCCATGAATCCCGAAAAGACCGTACCCCTTTGCGATGAAAAGGAAATGTGTCCGGAAGATGCCATAGATCCGGATTCAGCTCTTACGGTCTCAATGGTGAACTGTTCCGACCAGACTATGACGCTTGCAGCTCTTGCCCCCTATTACGGAAAAAAGCTTGTCATAAAATATAATAAGCATCTCAGACTTCAGGAAAGTGACCGCGCGCAGGCGATAGTAAATGAACTGAACCGTGCGGGATACCACGCCTCCATAGAAGAAGATGACAGCATATCGATAATTCCCGGAGAGCTTAAGGCTGCAGACATAGAGACATATGGAGACCACAGGATGGCCATGGCATTTTCACTCCTCGGAGTAAAGGAAAAGGGAATTAATATCCTGAATCCCATGTGCTGTTCAAAGACGTTTCCCGATTATTTTGCATACTTTGATGAGATCATGAACCTGATGTGAGCGTGACACAGACCATCCTTACGCACCGGGAACCATCCGGCGTATGCTGAAACTCATCCCGCTGCACCACAGCAAGAGGCAGATATGGCATTAAAAAGCAGAATAAAAGAATTGACAAAACAACCTGTATCCCTGGCTCTGATCCTTATCCTGATGGCAGAGCTTGCTTATCTTATCAGGTTCAATTTCGTATATTCCCCCCTTGCCATGGATCAGGATGCCGCAAAGCTGATGACCCACATGATCGAGATCGTAAGGACCGGCAGGCTCCTTATTCCGGACTGGCGTTATATGACGACCCATGAGATAGATTCCGCAATGCTCCTTGCCATTCCTTTTTATACGGTCACGAAGAATGTATATCTTTCATTTGCACTTTCAAATACGATCTACATGTTCGTCCTTCTGGCAGTGCTTCTTTCACTCATGAAAAACTGCGGCATGGATACGAAGATATCGTTGCTTGTATGCTGCTTTATCTATGTACCCTACAGCTACGGCATGCTTGATTATCTGAACATGCTCTTCATAAGGGGCGGACAGTATTCGATCAAGATCCTTATTCCGCTGCTTGCCCTTCTTCTGATCACATTCCCGGAAAAAAAGCCAAAGCGTGACTTCACACTTTTGGCATTGTGGCTTTTCCTCGTCTTTTTATCCGCTTTTTCCAGCGGATTATTCCCTTTTGTCACCGGCATACTGCCAATCGCCGGAGCATATTTCGTAAATGCGTTTTTCAGAAAAAACAGCCTGCAGGAGGTCTCAGCGTTCAGGACTACGGTCCTTGTATCCGGATCTGTGCTCAGCATAGCCGGATTTGCGGTTCATCAGTATTGCAATATAAGCCCCAGCGGCATGGATGCACTGCTTATCAGGGCGGGCGACTTCGGACAGAGAGTTTTCACAAATATCGCTTATTTCTTTGCTGTGATTAACGCATTGCCCACCATGTTTAATAAGGCGTATACGATCATGAACCTTGAGGGGGTCGGGTATGTGGCCAGATTCGTATTTGCGGTATTCCTGCTCGTAAGCGGTATAAGATGCGTTGTCAGTTTTTTTCGCGATAAAGAAAGCAACGCCTCCTTCGGTGCATCAAAGGCTGTTTCCGGATATATGGCTGCGATCATAATGGTCAATGCACTGATCCATCTGCTCAGCTCTTATAATTTTCCCAGATATTACCTTGTCGAGGTGATATGCATGATGATCCTTGCGGGGATGATGCTGAATGAACTTGCGGCACATCTTGAAAAAAGAGGTGTCATAGCCCTTTGGGTACTCCTGTGCATCGGAGTATTAGGCATCTGGTACACATCCAAAAAATATGTCGAGGTCTGCCTTGAAGTAAATAATACATATGGCTACTGCTATGCACTCAGCGACTTTATCCGGGCCCAGAACGTTGACAATGTGATCATGATTGATAACAGCGAGGCAGATGAAATATGCAGGCTGTTTCTTATTGAGGATACACAGGTTGCCAATTACCTTTCCGAGGATGGGACATTTATTTCATATGACTGGTACACGTATACCGGAGAGCGTTCATATTACGGGGATACATCAATAATAGTAACCGACACATACGATGACCTGACGCCTCTTTTCGGTGAGGAAGCTGCTTCCAAATATGTATATCTTGGGCAGATAGACAGTTTTTTTCTGTTCAGGGCTGATGAATTCTGCCTGCCAATACAGTGATCGCCCGCTTCAACACAGCTTTTCCTGCGGGTATTTGTTCATTTTCCCCATTTTTGTCCGAAAACCGTGTCTTATTTGCCCGGCCACCGCATGTTGTGGTAAAATAGCGTTATATATGTGACAGCGGCTTATACCGAGTAATGTGACAGATGGTTGCGGAGGTTTTGCATGGCTGATAAGCCTGAAATACAAAAAAAACAAAGCCATTTCATGAGAGTCATAACCGGTGATTATGGCGTAAACCACCAGGAGGTTCTTGAGATACTTGGGGTGGCTGTTATCATCGTGCATGTCACCATGATGTTCATGTACCATATCATGGACATATGGGAGCTTTCTCTCTATAATGTCATCTCCACGGCTTATTATTCATACTGTTACGGCATTGTCCGTTCGGGCAGAGTTGCACGCGGATATCTTCTGACATTCCTCGAGATCATATTCCAGATGATCCTTACAACGGTCGTGATAGGATGGGATGCCGGATTCTATACCTATGTCATTGCGATAATCCCTCTTTATTTCTACATAAGCATGTTCGTGATGAAGAATGAAGACAGGATATTCTATCCCATGATCTGGTCGATCCTTACGGTTATCTCAATCCTGGTCTCGTATTTCGTGGGCCAGGCATTTACCCCGATTGAGAGCATGTCGATGGTGCAGATGTCCATCGCATTTGTATTCAATCTCTTCCTTTCATGTCAGCTGATCATATGGATGTCGCATTTCTTTGTCTTGGGATACAAGAAATCCCTTGATACACTTGCCAATCAGAATGCAACCCTTGATGTTGAAGCTAGCATCGATCCCATGACCAAGCTCTTCAACAGACGTACAATGGAAACGGCACTTGACGGTGCTTTAGAGGAGGCCAAGAAGACCGGTGCGATCTTCAGCCTTGTAATGTCCGATATTGATTTCTTCAAGAAGATAAACGATACCTACGGCCACGATTGCGGCGATGTCGCTTTGGTTGCCGTTGCGGAGATACTCAAGGCATGCGTAAGAGACGGCGATACCGTCTGCAGATGGGGCGGAGAGGAATTCCTTATCCTTGTCCACGGAAACAGAAGCGTTGCTACCACTGTCGCAGAGCGTATCAGATCCAGAATTGAAAACAATGTCGTTGAATATGAAGGCAATCAGATCAGGTTTACAATGACTTTAGGTGTCTCCACCTACAGCCCCGGTTATTCCCTTGAAAAGCTCCTCACCCAGGCGGATGAGAATCTCTATTACGGCAAGGAGCACGGAAGGAACCAGGTAGTATCCATCAAGCCCAAGGTCACCTCTACAGTGGCAGAACATTCAACACCTACGGTTCATTAAAATGTCGCAAGCAGTTCTAAAAGAAAACAAAATGGGCACAAGGCCCGTAAAAAGTCTCATAATATCAATGTCTCTTCCCATGATGATATCAATGCTCGTCCAGGCACTTTATAACATCGTGGACAGCGTCTTCGTATCATGGCTTGACAAATCGGCGCTCACAGCCGTAACAGTCGCATTTCCCATGCAGAGTCTTATGATAGCCGTAGCATCCGGAACGGGTGTCGGTATCAATGCCATGCTCTCAACTGCCCTTGGCGCACGTGATTTTGAAAAATCCGATTCCGCCGCAAATAAAGGCATATTTCTCGCTTTATGCAGCTATATAATATTTCTTCTCCTCGGGATCTTTGCGACGGGGCCTTTTATCGATGCCCAGTTGGAGACACCTGAAGCTATCTCATACGGAACTGCATACCTCAGGATCGTCACAACACTTTCGATAGGGCTTTTTTGTCAGATGACATTCGAAAGACTGCTCCAGGCTACCGGGCAGACTTTCTATTCGATGATCTCCCAGACAGTGGGAGCGGTGGTCAATATGATCCTTGATCCGATAATGATCTTCGGATTTCTCGGATTCCCTGCGATGGGAGTCGCCGGAGCCGCATACGCAACGGTCATCGGCCAGAGCATTGCCGCCGTTGTTGCTATATGCTTTAATCTTAAGGTCAACAAAGAGATCCGCTTTGGGGTAGACAGGATCTTCGCACGGGATCCGGCTACCATCAGGCGTATCTATGCCGTAGGTATCCCCTCGGTTCTTATGATGAGCATTATGTCCGTTATGAGCTTTTTCATGAACAAGATCCTCAGATCGTTTTCTGAGACCGCCATATCCGTATACGGAGTATACTTCAGGCTCCAGAGCTTTTTCTTCATGCCTGTCTTCGGAATGAACAACGGAATAATCCCCGTGCTTGCATATAATTACGGTGCGAAAAAAAGAGCAAGGATCGATGAGGCTCTCCGATTCGGCCTTATCCTTGCGGTATGCATCATGACCCTGGGAACTGTCATATTCGAGCTTTTTCCGGACAGACTTCTGGATATATTCCATGCGGATGAGGATATGAAATCAATCGGCATAATCGCTCTCAGGATCATTGCCATCCATTATCCCTTTGCCGCGGTTGCCATTTCTCTCGGAACCGTGTTCCAGGCCTTTTCCAAGAGCATATATTCCCTTATCATTTCGATATGCAGACAGCTCCTGATACTCGTCCCTGTTGCGTGGGCCATTGCGTATTTTACCAATGATGTCAATAAGGTATGGTTCAGCTTCCTTGTTTCGGAAGGCATCTCCTGCATATTGTCTGTCATCTTCTTCAAAAAGGTATATTCCCAGACCGTAAAACCGATCACCTGATGCCTTACGGATGAAGTCAAAAGAACGGTTCCCGCAAAATAGCGGGGACCGTTCTTTTTATCTATTTTTAACTATTTTAGCATTACAATATCAATCTATGTTATAATAACTTGATTAAGTTTGTTCTTATATTTATGCAAAAAAAGAAACCAAGTTATGAACCGAAAGCCTGTTAAGAAAAATTTCAAGCTTGAGCACTGGATGATAATAGCCGCCTGCCTCGTCATATATGACATGATCGCGGTCACGGCATCCTATTTCCTTGCGCTCTGGCTTCGCTTTGATACCAGATTCTCCGCGATACCCGAGGAATATCTTACTCCCTTCAGACGCTTTGCGCCGATCTATATGATCCTCTGCATACTCATCTTCTGGGCACTCAGACTCTATAAGAGCATCTGGCGCTTTGCGAGCTTCAACGAGCTGATGAGATGTATCCTTTCGTCAATCCTGACATCGATCGTCCAGATAATAGGCATCACGGCATTTTTTAAGAGAATGCCCATATCCTATTATTTCATAGGCATGGTCCTTCAGTTCGGATTCATTACGTTTATAAGATTTTCATACCGCTTTCTGCTTCTCTTAAAGGGCACCTCATCGGAACAGACTGAGGGCGAGGTTACCCACTGCATGCTCATAGGAGCAGGAAATGCGGGCCAGATGATCCTTCGAGATATCAGGAATGCCAGGGAGCTTCGCGAGAAGGTCTTCTGCATAATAGATGATAATCCCAATAAGTGGCACAGATATGTTGAGGGCATTCCGGTAGTAGGCGGACGCGACGATATACTCCTCAACGTAAAAGAATATAAGATAACCAAGATATATATCGCTATCCCCACCGCCACTGCGGAAAGCAGACGCGATATCCTCAATATCTGCAAGGACACCGGGTGCGAGCTGAAGAATCTTCCGGGAATGTTCCAGCTTGCAAGCGGCGAAGTATCCATCAAGGATATGAAGGACGTTGCCATAGAGGACCTTCTCGGAAGAGAACCGGTGAAGCTGGATCTTGCTCCAGTGTTTGATTTCCTTCACGGCAAAACAGTCCTCGTAACAGGCGGAGGCGGCTCCATAGGAAGCGAGCTCTGCAGACAGATCTCTGCTCATGATCCGAAGGAACTGATCATTTTCGACATATATGAAAATAATGCATATG
Source organism: uncultured Lachnospiraceae bacterium (assembly GCA_946531495.1). Classification (GTDB taxonomy): domain Bacteria; phylum Bacillota; class Clostridia; order Lachnospirales; family Lachnospiraceae; genus AC2028. The sequence goes on along the minus strand of CAMNAQ010000052.1, from coordinate 2,609 downwards.
AGCTCCAAAATGAGCTTAAGAATAAATATCCGGATCTGAACCTTACGGTCCTCATCGGATCTGTCAGGGACAGCAGCAGGCTTCAGAGCGTCTTTGAAAAATACAGACCCCAGGTAGTCTACCATGCGGCTGCTCATAAGCATGTCCCTCTTATGGAGGATAATCCCTGCGAGGCTATCAAAAACAATGCCATAGGCACATACAAGACTGCCTATGCAGCAATGAAGAACGGCTGTGAAAACTTCATCCTCATCAGTACCGATAAAGCTGTTAATCCCACAAACGTTATGGGAGCCAGCAAGAGGATATGCGAGATGATCATCCAGACCTTCGACAAGATGATCAGAGAGCACAGGGAATCGGAGCTGAATGAGCTCTCGTCCCACATTGACAGCGGGCTTGCTGCTCCGGCAGAAGAATCCTCTGCCTTCAGGGCGTCCACTAAATACTGCGCAGTCAGATTCGGAAATGTCCTTGGAAGTAACGGCTCTGTGGTTCCGCTCTTTAGAAAACAGATCGCAGAGGGAGGCCCTGTTACCGTTACCCATCCCGATATAGTCAGATACTTTATGACGATTCCCGAAGCCGTAAGCCTCGTCCTTCAGGCGGGAGTAATGGGCAAGGGATCGGAGATATTCGTACTGGATATGGGATCTCCGGTTAAGATAGACAGCCTTGCAAGGAACCTGATAAAGCTCAGCGGCTTTAAGCCTGATGTGGATATCAAGATTGAATATACAGGCCTTCGCCCGGGAGAAAAGCTCTATGAGGAAAAGCTCATGGCTGAAGAGGGCATCAGGACCACCTCCAATCATCTCATATCCATAGGAATGCCAATCGCTTATGATAACGAGCTCTTTCTGGGACAGCTTAAGGAGCTTATGACAGCAGCTTATGGCGAAGATGAAGAAGAAATAATCAGACTTGTTAAAGAGACTGTGACCACATATCATCCTGCAGAAGAAGAACGGGGCAAAGTGATCGGTTTTCCCGAAAAGGAAGGGGCATGATGAAGAAGGTCCTTATCACCGGTGCGGGCTCATATATCGGAACAAGCTTCGAAAAATATGTAAATAACAGATATCCCGATAAGCTTGATATTAAGACCATCGATATGCTGGACGGGAGCTGGAGAAGCGCAGAATTTGCCGGATCGGATATTGTCTTTCATGTGGCGGGAATAGCCCATGCGGATACCGGAAAGGCAAGCGATGAAGTAAAGGCCAAATACTATGCCGTAAACCGTGACCTTGCAATTGAAACAGCAAAAAAAGCCAAGGCGGAAGGTGTAAAGCAGTTTGTGTTCATGTCCTCTGTGATCATATACGGAGATTCGGCGCCTTTTGGAAAGACTAAGGTCATAAACGCAGATACAGTGCCTTCACCTGCGGGATTTTACGGTGACAGCAAATGGCAGGCGGATCAGGGGATCAGGGAACTTGCAGATGAATCCTTCACTGTGACGGTGCTCAGACCTCCGTTTATTTACGGAAAGGGATGCAAGGGCAATTACAGGACCCTTTCTGCTATGGCTAAAAAGCTTCCCGTCTTCCCAAAGGCGGAAAACGAACGCTCGATGCTATACATTGAGAACCTGTGCGAATTCCTTGTACAGGTAATGGAAAGATGCGAGGGAGGCATATTCCATCCCCAGAATGCGGAATATACCAAAACGTCCGATATGGTACGGATGATAGGGGAGGCATCGGGAAAAAGGATACGGGTAACAAGACTCCTGGACCCTGCGGTAAGACTTGCATGTATCGTGCCGGGAAAGATCGGAAAGCTTACCAACAAGGCCTTCGGAAATATGACCATAGACCGAACGCTCAGCAGATATGATTTCGATTACAGTCAGGTGGACCTTAAGACATCAATAGAAAGAACGGAAAGCATATGACAAGAGTAAGCATTGTCACCCCCTGCTATAACAGCGCAAGGACAATAAGAAAGACCATAGAATCCGTTCTGAGCCAGACCATTCCGCCGTATGAATATATAGTCAAGGACGGAGGATCAGTGGACGGTACTCTTGAGATCCTTGAAGAGTACAGGGAAAGATTCGAAGAGAAGGGCATATGCTTTAAGGTTATAAGCGGTCCGGACGGCGGTATATACGATGCCATGAACAAGGGAACAGAAGCTGCGGAGGGTGATCTTATCGGGATCATCAACAGCGACGACTGGCTTGAGCCTGTTGCGGTTCAGAAAGTGACAGAAAGCTATGAGCAGGAACCCTTCGACCTTTTCTATGCGGACCTTAGGATATGGAGCGAAACCGAAAGCGGGGAGCTTAAAGAAAAGCTGGTAAAAAGAGCAAGATACAGAAAGCACCCCGCGGTCTCCAGAGACTGGAATCACCCGACCACATATCTTACGAAGGAGATGTACGGGATATACAGATATAAATGCGAAGGACTTCATGATGACTGGGAGCTGATCCTCAGGATGAGAAATGATAACCGCAGGATCAGGGTATTAAATGAAGTGATGGCTAACTTCAGACTTAACGGAGTCAGCCATGAAAGAAACTTTAAGAAAGCCGTATCCCGCGGAAGGGACAGATATAAAGCCTACAGGGATAACGGATACAGCAGACTTTATTTTCT